>NZ_BAABFO010000036.1:0-47184 GCF_039541095.1 Pigmentiphaga soli
CGCCGCCGCGGCCGCCGCCGCCGCCGCGGCGCCGGCGATGGCCGCACCGGCCGTGCGGCCGCGTCCGGCGCCGGCCGCCGCGTCGGCGATGACGGTCGCGTTCAGCATCAACGGTCAGCCGTGTTCGGTCGAACTCGACCCGCGCACCACGCTGCTCGACTGCCTGCGCGAACGGCTGGCGCTGACCGGCACCAAGAAGGGCTGCGACCACGGCCAGTGCGGCGCCTGTACCGTGCACCTGAACGGCCGGCGGGTCAACGCCTGCCTGGTGCTGGCCGCTACGCTGGACGGCAACGACGAGGTCATCACCATCGAAGGGCTGGCGCGCGACGGCGCGCTGCATCCTGTCCAGCAGGCTTTTCTCGAACACGACGGCTACCAGTGCGGCTACTGTACGGCCGGCCAGATCATGTCGGCCGCGGCGCTGCTGAACGAGCCCTGCGGCCCGTCGGACGCAGACGTCAAGGAGTGCATGAGCGGCAACATCTGCCGCTGCGGCGCCTATGCCAACATCCTGGCCGCCATCCGGCAGGTCCGGGCCGCATCCTGACGGAGGCCGTCATGCAAGCTTTCGAATTGAGCCGGGCCGGCGACGTGGCCCAGGCCGTGCGCACCGCCGCCGACATGGCGCGGCAAGGCGTGCCGCTGCGCTTCCTGGCCGGCGGCACCACGCTGGTCGACCTGATGAAGCTGGACGTGGAACGGCCGAGCCGGGTGCTCGACATCAACCGGCTGCCGCTGGCGGGCATCGATGCGCTGCCCGACGGCGGCCTGCGCATCGGCGCCATGGTGCGCAATGCCGACCTCGCCCACCATCCGCTGGTGGCCAGCCGCTATGCCGTGCTGTCGCAGGCGCTGCTGTCGGGCGCCTCGCCGCAGCTGCGGCACATGGCCACCACCGGCGGCAACCTGCTGCAGCGCACCCGCTGCGTGTATTTCCGCGACGTCGCGATGCCTTGCAACAAGCGCGAGCCCGGCAGCGGCTGCGCGGCGATCGGCGGCTTCAACCGCAATCTCGCGGTCATGGGCACCAGCGACGCCTGCATCGCCAGCAATCCGTCGGACATGAACGTGGCGCTGATGGCGCTCGATGCCGTCATCCACATCGAGGGGCAGGGCGGCGCGCGCCAGGTCGCGATCGGCGATTTCTTCACGCTGCCGGGCGACACCCCGCAGCGCGAAACCGTGCTGGAGCCCGGCGACCTCATCACGCACGTAACGCTGCCGCCGCTGCCGGACGGCAGCCGCTCGCTGTACCTGAAGCTGCGCGACCGCGCCTCGTACGAATTCGCGCTCGCCTCGGCCGCCGTGGTGGTACGCATGGACGGCCCGCGCATCGCGAGCGCGCGCTTCGCGATGGGCGGCATCGGCGCGCGTCCGTGGCGGGTGCCGCAAGCCGAGGCGATGCTGGCCGGCCGCGCGCCCGAGGACGCCGCCTTCGACGCCGCCGCCAGGCGGGTGCTGCAGGGCGCGCGTCCGCAAAGCGAGAACGGCTTCAAGGTGGAGCTGGCCAGGCGCTGCCTGGTCCACGCGCTGCAGGCAGCCACCAGCACAGACGGGAGAGCAGTTTCATGAGCGATACCCTACAGACCGAGCCTTTCATCGGCGGCGCCTTTCCGCGCGTGGAAGGCCCCTACAAGCTGACCGGCCTGGCCCGCTACACCTCCGATCACGATTTCGAAGGCATGCTGTACGCGGTGCCGGTGTGCGCCACCATCGCCAACGGCCGCCTGCGCGCGCTGCATACCGAGGCGGCGGCCGCGATGCCGGGCGTACACATGGTCTATACGCGCGACAATATCGGCCGCTTCTACCGCGTGGCGGCCGACGCCGGCGCCAAGGTGGACGAGACCCGGCCGCCGTTCGAGGACGACGTCATCCGCTACTACGGCCAGTACGTGGCGCTGGTGGTGGCCGATACCTACGAACAGGCGGTCGCCGCGGCGGCCGCGGTGCGGGCCGAGTACGACGCCAGCGCGCCCGACGTGTCGATGCGGCTGGCGCCCGACGATCCACCCAAGGTGGAGGACGAGCGCGGCGACGCGGCGGCGGAATTCGCGCGCGCGCAGATCCGCCTCGACCGCACCTACACCACGCCGATCGAGACCCACAATCCGATCGAGCTGCACGCCAGCGTCGCGCTGTACGACGGCCAGTCGTTCACGTTGTACGAAACCACGCAGGCCATCCAGAACCACAAGCGGGCGATGGCGCAGATGCTGGGCGTGCCGGAAGACCGCGTGCGGGTGGTGACCGAGCACCTGGGCTCGGGCTTCGGCGGCAAGCTGTGGCCGTGGCCGCACGCGCTGCTGGCGGCAGCCGCCGCGCGCAATCTGCGGCGGCCCGTCAAGCTGGTGGTCGACCGCCGGATGATGTTCCACAACGTCGGCCACCGCGCCAACACCCAGCAGCGCGTGCGCCTGTCGGCGCGGCCCGACGGCCGGCTCACCTCGCTGCAGCACGACTACCTGTACCACGTGGCGCAGGCCGAGTTCATGAAAGAGAACTGCGGCGAGGCCACGCCCTACCTCTACAGCACGCCCAACCTGCGCGTGACATCGGGCTCGGCGCGCCGCCACCTGGCGCCCAATACCTCGATGCGCGGGCCGGGCGCCGTGCCCGGATTGTTCGCGCTCGAATCCGCGATGGACGAACTGGCCATCCAGCTGGGCATCGACCCGGTCGAACTGCGGCTGCGCAACGAGCCCGGCATCGACGAATCCGAGAACGTGCCGTTCTCCAGCCGCCACATGCGCGAATGCCTGCAGCAGGGCGCCGAGGTTTTCGGCTGGGGGCGCCGCGACCCGCGCGTGGGATCGATGCGGCGGGCCGACGGCGCCGTGCTCGGCTGGGGCATGGCCTCGTGCTCGTGGATGGCCAAGCGGCAGCCGGCCGAGGTCTCGGTGCAGCTCAATGCCGACGGCACTGCCCGCGTGGCCACCGGCAGCCAGGACATCGGCACCGGCACCTACACCGTCGTGGCGCAGATGGCGGCGCAGGCCTGCGGCCTGCCGCTCGACCGCATCCAGGTGGTGCTGGGCGATACGACGCTGCCGCCCGGGCCGCTGTCGGGCGGATCGATGGCCACCGGCTCGCTGGTGCCGGCCGTGCTCGCCGCCGCCCGCGAGGCCACCCGCCACGCCATCGACTGCGCGCTGCGCGCGCCGGGTTCGCGCTTCGCCGGCGCCAAGGCCGAGGAGCTGGCCTTCAGCGCGGGGCGCATCCATCGCCGCGGCGAGCCGCCGTCGTCCGGCGAGCCGTTCGAACGCTTCCTGCAGGCCGAGCGGATCAGCCACGTGACCGGCCATGGCCGCTCGGACTCCAGCGACGCCGACCCGGACGCCGGCAAGTACTCGATCCATTCCTACGGCGCCCATTTCGTCGAAGTGGCGTGGGAGCCTGCCATCGCCCGCTTGCGCGTCGAGCGCGTGGTGACCTTCATCGACGCCGGCAAGGTGATCAACCTGCGCACGGGGCGCAACCAGATCGAGGGCGCGGTCGTGATGGGCATCGGCATGGCGATGTTCGAGCAGACCCACTACGACGCCCGCAACGGCGCGCCGGTCAACGGCAATCTGGCCGACTATCTGGTGGCCACGCATGCCGACGCGCCGCCGATCGACGTGCATTTCATCGATGCGCCCGATACGAAGCTCAACGAACTGGGGGCGCGCGGCATCGGCGAGATCGGCCTGGCCGGCTTCGCGGCGGCCGTGACCGCGGCCGTCCATCACGCGACGGGGGTGCGCGTGCGCGACCTGCCGGTGAGAATCGAAGACCTGCTGATGGCGCCCGTACATGCCTGACCGGCCGGGCGGCATATCGCCGCCCGGCATTTCCTTATGAATATATATCGAATGAAGGCGTTTTTTGAATCTTTGTCTTCCGATATATGATTCGTAAATCAACGATATATTGCGTAGCCAAGACGCACATGGACATCGACGCCATTCACAAAGCCCTCGCCAATCCGGTGCGCCGGCAGATCCTCGGCTGGCTGAAGGACCCGGCGCAGCATTTCTCGGCCCAGGAACATCCGCTCGACATCGGCGTCTGCGCCAGCCTGATCGACCAGCGCGCGGGGCTGTCGCAATCTACCGTCTCGGCGCACCTGGCCACGCTGCAGCGGGCCGGCCTGATCACGTCGCGGCGGGTGGGCCAGTGGATCTTCTTCAAGCGCGACGAACACACCATCCAGGCTTTCCTGCGGCATATGCAAGGCGAACTCTAGCGGACGCCGGGCAAGCCGTCCTTCCACTCCCAAGGCAACTTCCATGACGACTCTTTTCGACCCCGTGCGCGTGGGCGCGCTCGAATTGCCCAACCGGATTTTCATGGCTCCGCTGACCCGTTCGCGCGCCGTGGGCGGCGGCCGCGTGCCCAACGACCTGATGCGCGAGTACTACGCGCAGCGGGCCTCCGCCGGCCTGATCCTGACCGAGGCCACCTCGGTCACGCCGCAGGGCGTGGGCTATGCCGACACCCCGGGCATCTGGACCTCCGACCAGGTGGCGGGCTGGCGCCGCATCACCGAGGCCGTGCACGAGAAGGGCGGTCGCATCTTCCTGCAGCTGTGGCACGTGGGCCGCATCTCCGACCCGATCTTCCTCGACGGCGAACTGCCGGTCGCGCCCAGCGCCATCCGGCCGGCCGGCCACGTCAGCCTGGTGCGGCCGCAGCGGCCCTATGTCACGCCGCGCGCGCTCGACCTGGACGAGATCCCGCACGTGGTGGCCTCCTACCGCCTGGGCGCCGAAAACGCCAAGGCCGCCAGCTTCGACGGCGTCGAGATCCACGGCGCCAACGGCTACCTGCTCGACCAGTTCCTGCAGGACCGCAGCAACCGCCGCACCGACGACTACGGCGGCTCGATCGAGAACCGCGCCCGGCTGATGCTGGAAGTGACCGACGCCGTGATCGACGTCTGGGGCGCCGACCGCGTCGGCATGCACCTGGCGCCGCGCGGCGACGCGCACGACATGGGCGACTCCGATCCGCTGGCGACCTTCGGCTATGTGGCGCGCGAACTCGGCCGCCGCAAGATCGCCTTCATCTGCGCCCGCGAATCGCTCGGCGCCAACCGCATCGGCCCCCAGCTGAAAGAGGCGTTCGGCGGCGTGTACGTGGCCAACGAGAACTTCGACTTCGAGACCGCCAGCAAGGTGGTCGAATCCGGCGAGGCCGACGCGGTGGCCTTCGGCAAGCTGTTCATCGCCAATCCCGATCTGCCGCTGCGCTTCCGGCGCGGGGCTCCGCTGAACGCGCCGGATCCCGGCACGTTCTACGGCGGCGGGCGCGAAGGGTACGTGGATTATCCGGCGCTGGCCTGATCCGGCGACGGGCGCCCCGCCACTGGAGAGGGGCGGCACGCGCAGGCCGCGTCCCGTCGCCCCGTCTCATGCCTCCCAGGCCGGAAACGGGTCGCGATAGCCTGTCCAGGCGGCTGGCCCGTCCGCCATTTCCGCATCGCTCAGCAGGCAGGCATCGAAGCGCGCACGCAGGCCTGCCTCGTCCATGCCGATGCCGATCAGCACCAGTTCCTGGCGCGCGTCGCCCACGTCGTCGGCCCAGTTGGCGCGGATCAGCGCTACCGCTTCGGGGTCGTCCGGCCAATGCCGTTGCGGCACGGCGGCCCACCATTGGCCTGCGATGCCGTGGCGGCACACGCCCCCGGCCTGCGACCACGAGCCGGCAAGCGTGGGCCGGCTGGCGAGCCAGAAGAATCCCTTCGACCGGATCACGCCGGGCCACTCGCTTTCGATCAGCGCGTGGAAGCGCTCGGGGTGGAAGGGGCGGCGGGCGCGATAGACGAAGCTGGCGATGCCGTAGGCCTGCGACTCCGGCGTGTGCTCGCCGCGCAGTTCCTTGAGCCAGCCGGGCGCCAGCGAGGCTTGGTCGAAATCGAACAGCCCGGTATCGAGCACTTTGTCGAGCGCCACCGCGCCGAATCGGGCAATCTCGATCCGGGCGCGCGGGTTCAGCCCGCGCAGGATCGCCAGCAGCCGGTCGCGCTCTGCGGGGCCGACCAGGTCGATCTTGTTGAGCACGATCACGTCGCAGAACTCGATCTGTTCGATCAGCAGGTCCACCACGGTGCGGTCGTCTTCCTCGCCCATCGATTCGCCGCGCGAGCGGATGCTGTCGTGCGACTGGTAGTCGCGCAGGAAGTTGAAGGCGTCCACCACCGTCACCATGGTGTCGAGCCGGGCGACGTCGGACAGGCTGCGGCCGTCCTCGCCGGCGAAGGTGAAGGTCTCGGCCACGGGCAGCGGTTCCGAGATGCCGGTGGACTCGATCACCAGCTGGTCGAACCGGCCTTCCTGCGCCAGGCGCTGCACCTCGACCAGCAGGTCTTCGCGCAGCGTGCAGCAGATACAGCCGTTGCTCATCTCCACCAGCTTTTCGTCGGTGCGCGACAGCGCGGCGCCGCCGTCGCGCACCAGCGCGGCGTCGATGTTGACCTCGCTCATGTCGTTGACGATGACGGCCACGCGCCGCCCTTCGCGGTTGTTGAGAATGTGATTGAGCAGGGTGGTCTTGCCGGCGCCCAGGAAGCCTGAGAGCACGGTCACGGGGAGCCGGGGAAAAGTCATGGGCAGCCTCTCTGCGCCGCATGGCGGTTGCGGGCTGGCCCAGGGGAGGGCACGCCGAAAGCCGCCGGTTATTTGCAATGGAGTTGCATTATAGGCTTATGCAACCGTGTTGCAATTATGGCGAGAGAACGCGGAACGCTTCAACGGGGCCGCAAGGCGTGCCAGCAGGCGACCGCGATGGGGATGAACAGGGCCACCCATGCAGTGCCATGCCAGATCCCGGTGCCCAGCAGGGCGGCCAGCAGGCCGAATGCTGTCAGCACGGCCAGCGCGATGGGCATGCGCCACACGAACCAGAAGGAATGGCGGATGGCTGCCTTGCTCATGGGATCGATCCTTTGTATGGCGGCGGAAAATGCGACAGGAGCGCCGTGCGGGTTCTTGCGCGTGCGGAACGCCGAATTATTGACAGTAATTCTCATTACTGCAAATGCTGCGCATCGGACATAGAAAAAGGCCCCTAGTGGTTCACTAGGGGCCTTTCACGGCCAAGGCACTGCGCGCCTTATGCCAAATCTTAAGTTGGGGTGGCTGATGGGACTCGAACCCACGACAACCGGAATCACAATCCGGGACTCTACCAACTGAGCTACAGCCACCACCGAAAGCAAGACAAAGATTCTAGCCGATTTGCCCGATTTTTGCGAATCAGCCGGCGTCCGCTTCGTCCACCACCGGGTTGCGCAGCGTCCCCAGCCCTTCGACCGTCACTTCGCACACGTCGCCCGCCTTCATCAGCAGCCTGGGTTCGCGCGTCCAGCCGATGCCGGCCGGCGTGCCGGAAACGATCACGTCGCCCGGCTCCAGCGTCATCACGTCGCTGATCAGCGAAATCAGCGTTGCCACGTCGAACAGCATGTCGCTGGTGTTGGCCGACTGCACCACCTGGCCGTTGAGCCGGGTCTCGATCCGCAGGCCGCGCGCGCCGGGCGGCAGTTCGTCGGCGGTGACGAGGTCCGGGCCGAAGCCGCCGGTGCGGTCGAAATTCTTGCCGGCCGTCCATTGCGTCGTCCTGAACTGGTACTCGCGCACCGAGCCGTCGTTGAACAGCGCGTAGCCGGCGACGAGCTCGAGCGCGCGTTCGCGGTCGACGAAACGCCCGCCCTTGCCGAGAACGACCGCCACCTCGCCTTCGAAGTCCAGCGAATCGGACGCGGCCGGGCGGACCAGGGGCGCCTGGTGCGCCGCCAGGCTGGTCGGCACCCGCAGGAACAGCGTCGGGTAGTCCGGCTGTTCGAGTTTCGTTTCCTTGGCGTGATCGGCGTAGTTCAGGCCCACGCAGATGATCTTGGGCGGCCGGGCCAGTGGCGGGAGGTAGGCCGCCTCGCTGGCCGAAACCACCTCGCCGACGGCTTGCTGCGCGCCGTGCCGGGCCAGGTCGACCCCGCGGGCGAGCAGCGATTCGATGCTCTCGTCGCCGATGATTCCGATGTTGCCGTCGGCCGTCCTCAGTCCCAGGACGGGTTTGCCGTTGTGTTGGATTGCGACGTAGCGCATGAATGTCCTCGCAGGGGAAAGTCTGTGTCGATGCGGCCGCGGGCGGCGGCAGGCAATGATGCCCGGTACGGGCCTGCCGCCGCAAGGGTTCAGGCCTGGGCGGGGTCTTCCGGGGCCGCGCCGCCGCATAGCCCGGACAGGATCTCCCCGGTATGTTCCCCCAGCCCCGGCGCCGCCCGGCGGAACGGCGGGCGGGCGCTGTCGAACGACAGCGGCAGGCCGAGGATGTGGCCGGCGCCGTCCGGCGACGGCTGGAAGATCTCCAGCGCCTGCGCATGCGGATCGTCCACCACTTCGTCGATCCGCTTGATGGGGCTGCACGGCACCCCGGCCGCTTCCAGCAGGGCCAGCCATTGCGCCGTGGTCTTGCGCCGGAAGATGGGTTCGAGTTCGGCCAGCAGGGCGGGGCGGTGCTCGACGCGGCCCTTGTTGGCGGCGAAGCGCGGGTCGAGCGCGAGATCCGGCCGCTCGAGCGCGCCGCACAGCTTCCGGAAATTATTGTCGTTGCCGGCGGCCACCATCAGGTAGGAATCCGCGCTTTCGAAGGCCTGGTACGGCGCCATCATGGCGAGCCCCGACCCTTCGCGCTTCGGCACCACGCCGGAGGCGTCGAACGACGAATATTGCACGGTCAGCCAGCACAGCGCGGTTTCGAACAGCGAGGTATCGACCACGCCGCCGGCGCCGCTGCGCCGGCTTTCCTGGTAAGCCGCCTGGATGCCGATCACGGCCCACATCCCGGCCGCCTGGTCGGTGATGGAGACGCCCACCCTGACGGGCGGCCGCCCTTCCTCGCCCATGATGCTCATGATGCCCGTATAGGCCTGCATCAGCGGGTCGTAGCCGGGCCGGTCGCGCAGCGGCCCGGTGCGGCCGAAGGCGCCCACGTTGCAGTAGACCAGCCCGGGCTTGAGCCGCAGCAGTTCCTCGGCGCCGAAGCCCAGCTTTTCCATCGCGCCGTATTTCAGGTTGTGCAGGACCACGTCGGCTTTTTCGACGATCAGCCGTTTCAGCAGCGCGGCGTCGCGCGGCCGTTTCATGTCGAGGGCGATGCTGCGCTTGCCCCGGTTCAGCGCCTGGTAGACGGCCGAGGCGCCGTCGCGGAAGGGCGGCATGCCGCGCGTGTAGTCCCCGGCGTCCGGGTTCTCCACCTTGATGACGTCGGCGCCCAGTTCCGCGAGGATCATCCCCGCATAGGGCGCCGCCACGGTATGTCCGATCTCGATGACGGTCATGCCCTGCAAAGGCAGCGTAGAAGACATATGGGGTGTGCCTGGAATCGAAGGGTTTGCGTGGACCGGGGCCGATGCCCGGCGATTACTCGACGCTGATGCGGGCCTCGGCGATGATCGCGCGGTACTTTTCCGTTTCCTGCTGCAGGAAGCGCTTGAGTTCGCCGGGGTCCTTGCTGTCGATGCTGATGGCCTGCTGGGCCAGCAGCTTGGCTAGCTCGGGGTGGCTCAGCGCGGCCGTCAGCTTCTCTTGCAGGGTCCTGGCGATATCGGCGGGCAGCGCCGCGGGCGCGAACACGCCGTACCAGGTTTCGATCGACGTGGCGGGCAGCCCCGGGGTCTCGGAAATGGTGGGGATGTCCGGCGCGAATTCGCTGCGCCTGGCCGAGCTGACCGCATAGCCCTTGATCTTGTCGGTCTGGATCAGGGGCAGCACCGACGCCAGCGTGGCGATGCCGAGCTCGACGTGGCCGGCGGCCAGGTCGGCGGCGAGCGGGCCGGCGCCCCGGTAGGCCACGTGCGTCAGCGGCGCGTTGGCGCGCAGCTTCAGCATTTCGCCCACCAGGTGCTGGATGGTGCCGACGCCCGAGGTTCCGTAGTTCAGGCCGCCGCCCTGCGCGCGGGACAGCTCGATCGCTTCCTTCAGGTTCGACGCCTTCAGCGATGTCTTGCCGGCGATGACGATGGCGCCGGTGCCGATCGAGGCCAGCGGCGTGAAGTCGCGCGTCGCCTCGTACGGCAGTTCGGGGCGCAGCAGCTTGTTGATCAGCAGCTCCGAGTTGGCCCCGAGCAGCAGGGTATAGCCGTCGGCCGGCGCCTGCGCGGCGCGCTGCACGCCGTTGGCGCCGCCCCCGCCGCCGACGTTCTCGACCACCACCGCCGTGCCCAGCGCATCGCCCAAGAACTTGGCCACCTGCCGGCCCACGATGTCGGACGATCCGCCCGGCGCGTAGGGCACGATCAGCTTGATCGGATGTTCGGGGTAGCGGGCGTGGGCCGCGGTGGCGCCCAGCGCCAGCATGGATACGATGGCCAGGCGCTTGAGCGCGGATAGTTTCATGGTCTGTCTCCTGATTCCGTTTTGCTTTCGGGGTGCGCGGGCCGGCATCCGGCACCGCGCGCACGTTGCTAGCGCCCGGTAAAGCGGGGCGGGCGCTTTTCGTTGAAGGCGGCGATGCCTTCCTTGCGGTCTTCCGAGGGAATCACTTTCTCGTAGGCCTGGACTTCGAGCATCAGGCCGGTTTTCAGGTCGGTCTGCAGGCCGTAGTGGATCGCCTTCTTGGCCTGCGCGACCGAAATGGGGGCGTTGCCGCAGATCCTGCGGGCCACGGTCAGCACGGTGGGCATCAGCGCGTCGGGCTCGCACAGCGCATTGACCATTCCCCATTCGTAGGCCTGCTCGGCCGAGAACGGCGTGGCGCTCATGATGAGTTCCTTGGCGCGCCGTTCGCCCACGGCGCGCGGCAGGTTCTGCGTGCCGCCCGCGCCGGGGATGATGCCCAGGCTGGCCTCGGTCAGCGCGAAGCGCGCGTTGCGGGCGGCGTAGATGAAGTCACAGGCCAGCGCCAGCTCGCATCCGCCCGCATACGCCACGCCGTTGACCGCCGCGATGACGGGAACCGCGCAGTCCATGATCGCGTAGAAGGCTTCTTCGAAAATGGCGTGCTGCAGGCGCCAGGCCTCTTCGGTCATGCCCCTGCGTTCCTTGAGGTCGCCGCCCGACGAAAAGGCCTTGTCGCCGGCGCCCGTGACGACGATGCAGCGCAGGTCGCCGGGCGTGAACCGCAGGGGCAGGAAGACGCTGCGCAGGTCCTTGCCCATCTGTGTGTTGACCGCATTGCGCAGTTCCGGCCGGTTGAGCGTCACGACCATCAGGCCGTCTTCCGTGCGTTCGCAGCTCAGGGTTTCGTATTCCATGTCCGCCTTTGTCTTGTCCGTTGGAGTGGGGAGGGCGCCGGCGTCAGGAAACGCTGGCCGGCCGCGCGTCGCGGTGCCGGGGCGGCGTCGCCGGCACGAAGCCGCGCGGCAGGCCGGCGCGGGCGATCGCGCCGTGCATGTCGATGTCGGGCAGGGCGTTGCGGACCAATTGCCGGACCGCCAGCAGCTGCTCGAGGTCGACCCCGGTCGCGTAGCCCATGGATTCGAGCATGAAGCAGGCGTCTTCCATGACGATGTTGCCGCTCGCGCCCGGCGCGAACGGGCAGCCGCCCAGGCCGGCCAGGGCGGCGTCGAAATGCCGGACGCCGGCGTCCAGCGCGGCCGCCACGTTGGCGAGCCCGGTGCCGCGCGTGTCGTGGAAGTGAGCGGCGACGGGCAGGCTGCCCACTTCTTTCATCACGGCCGTGAACACCGTGCGCACCAGCGCGGGATCGGCATAGCCCACGGTGTCGGGAATGGTCAGCTCGTCGGCGCCGGCCTCGGCCATCGCCACGGCAAGGCGGACCACCTCGGACACCGCGACCCGCCCTTCGTAGGAACAGCCCAGCGCCGTGGCCAGGCCGCCGCACACCTTGGGCCGCGTCGCGGCCGGGACGCCGCGGACCAGCGTGATGACCGCCTTGAAATCGGCCAGCGACTCTTCGCGGCTGCGGCGGACGTTCTTCTGGTTGTGGGTTTCGCTGACCGACAGCACGAAGTCGAGCTTGTGCACGCCCAGCTCGACGCCGCGCTGGGCGCCGCGCAGATTGGGGATCAGGGCGGCGACGGTAAGGCCGGGAATGCGCAGCGATTCCGACGTTACCTGCTCGGCATCGGCGAACTGCGGCAGCAGCCTGGCCGGCGTGTACGACGTGACCTCGATTTCGGCAATGCCCGCCGCTGCCTCGGCCCTGATCCACGCCAGCTTGTCTTCCGTAGGCATGAATTGCGGATGGATCTGCAGGCCGTCGCGCAGGCCGACTTCTCGCAGAACGACGTCTCTTTTCATTGTCTCCTCCTGAAGGTGCCGGGCCTGCCGGCCGTGCGGCGGCAGGTACACTTCCGGCCTGCGGGGGCCGGCCCCGGCCGGGCCTTCCCGGGCTGTCCGGCTTCAATGTACGTACATTACTCTATGGCCTTGAATATTAATGTACGGACATTGTTGGAGCAACAACTTTGTTCGTGGGGATCGTCGTATGCCGGAAAGAGAAAATCGTCCCGCCAAGGAGCGCAAGCTGCTGCCGCGGTACGCGTGGCTGCACCAGTGCCTGCTGCAAGACATCGGCTCCGGCAAGTACGCGGTGGGATCGCTCCTGCCTACCGAGGCGGAGCTGAGCAAGGCCTATGGCGTGAGCCGGCATACGGTGCGCGAGGCCACCCGCCGGCTGGTCGACAGCGGCATGATCCGGCGCCAGCCCAGCACCGGCACGGTGGTGACCGCGGCCCGGCCGACCTGGCCGTCGCCCAGCTACGCGGCCGCGCTGGGCACCATGCAGGAATTCATGGCGTTCACCGAGCGGACCCGGCTGGAGGTGTTCGACGAGGAAGTCATCACGCTGGACGAGGGGGAAGCCGGCAGGCTGCGCTGCGAGGTCGGCTCCAGATGGCTGCTGTGGCATGCCAACCGGCGGCTGGTCGAGGAAGACAAGATCATCACCTACACCCGCGCGATGGTCCGCCCCGAATTCGAAAGCATCAAAGACCGGCTGCACGGCAACCACCCCAGCATGTACCGGATGCTGCAGGAGCAATTCGGCCAGGAGGTCTACAAGGTCGAGCAGGAGATCGAATCGGTGCTGATGCCGGCGGTCGCCGTCGCCCAGCTCGGGCTCGACGAAGGCAGTCCGGCGCTGCGCATCGTCAGGGCGTACCGCGACCGGCACGACCGCCTGCTGACCCTGTCGGACAACTACTACATCGCGAACCGCTTCCGTCTCTTGACCGCGTGGACCAAGGACGGCGCTTGAACCGCAGCCCGCGCGGGCCGGACGATGCGCCGGCCCGCGCGGGCGGCTGCCTTCAATCGAACTTCACGGGCTGGTCCAGCGTGGAAGCCACCCCTTCGATCGTCACCCGCCGCAGTTCGCGCGGATGGACCTGATCTTCGTAGGGGCGGCCGCGGTGCATGGTGCTGCGGTTGTCCCAGATGACCAGGTCGCCCACCGACCAGCGATGGGTGTAGACGAATCTGGGCTGGGTGGCGAACTCGGTCAGTTCGCGGATCAGCGCCAGGGCCTCCGGCCGCGGCCAGCCGTGGATGGTGCCGATGTGGGCCGACAGGAACAGCGAGATCCGGCCCGACGTTTCGTGCTGGCGCACCAGGCGCTGCGGCATGGGCTTGCTGCGCTCGGCCTCTTCGGGCGAGAACGCTTCGAAGCCCAGCTGCTGGCGCGAGTAGATCACCGAGTGGTCGCAGACCAGGTCGCGGATCTTCAGCTTGGTCTTCTCCGGCAGCGCATCCCACGCGGCGCGCATGTCGGCGAATTCGGTCTCGCCGCCTTCGGGCGGCACCACGCGGGCGTGCAGCATCGAATAGCGGGCAGGGACGGCCTTGAAGCTGCTGTCGCTGTGCCACAGCAGGTTGCCGAGGTTGTACATGCGCCGGCGGTCGCCCGCGGGCAGCAGCTTGCCGTCGCGGCCAACGTTGGAGATGTCGTTGATCTGCTTGTTGGCCAGGCGCAGGCGTTCCTGGTCGACCGCGGTGGAAACGCCTTCGATCTTGCCGAAGCGGCCGCCGAAGGCGAACTGCGTTTCGTCGTCGAAGCGCTGGCCGGGGAAGACCAGCACGGCGTACTCGTCCATGGCCGCGTCGATGGCGGCGATGGTGTGGGGCGACAGCGGCCCGGTGAGGTCGATGCCCTCGACCCGGCCGCCGAAAACGGGGGTAAGCGGAGTGACCGAGAACACGTCTTCCCAAGGGGCGTGTTCGCGGGCCGCGGATGATGCTATCGCTGTGCTCATGACTTGTTTCCTGTTCCAGCCTGAGATGGTTATCGATAACATTTCGGGGCGCTCTTGCTGGGCAATCTCGATGTTATCGAGAACATAGTACTCCCGTGGAATGGCGCGGTCAAACCGCGCGGGCGGCGGTTCAGGTGCTCTGGCGCTGCAGGATCTCGAACCCCAGGTCGAGCCGCAGCGGGTGGCGGCGGCCGAGCGCGCTGTCGACGATGGCCTGCGCGGCCTGCACGCCGATCTCGTAGCGGGGATAGCGCACGGTGGTCATGGCCGGGATCAGGTTGGCCAGCCATTCGCTGTCGTCGGAGGAGGCCAGCGCGATGTCGTCCGGCACGCGCAGCCCGCGGCGCTGGCATTCGAACAGCGCGCCGGCGGCCAGCACGTCGCCCACCAGGTAGACCGCGTCGGTGCGGGGCGCCGCTTCCAGCAATTGCGCCATGCCCTTGCCCGCGCTTTCCAGGCCGGCGTCGACTTCCAGGATGGCGTTGCGGTCGATCGACAGGCCGGCCGTGCGCAGGCCGGCCAGGAAGCCGCGGCGCGCGGCGCGGATACGTTCGCGGTCGCGGATCTTCAGCGTGATCAGGCCGGGCCGGCGGTAGCCGCGCTCGGCGAAGTGGCGCGCCATCGCGCTGCCGGCGGCGCTGTTGGAGTAGCTGACGATCATGTCGAGCGGCGACGCGATCAGGTTGCCGGTTTCCACGCAGGGGATGCCGGCGGCGCGCAGCACGGTCTTGGTGCCCGGCGTGTGCATGGTGTTGTGCAGGATGATGCCGCACACCTGCTGCGCGAGATAGGTGCGGACCAGCTTTTCCTCGATCACCGGAGAGTTGGCGCAGTCCGAGATCATCAGCTGGAAGTCGTGCTTGAACAGGACGTCGTTGATGCCCTTGATCGTCTCGGCCAGGATCGCGTTGCGCAGATTGGGCACGATCAGCGCGACCAGGGTGGTGCGGTCCGAAGACAGGTTGCCCGCCACGCGGTTCGGCACGTAGCCGATGCGGTCGATCACCTCGCGCACCCGCCGCAGCGTCTGCTCCGACAGGCGCCCGGGACTGGTGAGGGCGCGCGATACCGTCATGGTGGATACGCCCGCCAGGCGCGCCACTTCTTTCATGCCAATGCGTGGTTCGGTTTTCTTCTTGCCCATTCTCGGAAAAAAACGTCGCAATTCGGACCGCGGCTCGAGCGGCGCATCATACCAGCCGCCTGTGTGGGCGCATTGCGGCCGCCTTTCCGGATGGTAATGACATCCCGCTGTCACCCCTGGGCGGACCTGTCCGATCGGTAAGCCGCTTCCATCGCGCCCAGGCCTAGACTGGGCCTTCCAACTCCCACAGGAGACTCGAGATGGAAGTAGCGCTCACCTTCGCCGCAGTCATCGCGGCGACGATCGGTTTCATGTACCTGTTGATCAAGGCCTGCATACTGATGGGCGGCCGGGGGGCAAAGACCGAGCCTCAGGCCGACGCCAAGACGAAGGCCGACCCTTCCGTGGCCCGGCACTCGCACCCGTAGCCGCGCGAACATGGCACCGCGGCCCACGGTCGCGGTGCGCCGCCCTTCGCAGCGGCAGGGGCCCGCATCCTTTCCCCGCATCCTTCCCGGCATCCTTCCCCGCATTCCTTATCCGCATCTGCCGGCCTGCGCCGCCTTCTCCTCCCGTCCGGGAAAATTTTTCCTTTTTTTCGCCCATTCGCGCTTACCGTTAAGCGTCGTTTCAATCTGGCGCGCAATCCGTCCATTACCATTCGGTAAACTTGTGTCAACGCAGGAGCATGAGGGTACCGGCATGGAGGACTGGAAGCGGCAGGCCACCGGGTGGGTCGACGAGCGCAATTTCGAGATCGATGTCGCGCAGGTCCCGGACGGCTACCTCATGCGAGTGCGCGTCATCGGTTTCCCGCTGCTGCAGGACGACAAGATCTACGCGAGTGCCGCCGAAGCGCAGGCGGCCGCGGTCGATTTCCTCCAGGCGCAGTTTCCTGGAACGGTAACGCTGGGGGAGTAAGCGTTGCCCGACTGGAATTTCCCGTGGAAGGCGTTCCCCATCGGTAGCGCGGGCCGGCGCGGTGCGGCGCCGGCCCGCCGCACCGCTTTCCGCGCGGGGGCACAACAACAAGGAATCTCATGGCGACCAAGGTCCCGTGCAAACTCTTGATAGCCGACGACTACGCCAACGCCGCCGATGCGCTAGCGGAGATGTGCAGCGACCACTACGACGTGAGAACGGCGTATTCGGGCCGGGAAGCGCTGCGCACGGTATTGGACTGGCGGCCCCGCGTGGCCATCCTCGACATCGACATGCCGGCCCCGAACGGGCTGGAAATCGCCGCCACGATCCGCGTTGCGCCCAATCTCGAGCCGATCGCGCTGATCGCGGTGACGGGCCGCACCGCGCAATACGATCGCGCGATCGCGATCAAATACGGGTTCGACGCCTTCCTGTCGAAACCGGTCGACAGCAGGGAATTGCTGCGCCTGGTGGCGCAGTACTGCGACGACGACAGCCAGGCCCCGCGGCGCTGACCGCCGTTGCCGTCCCGGCTTCCCGCCACCGGCAGCCGCGCGTGGCGGCGCCGGACCCTTCAGTCCCTCAGGTTATAGCGAGCGCGCACTAGCGCTGTGCATTCCGCCACCAGCGGTTCATAGACGTCGGGACCGTCATATCCGTCGATGCTCCAGTTGCATCCTTGATCATCAGGGGCATGCCGGCGCGGTTCCCATACTTCGACGCGTTCGCCGTCGACCTTGATTTCTGGCAGGGCATCCACGGCTTCCTGGACGGCGCGGCGGATTTCGGCGGCATCGGCGAGTTGGCGGCTCATGTCGGCTCCTGGCGGGTGGCGTTGGACGGGGCTCAGTGCTGGGCGCCGGTACCGGGCGCGCCGCCTTCCTCGGTCTGGCACACGTTGGCGATCACGGCGAGCCAGCCTTTCTTGAATTCCGGGTGGGCCTGGTCGAGCGTGGGCGCCACCTGTTGCGAGATCGTCTGGATGACGCTCTTGAGCTGTTCCGAATTGGGGTGGGCCACGATCAGCATGCTCAGCACATTCTGCACGGCCGTGATCTGTCCCTTGAGGTGTTCCTGCGCGTTGATGAGAGCTGTCTCGTTCATGGTGGATTCGCGTTGGTTGCGTTGGTCTGGATCGAAGCCGCCATCTTACCGGCATCGATGGCGCCGGTCGCGGGCGGCGCTCAGCCGGCCTTGCGCGCCGGCGGATCCGCCAGCACGCAGTCGAGCAGCGTCGGCACGCGGGCGCCAGGCCCGCCGCCGGTGCAGCGCAGGTAGACCTTGGCGCCCCGCATCAGCGGCGCGACGGCGTCGGCCGCCGCACATGGCGTGCCCGCCGCGCAGGCCTGCATCGGGGCCAGCTGTGCGCGCACCGGCGCGGCGGGGTCCGCCGCCTTCAGGTCCATTTCCACGGCGCCGCCGGCTGCGGGCACGACGCGCTGCATGCGGCCGGTCACGGTGAAGACGCGGCCGGCATAGCGGCGGTCGGCGGCGCCGGGGTTTTCCCGGTAATCGGCATAGAGCAGTTCGGCGTCGTACAGGGCCGGCGTGTCGGGCGCGGCCGGCGCGTCGCGGCCGCCCGACGGGCAGCCTTCCAGCAGGACGCAAGCGCAGAGGACGGCGGACAGGCAGGCAAAGCGGCGAGGCATGGCGATCGACGGCGAAAAGGCAAGGGCGTATTGTGCGCCAGCGCGGCCGGGCGCGGGCCGGGCCGCCGCCGGCAGCGCTGCGGCGCCCGGCCGGGATTGCGAGGCCGGGGTTGCGTAGCCGGACCGGCCGCCGTTCCTAGCGCAGCGGCAGCGTGGCCGGCCGCGCCATCGTCCGGGGCAGCGGATCGTCGACGGCTGCCGACGGGGCCGGCCGGGCGCGGCTGGCCGGCAGCGCGGGCACGACCTCCGGATGGACCACGCCCAAATTGTTCTGCGTCATGTAGTCGTTCATTTCGCGCCAGCCGGAAAAGATCGACGCCTTGGAAACCTGGGGGTTGAAGGCGAAGCAGTCTTCAAGCGCGCGGCCCGCCTGGCGGCAGGCGCCGCCGATGGCTTTGCCCTCGGCCTCTTTGCGGGCCTCGATCTGGGCGACCGATTGCAGGCCGACGTAGTCGCAGCCGCTCAGCAGCGCCGGCAGCAGCAGCGCCGCCGCCGCGCACAGCCGGCGCCCGCCGGCGCGGGAGGGCGGCGTGGTGGAAGGAATAAAGGGACGAGTCGGGCTCATGTACCGGTTATCGGTCGCCGTTTTCGAGACTGTAGGGCCGCGGGCGCGCAGACGCCGGCTGCCGGGCCGCCGGCGGTCCGGAGGAAACTAAACTTGCCGCCGGCCATGCCGATAATCACGCCATGCGCCTACTCCCTTCCCACCTGCCTGCAGACGGTGTCCCGGGCTCGCTTGCCGACGACGACAAGCGCGTGCTGGCCGGCTGCGCCCTGTTCACCGGGTGCAGCGACGAGCAGCGCGAACGCGCCTACGCGTTCGGCTTCGTGCGCCATCTGCCGCTGGGCGCCTTCCTGTTGCAGCCGGGCGAACCCAACGGCCACGTCTACGTGATCGCCGCGGGCCAGCTGGCGGCGTTCCGCGACGCCGCCATGCAGCAGCAGCTGGCGCGCTTCGTGCCCGGCGACTGCATCGGCGAGCACGCGGTGGTGGGCAGCGGCGGCGGCACCACCTACGTGACGGCGCAGTGGCCGGCGCGGCTGGTGGCGTTCGACGCCGCGCAGCTGCGCGCGCTGATGGAAACCGTGCCGCGCATCGCGCTGAACCTGCTGGATCTGCTGAGCGCGCGGCTGCGCGCGTCGAACCTGCGCATCGATTCGGTCAAGCGCGTCGAATCGATGGATTTCATGGCCACCCACGACGCGCTGACCGGCCTGCACAACCGGCGCTGGCTGCAGGGCATCTACCCGGCGCGGCTGTCGGCCGCCGCGCAGGAAGGCGAGCCGCTGTGCCTGGCGCTGATCGACATCGACCGCTTCGACCGCATGAACCGGACATTGGGAAGAACGGCCGGCGATGCTATCCTGCGGCAGCTGGCCGATCTGGTCCGCCAGGCCATGCCGGCGCTCGACACGCTGGCGCGCCTGACGGGCGATCGCTACGCCGCGCTGATCCCCGGCCGCCTGGCCGAGGTCACGGCGGCCTGCGAGCGGCTGCGCTACCAGGTCTCGGGCCGCCAGTTCGCGCTGCGCGGCGCCCTGGCGACGCAGATCACCGTATCGATCGGCGTGGCACAGGCCGCTGCAGACCTGGACGACGCGCTGGAACGCGCTGCGCAAGCCTTGGCCCGGGCCAAGGAGCGGGGGCGCAACGTGGTGGAGCCGCCGCCGGGCTGAGCGTATCAGACGTCTCGCGCGAGGGTTCCCATGCAAAACATCAAGACCGAGTTCGACAGCTTGCTGCCGCCGCTGAAGCTCGACCGCCGCGGCTTCATCGTCACCACGCTGGCCGGCGGGTTCACGCTGGCCGCCGGCCCGGTGGCCGCCCAGACCGCCATCCACACCGACAGCGACGGCCTGGTGGCCGGCGAAGTCAAGATTCCGGTGGCCGACGGCGAGATCCCGGCCTACCGGGCGGCGCCGGCCGGCAAGACGGGGCTGCCGGTGATCCTGGTGGTGCAGGAAGTATTCGGCGTGCACGAATACATCAAGGATGTCTGCCGGCGCTTCGCCAAGGCCGGCTACCTGGCCGTCGCGCCCGAGCTGTACGCGCGGCAGGGCGACCCGTCGCGCTACCAGGACACCGGGCGGCTGATGACCGAGCTGGTGGCCAAGGTGCCCGACGGCCAGGTGCTGGGCGATCTCGACGCCGCCGCGCGCTGGGCCGCGGCCAATGGCGGCAGCCGTGCCCGCATCGGCATCAACGGCTTCTGCTGGGGCGGCCGGATCGTCTGGCTCTATGCCGCCCACAATCCCGCCGTGAAGGCCGGGGTGGCGTGGTATGGCCGGCTGGTGGGCGACACCGACCCGCTGCACCCCACCAACCCCGTCGACATCGCCGGCCAGCTCAAGGGCCCGGTGCTGGGCCTGTACGGCGGCCAGGACGCCGGCATCCCGCTGACCTCCATCAACACGATGAAAGACGCGCTGGCTTCCGGCCCGGCCGCGGCCAAGGCGTCCTCCTTCATCGTCTACCGCGAGGCCGGCCATGCCTTCCACGCCGACTACCGGCCGAGCTACCGGCGCGAGGCGGCCATGGATGGCTGGAAGCACGCGCTGGACTGGTTCGGCCGGTATCTGCGTTGAAGGACGCGCCGCTGTTCCTGGTGCTCGACGCCTGCGTGCTGATGTCGTCCATCGTGCGGCCGCTGTTGCTCGACCTGGCCGGCGACGGCTGGTTCGCGCCGGTCTGGAGCGCCCGCATCGGCGAGGAATGGCGGCGCAACGCCGCGCGCATCTGGGGCCGGCCGGCGGCCGAGCTCGACGCCGAATGGGCATCGATGTGCAGCCGCTTCGCCGGCGCCGATCCGGGCGACCTGTCGGCCTACGAGGCGGGCCTGCGCTACAGCGATCCGAAAGACTGGCATGTGATCGCCGCCGGCCTGGCCAGCCGCGCGCGGGCGCCGGGGCCGGCCACGCCGCTGGTGCGGGTGCTGACCTGGAATCTGAAGGACTTCGACCGCGCCGAGCTCAGGCGCCAGGGGCTGGCCGCCTGGGATCCCGACCGCCAGCTGGCCGACTGGCTGCAGGCCGGGCCGGCGCGGATCGCGCCGCGGCTGGCCGGCGCGACCGATTACGCCCGGGCGCTGGGACGCGAGGAGCCGCTGGTGGACACGCTGCGCCGCGAACGGCTGTTCCGCACCGCGCGGCTGATGCAGGCGATCGGGACGGAGCCGGCCGGCAAGGCCGGCGCCTGAAGGCGCGCAGCCGCGGTCGCAGTGCGCCCGCCCGGTCGGGCCTGCCGTATCCGAACTCCCGTATACTCCCGCTTTCGCCACCGAGTTGCGTGTTTCTTCGTGACCCTTCCCCTCATCTTGCTCGCCACGCTGGTGAGCGGCGTCGTATCGGCGCTGGTCGCCGGCTGGCTGGCCTACCGCTATTTCGCGCGTTTCCTCCACCAGCTGGTGAGTTTTTCGGTCGGCGTGCTGTTGTCGGTCGCGCTGCTGCATACGCTGCCCGAAGCGTTCGAATCGGGCGTTTCGCCGTCGGTCCTGTTCAGCCTGTTGCTGGCCGGCCTGTTGGCGTTCTTCATGCTAGAGAAGCTGGCCCTGCTGCGGCACAACCATCACCACGAACACGACGGCCACGGGCATCCGGCCGGACACGACGCGCACGAGGCCGGCCGCGGCGGGCTGGCGGTACTGGTGGGCGACGGCCTGCATAATTTCTGCGACGGCATGCTGATTGCCGCCTCCTTCCTGGTGGACCACCGGCTGGGCATGATGACCGCGCTGTCGATCGCGGTGCACGAGGTGCCGCAGGAGCTGGGCGATTTCGTCGTGCTGGTCAATGCCGGCTTCACCCGCCGGCGGGCGCTGACCTTCAACGTGATGGCCAGCATGATGGCGATGCTGGGCGGCGTGGTGGGCTATTTCGTGCTGGCCCAGCTGCAGGCCTGGCTGCCCTACGTGCTGGTGGTGGCCGCCAGCAGCTTCATCTACATCGCGCTGGCCGACCTGGTGCCGCAGATGCACCGGCGCTCCAGCCTGGCCGAAAGCCTGCCGCAGTTCGCGCTGGTGGCGGCCGGCGTGTTCGTCATCTATGCGGTGACGCTGCTGGTGCACGAGCACTGAAGGGGCGCCGGGCCGGCTTGCGTGCCGGCGTGCCGCAGTCGGCGGACTAATGCGCGGGCGAGGCGCCCGATTCGGTGGCGGGCCGCACGCGCGTGGTGAGCAGTTCGCCGTGGTCTTCCAGCACCGGGTAGGCGGCTGCGGCCACCAGGTGGGTGTTGATGCGCCGCAGGTCGCGCAGGATGTCGAGGTGCAGCGCGCTGGTTTCGGTGGAGTCGAGCCGGTGCGCGCGCAGGCGGTCGAAGTGGGCCCGCGTGGCGTCGATCTCCAGGCGCCGGAACACGTCTTTCTCGGCCCCGAGCAGGCGCGCGGCGCGCGGATCGTCGGTCATGAACAGTGACGCCGCCAGCTTCAGGTTGGCGCCCAGGCGGTCGAGCATCTCGGTCATCTCGCGCCGTCCGGCGGGCGAGAACGACAGGCCGCGCTTGATCTGCTTGCCGATGTGCGCCAGCAGGTTGGTGACCAGCACGTCGCCGGCATGCTCCAGGTTGGTGATGAAGGTCAGGATTTCGCCCGAGCGCTTGCGGTCGTCTTCGGTGAGCTCGTCGGCGTCGAGGCTGGACACGTAGGTCTTGATCGCGGCGTTCAGCTTGTCGAGCACGTCGTCGAGCTGGCGCGTTTCGGCGATCCGCTTGCGGTCGCCGCGGTCGAACGCGGCGCGGGTGTTCTGCAGCATGGTCTGGAGCGTGTCGGCCATGCGCAGGGCCTCGCGCGCCGCGTTGCCGAGCGCGACCACCGGCAGTTCGCGCGCGGCGTCGTCAAGATAGCGCGGCTGGCCGGGATCGGGACGGTCGGGATTGGGCGGCAGCAGGCGTTGCAGCAGCCGCGAATACGGCCGCAGCACCGGCATGAAGATCAGCGCCAGGGCCAGGTTGAACAGCGTGTGGAAGTTGGCCACGGCGCGCGCATTGTCGCCGTCGGCCAGTTGGGTCATCAGCGGCTGCACGTAGCGCAGCGCCAGCAGGCCCACCGCCACGCCCAGCGCGCGGTTCATGAAGTTGCCCAGCGGCAGCCGGCGCGCGAGCGGATCCTGGCGCGCCGCGCCTTCCAGCATGGGATTGATCGCGGTGCCCAGGTTGGCGCCCAGCACCAGCGCAAAGGCGGTGTCGGGCGGCACGATGCCCTGCGCGGCGAACGACATCACCAGCACCACCACCGCCACGCTGGAGTGCGCGGCCCAGGCCAGCGCGGCCGCCAGCAGCACCGCCAGCACCGGCTGGTCGGACAGCGCTCCCAGCACGGCGCGCAGCGCCGGCAGCTCGCGGTACGGTTCGAGCTGGCCCAGCAGCAGGTGCAGCGACAGCAGCAGCAGCCCGAGCCCGATGCCGACCCGGCCGAGGTCGCGCGTGTGGGTGGCATTGCTGCGGCGGAACATCAGCACGCCGGCCAGCACCAGGATCGGCGCCCATATCGTCACGTCGAACGACAGCACCTGCACGATCAGCGTGGTGCCGACGTTGGCGCCCAGCATCGCGGCCAGCGCCGGCACCAGCCCGACCAGCCCGCTGCCGGCGAAACCCGCGATCATCAGCCCGGTGGCGGTGCTGCTCTGCAGGATCGCCGTCACCCCCAGCCCGGCCAGGAAGGCATAGCCGCGGTTGGCCAGCGCCACGCCCAGCGACGCGCGCAGCCGGGGGCCGAAGGCGCGCTGGATGCCGGTCTGCACCATGTGGACGCCCCACAGCAGCAGGGCGACGTAGCCGGCAAGGTCGAGCAGGGTGAAGATGAGATCCATGGGCGCTTGAGCACCTCCTATTCGACGGTGGGCATGATCCGGTGGACGTCGTGCGTCACGAAGGGTTGGTCGGGGCCCGGCAGGTCGAGCCACTCGGCGTGGGACAGGGTGCGGCGCAGGTCGGACAGGCCGCCGGCCCAGCGTTCTTCCATGCCGAGGCGCCCGAACTGGTAGTCCTTGTAGGGCTCCTCGCACTTCTTGCCGCGGTAGATCAGGTGCAGGACGTTGATCCGGCGGTCGCTGGCGAGTTCCTCGGCCTTGCGCACCAGCGGGTCGGCGGCGCGCCTGGCGGCGGGCACGCGCTGCAGCAGCTCGCGCAGCAGCGTGCGGTATTCCTGCATCTGCCGCATGTAATCCGTGACCATTCTAGTACGACTTGAGTACTGGATGTCTTTTTGCCGGATCGCGACTTCGCTCAGGTTGCCCGGCACCAGCCCGATGGCGCTCCACAGGTCGACCTGGAAGATCAGCGAATGCGGGCTGGGATGCGATTGCAGGATATGGTAGAGCGGCGTGTTGGAAACGATGCCGCCGTCCCAGTAGTACTCGCCGTCGATCGGGATCGGCGCGAAGCCGGGCGGCAGCGCGCCCGAGGCCATGAAGTGCTCCGGCCCCAGCGGCTGCTGGGTGTTGTCGAAATAGGCGAAGTTGCCGGTGCGCACATTGACCGCGCCGATCGAGACCCTTGTTTCGGCCGCGTTGATGCGGTCGAAGTCGACGTATTCCTCCAGCGTGCGCCGCAGCGGCGCGGTGTCGTAGAAGCTGGCGGTATCTGGGCTGTGTTCGAAGCTCGACAGCAGCGACGGCACGCGCGGCACGAAAAAACCGTTCTGGCCTTCGAGCACCGCGCGCCAGGCCTCCCAGGCGCTGGCCACCGTGGCGGCCGGCGGCGGCAGGTAGGCCAGCGTGTCGCGCAGCAGGTCGATCGGCGCCGTGGGCAGCACCGGCGGCTGGCAGATGTGCTGCCAGAACGCCCGCAGGCGGTCCACGCGGTCGGCCGGCCTGTTGCCGGCGATGATGGCGGCGTTGATCGCGCCGATCGAAATGCCGGCGATCCAGTTGGGGTGGATGCCGGCCTCGGCCAGCCCTTCGTAGACGCCGCCCTGGTACGAGCCGAGGGCGCCGCCGCCCTGCAGCACCAGCGCGATGGTGGGGTAGTCTGCATGTACCCGCTTGCCGGGGCGGACCGGCCGGGGGAGTGCTGCCATGGGCCCGCCTACTGCATGAACCAGCCGTGGCTGACCACGAACGATTGTCCGGTCAGCGCGGCGGTCGGGAAGGTGGCCAGGAACAGCACGGTCTGGGCGACGTCGCCCACCGTGGTGAATTCGCCGTCGACCGTGTCGCCCAGCATGACTTTCTTGACCACGTCTTCCTCGCTGATGCCGAGTTCCTTGGCCTGTTCCGGGATCTGTTTTTCCACCAGCGGGGTGCGCACGAAGCCGGGGCAGACTACGTGCGAGCGCACGTTGTGCCGGGCGCCTTCTTTGGCCAGCACGCGCGCCAGCCCCAGCAGCCCGTGCTTGGCGGTGACGTAGGCCGATTTCAGCGGCGAGGCCTCGTGCGAGTGCACCGAGCCGGTGTAGATCACGATGCCGCCGCGGTCGTCTTTGTACATGTGCCTGAGCGCCGCCTTGGTGGTGAGGAAGGCGCCGTCCAGGTGGATGGCTAGCACGCGTTTCCAGTCGGCGTAGGCGAACTGGTCGATCGGGTTGACCACCTGGATGCCGGCGTTGGACACCAGGATGTCGACGCTGCCGAAGGTATCGGCCACGTGCTGGGTGCCGGCCTCGACCGCTGCCTCGTCGGTAACGTCGACCGCGATGCCGATCGCGCGGCCGCCGTGGGCGTTGATGTCGTCGGCGGCGGCCTTGGCGGCCTGCTGGTTGATGTCGGCGATCGCCACCGCGGCGCCGGCGGCGGCCAGGGTATGGGCGATTTCCTTGCCGATGCCGCTGGCGGCGCCGGTGACGATGGCGGATTTTCCGGAAAGCTGCATGGTTGGATCCTTCATGCGACGAGGGAAGGGGAAAGGCGGGGTCAGCCTCCCAGCGCCTCGGCCAGCAGCGCGTAGCTGCGGACCCGCGCCGCGTGGCTGTGGATCATGGACGTGACGACCAGTTCGTCGGCCTGCGTCTGGCGCGCCAGTTCGCCCAGTTCGTCGCGCAGCATGTCGGGGCTGCCGATGTGGATGCGGGTCCGGTTGTACTGGCGCAGGGACTCCTCGGCCGGTTCGTAGCGGTAGGCAAGGGCTTCTTCCACCGTGGGCAGCGGCAGGCGCACCTTGCCGCTGCGCGTGCGCATCATAGCCAGGTCGGCGGTGGCGGCCAGCCGTTCGGCCTCGCCGGCATCGGGGGCGCAGATGGCCGACACGGCCAGGATGGCGCGCGGTTCCTGGTTGAAGGCCGAGGCGCGGAAGTTTTCGCGGTAGATGCGCATCGCGGCATGGACGTTCTCCGGCACGATGTGGTGCGCATAGGCGAAGCCGAAGCCGTTGGCCGCGGCCACCTGCGCGCCGTAGGTGCTGGAGCCCAGGATCCAGATGGGCGGGCAGGGGGTGCCGACCGGCGTGGCGCGCACGCGCGCGTGGGGATGGTCGGCCGGCATGGCGTCTTTCAGGTAGCCGACAAGATCGGCCAGCTGCTGCAGGAAATCGTCGGGCGCGCCGCGGCGCAGCGCGCTGGCGGTGACCGGGTCGGTGCCGGGCGCGCGGCCCAGGCCCAGATCGATGCGGCCCGGGAACATCGACTCCAGCACCCGGAAGTTCTCCGCCACCTTGAGCGGGCTGTGATTGGGCAGCATGACGCCGCCCGAGCCGACCCGCAGCGTGGCGGTGACCGCGGCGATGCGGCAGATCAGCAGTTCGGGCGCCGAGCAGGCCAGCATGGCGGTGCTGTGGTGTTCGGCCAGCCAGTAGCGGTGGTAGCCCAGGCGCTCGGCCTGGCCGGCCAGGTCCACGCTGTTGGCCAGGGCGTCGGTGGCGGTGTGGCCGGAGGGAATCGGGCTCAGATCGAGGACGGACAGCTTGATCGGCATGGCGGCAGGCGGTGCGACGACAAGGTTCGAGTGTGAACCTGCCGGCATTTTGCTGCAACCGCGTCACCGTCATCGGCCCTTGAAGGGGGCGGTCAACGCTACCATATGACCTTGGCCGGGAAATGGACATGGCCCGGATGCGGCGCGCTGCGGCGCCGCTTCCGGAACTCTACCGTTTCGCAGCCGTCACACCGTCGCCGCGCGGGGCGGCGACGGCTGGCGCGCGGACCGGCTCCCTGCCAGGCCAATACAACCATAGAAGGTTTTCGGAGCTCCTGAACCCCATGAAACGCATCGTTCTTTTCCTGATGACCAACCTCGCCGTCATGCTGGTGCTGACGGCGACCTTGAACATCCTCGGCGCCAACCGTTTCCTGACGGCCAACGGGCTCGACATCCCGACCCTGGCCGTGTTCTCGGTGGTGGTCGGGTTCACCGGCTCCATCATTTCCTTGCTGATGAGCAAGTCGATGGCCAAGATGAGCACCGGCGCCCGCGTGATCGACCCGAACGCCCCCGGCGGCCCGCGCGAGCAATGGCTGGTCGACACGGTGCATCAACTGGCCGACCGCGCCGGCATCGGCCGGCCGGAAGTGGCCATCTACGAAGGCGCGCCCAACGCCTTCGCCACCGGGGCGTTCAAGAACGACGCGCTGGTGGCGGTGTCCACCGGGCTGTTGCAGAGCATGACCGAGGAAGAGGTTTCCGCGGTGCTGGGGCACGAAGTGGCCCACATCGCCAATGGCGACATGGTCACCCTCACGCTGATCCAGGGCGTGGTCAACACCTTCGTGGTGTTCCTGGCCCGCATCGTCGGTTCGTTCGTCGACCGCGCGATCCTGAAGAACGAGCGCGGCGGCGGCATCGGCTACTTCGCCACCGTGATCGTCTGTGAACTGGTTTTCGGCATCCTGGCCTCGCTGATCGTGGCCTGGTTCTCGCGCCAGCGCGAGTTCCGCGCCGATGCCGGCTCGGCCCATCTGCTGGGCTCGCGCGAACCGATGGTGCGCGCGCTGATGCGCCTGGGCGGGCTGGAAGCAGGCGATCTGCCGAAGACCTTCGAGGCCTCGGGCATCGCCGGCGGCAACGCCGTGACGGCGCTGTTCGCCTCGCACCCGCCGATCGAACAGCGCATCCGCGCGCTGATGGGGCGGCCGGGCTGAAGCCGCCCCGGGCCGGTCAGCGCGAGCTCTTCAGCCGCAGGTCGTTCTTGACGCTCTTGACGCCTTCGATATTGCGCGCGATTTCCACCGCCCGGCTGATCTGGGCGGAATTGTCGACGAAGCCCGACAGTTGGACCGTGCCGCGATAGGTTTCGACGTTGACGTCGGTGGCGCTGACCGTCTTGTCGCTGACGTAGGCCGCCTTGACCTTGGCGGTGATGGCGGCGTCGCTGGTATATTCGCCGGCCGATTCGTGGTTGCGGGTGGATTCGCAGCCGGCCAGTGCGATGGCCGAAGTGCCGATGATGCCTGCGACGATCAGATTGCGAAAGCTCATGCTTATTCTCCTTGGCTAGGGCGCGCACCGGCCATATTCGTTTTGAAAAAATGCCAGCCGGCAAAGCGCGTATGTAAAAGCTATGCCCCCGCCCTGGCCTTGGCAAGCCGCCGCGTTTTTCATTTGTAATGGCAGGTATATGACGCGGCGCATTTCCCTTGCGCTGCGTGGTGCCCTGTTACAGCGCTGCCCCGGTGTTACGGCATGACACCCGATCCCGCAACGAAAAACGCCCGCGTTCGCGGGCGTTTGTTTTGACCGGGCACCGGAAAATGCGGGTCAGGGGGCGTCGTATTCGGACATTTGCGTTCGATACCACTCGTGGAAATGCTGCATGCCGTCTTCCATCGGCGACTGGTACGGGCCGGTTTCGTTGACGCCGCGTTCCATCAGCACCCGCCGGCCGGCATCCATGCGTTCGGCGATCTCGTCGTCTTCGACCGCGGTTTCCATATAGGCCGCCTGCTGCGCCTCGACGAATTCGCGCTCGAAATGGACGATTTCCTCGGGGTAGTAGAACTCGACGATGTTGACCGTTTCCTGCGGGCTCTTGGGATACAGCGTGGACAGCACCAGCGTGTGCGGATACAGCTCGATCATGTGGGTCGGGAAATGCGTGACCCAGATCGCGCCGAATGCCGGCGATTCGCCGTTGCGGAACTCGAGCACCCTGTCGTGCCAGCGCCGGTAGACCTGCGAGCCGGGCTGCTCCAGCGCGGCATGGATGCCGACGCGCTGCAGGCTGTACGACTGGCCGAACTCCCAGCTCAGGTCGTCGCAGGTGACGAACCGGCCGAGCCCTGGATGGAAGGGGCCGACGTGGTAGTCCTCGAGGTAGACCTCGATGAAGGTCTTCCAGTTGTAGTGGCAATGGTGGACCTGCACCCGGTCGAGCACGTAGTCGGAGAAATCGAACTCCGGCCGGCCGTCGAACGCCGCCAGTTCGCGCGCGGCGTTGCGCCCGCCGGCGCGCGGCGCCTCGAACAGCGAGCCGTTCCACTGCTGCAGCGGGAAGCGCTGCAAGTCGAGCGGCGGCGTTTCGCCGAACAGCGGCGCGCCGATCAGCGCGCCCCGGCTGTCATATGTCCAGCGGTGCAGCGGACATACGATATTGCCGGTGGGACCGAGATTGCCGGCGCTGGGCTCGCAGGCGGGCCGGCCCTGGGCGCTGCCCGGACTGCCGCGGCCGAGCATCAGGGCCTGCCGGTGGCGGCAGACATTGGAGACAAGTTCGACCCCGTGCCGGTTGCGGACGAGCACGCGGCCGTCGTTTTCCTGGGCTAGGGTGCGGTAATCCCCCACTTCGGGGACGCCTTTCAGGTGGCCGACGTAAAGCGGCGCACGCTGGAAGATCGCTTGCATTTCGCGCTTGAAGCGCGCTTCATCGAAATAGGCACTGACGGGTAGCTGCGCTCGGCTCGCCGCCACGTGCTCCACGCGACCGATATCGGTCATGACTTCCCTCCGCGTGAAGTGGTGGGCCAGCCTCTTGCCGGGAAAACCGCCCCTTACGCAACCTGGAGCGGCTGTTGTTTTCCCCGGCCCAAAAAAGGGCTGGCGCGAAGAAAATGATCTGCCCGATCAAACAGTTATTGTACCCCGGCGCGCAAAGGAAGTCCCGGCCGGGCGCCGCCGCGCGCGCCGGCCGTGCGGAGCCTTGCCGGCGCATCCCTTACAATACCGGGTTCGACTCGCACGAGGCTAAGGAGGCTCGATGGCCGACAGCACAGATCTTGCGGCGCGCGCCGCGCGCGGCGCCGGTCCGTCAGCGGATGCGGCGGACTGCGGCGCCGATGCGCCGGCCGATTTCGAGGCAGCGCTGGCCGAGCTCGAAGCCCTGGTGGGTTCGATGGAAGACGGCGCGCTGCCGCTCGAGGCCTCGCTGCTGGCCTACCGGCGCGGCGTGGAACTGGTCAAGGTATGCCAGGAGCGCCTGGCGCGCGCCGAACAGCAGGTCCGGGTGCTGGAAGGCGAACTGCTGCGTCCGCTGGACGGCGGGGACTGCTGACCCATGCCGGCCGATTTTTCCGACTGGATGCAGCGCTGCGCGGCGCGCGCCGAAGCCGCGCTGGAACGCGTGCTGCCCGAACCCTCGGTGGCGCCGGGCCGGCTGCACGAGGCCATGCGCTATGCGATCCTGGGCCCCGGCAAGCGGGTGCGGCCGATGCTGGTCTATGCCGCCGGCCAGGCCTGCGGCGCCGGGCCCGAGCAGGACGGCGCGCTGGATGCCGCGGCCGCGGCGGTGGAACTGATCCACGGCTACTCGCTGGTCCACGACGACCTGCCGTGCATGGACGACGATGTGCTGCGGCGCGGCCGGCCCACCGTGCACGTGCAGTTCGACGAGGCCTGCGCGCTGCTGGTGGGCGACGCGCTGCAGTCGCTGGCCTTCGACGTGCTGGCGCGCATGCCGATCGCGCCGGCGCTCACGGTGCAGGCCGTGCAGGTGCTGGCGGTGGCTTCCGGCAGCGCCGGCATGGCCGGCGGCCAGGCGATCGACCTCGACAGCGTCGGCCGCGTGCTGGATCGCGGGCAGCTCGAGGCCATGCACCGGCTCAAGACGGGCGCGCTGCTGCGCGCGTCGGCGGCGCTGGGCGGCATCGCGGCCGCCGCCGGCTCCGCGCAGCGGCGCGCGCTCGACGCCTATGCGCAGGCCGTGGGGCTGGCGTTCCAGGTCGTCGACGACATCCTCGACGTGACCGGCGATTCCGCCCAACTGGGCAAGACCGCCGGCAAGGACCAGGCCGACGGCAAGCCGACTTTCGTGTCGCTGCTGGGCCTGGACGGCGCCCGCGAACTGGCGCGCGAGCTGCGCCGGCAGGCTCACGAGGCGCTGGCCGGGTTCGGCGAGCCGGCGGCGCGCCTGGCCGAACTGGCCGATTTCGTCGTCCGGCGCGAACGCTGAGAACGGAGACAACCCCTGTCATGACTTATGACCTTCTCGACCGCATCGATTCGCCGGACGACCTGCGCCGGCTCGATCGCCGCGAACTGCCCGCGCTGGCCGACCAGCTGCGCGCATTCGTGCTGGAGTCGGTATCGCGCACCGGCGGCCACCTGTCGTCCAATCTGGGCACGGTCGAACTGACGCTGGCGCTGCACTATGTGTTCGACACCCCCGGCGACCGCATCGTCTGGGACGTCGGCCACCAGACCTATCCGCACAAGATCCTGACCGGCCGCCGCGCCGCGATGGCCTCGCTGCGCCAGGCCGGCGGCATCTCGGGCTTTCCGCGCCGCAGCGAATCGCAATACGACGCCTTCGGCACCGCGCACTCGTCCACCTCGATCTCGGCCGCGCTGGGCATGGCGGTGGCCGCGCGCAACGCCGGCCTGGCCCGCAGGCACATCGCCGTGATCGGCGACGGCGCGATGTCGGCCGGCATGGCTTTCGAGGCGCTGAACAACGCCGGCGTCACGCCCGACATCGACCTGCTGGTGATCCTGAACGACAACGACATGTCGATCTCGCCGCCGGTGGGCGCGCTCAACCGCTACCTGGCGCGGCTGATGTCGGGCCGTTTCTACGCCGCGGCGCGCAACGTCGGCAAGGCCGTGCTGTCGCACGTGCCGCCGGTGCTCGAACTGGCGCGCCGGCTGGAAGAACACGCCAAGGGCATGGTGACGCCCGCCACGATGTTCGAGGAGCTGGGCTTCAACTACGTGGGCCCGATCGACGGCCACGACCTCGACTCGCTGATCCCGACCCTGCAGAACCTGCGCAAGCTCGACGGGCCGCGCTTCCTGCACGTGGTCACCCGCAAGGGCCAGGGCTACAAGCTGGCCGAGGCCGATCCGGTGCTGTACCACGGCCCGGGCCGCTTCGATCCGGCCATCGGCATCCGCCAGCCGGCCACCCCGCCGCGCAAGACCTTCACCCAGGTGTTCGGCGAGTGGCTGTGCGACGCCGCGGCGGCCGATCCGCGCCTGGTCGGCATCACGCCGGCGATGCGCGAGGGCAGCGGCCTGGTGGAGTTCGAGCAGCGCTTTCCCGACCGCTATTTCGACGTCGGCATCGCCGAGCAGCACGCCGTCACCTTCGCCGCCGGCCTGGCCTGCGAAGGGCAGAAGCCGGTGGTGGCGATCTATTCCACCTTCCTGCAGCGCGCCTACGACCAGTTGATCCACGACGTGGCGCTGCAGAACCTCGACGTCACCTTCGCGCTGGACCGCGCCGGGCTGGTGGGCGCCGACGGCGCCACCCATGCCGGCAACTACGACATCGCCTTCCTGCGCTGCATTCCCAACATGGTGGTGGCGGCGCCGTCCGACGAGGCCGAATGCCGGCTGCTGCTGACGACCTGCTACCGGCATCCCGGCCCGGCCTCCGTGCGCTACCCGCGCGGCGCCGGGCGCGGCGCGGCGCCGGCGGCCGGCCTCGATACGGTGCCGCTCGGCAAGGGCGTGCTGCGGCGGCGCGCCGCGCGGCCGGCTTCGGCGGTGGCCGTGCTGGCCTTCGGCACGCTGGCCGTGCCGGCGCTGAAGGCGGCCGAGGCGCTGGATGCCACGCTGGCCGACATGCGCTTCGTCAAGCCGATCGACCGCGACCTGATCCTCGAACTGGCGCGCAGCCATGCCGCGCTCGTCACCGTCGAAGAAGGCGCGGTGATGGGCGGCGCGGGCAGCGCCGTGTGCGAGGTATTGAACGAGGCAGGCATGACCGTACCGGTATTGCAATTGGGCTTGCCGGACCGATTTATCGACCATGGCGACCAGGCCGCCTTGCTGGCGGGCCTCGGCCTCGATGCCGGCGGCATCGAACGGGCGATCCGCGCCCGCTTCGCCGACCTCTGGGCCGCCGCACCGCTTTCCGGCACGCATTCATGAATATCCGACTCGATTCCCTGCAAGCCATACCCGATGTCCAGAGCGTCCGCGACGTTCGCCAGATCCCGATCCAGCGCGTAGGCGTGCGCGGCGTGCGCCATCCCTTCGTGGTGGCGGGCGAGGGCGGCGCGCAGGCCACCGTTGCCGACTGGACGCTGACCGTGGCGCTGCCGGCCGACCAGAAGGGCACCCACATGTCGCGCTTCATGGCGCTGCTGGAACAGCGCCGCGGGCAGCCCACCGACCTCGCGGCCTTCCGCGGGATGGCGGCCGACATGCTGCCGCTACTGCAGGCCGAGCGCGGCGACATTACCGCGTCGTTCCCGTATTTCATCGAGAAGGCCGCGCCGGTATCGGGCGTGCGCAGCCTGATGGATTATCAGGTTACCTGGACGGCGCAGGCCGGCCCGGACGGCGTGGATACCGAGGTGGCGGTGCAGGTGCCGGTCACCAGCCTGTGCCCGTGCTCGAAGGCGATCTCCGAATACGGCGCGCACAACCAGCGTTCGCACGTCACCGTCCGGGCCCGGCTGGCCGACGGCGTGGGCATCGAGGCGCTGATCCGGCTGGTAGAGGCCGAGGCGTCGTCCGAACTATGGGGCGTGCTCAAGCGCACCGACGAAAAATACGTAACCGAACACGCCTACGACAATCCGAAATTCGTGGAAGACCTGGTGCGCGACGTGGCTGCGCGCCTGGCGGCGCACGGAGGCGTGCTGCGCTATACCGTCGAGGCCGAGAATTTCGAGTCGATTCACAATCATTCGGCCTACGCCGTCGTGGAAGGGTAGCGCCGCGGCTGCGGGAAAGCGCTTATTGGTAAATACCCTATTTTGTTCGCGCGAAGCCGTCGGTTTTGTGGAGATTGCACGACGTTTCGATCTGAAAAGAATATTGGTTGATGCAAAAGCGGTAGATATTAAGCAATGGCATGCCGACTATGGCACCGATGCCAGCTCCCCTCAGATCTCCCAATCCATCGGCGATGCTGTCGACCCTGCGGGAAGTGCTCGGATATAACGTCCGCGCCAACCGGGTCGCCAGGAAAATGTCCCAGGAACAACTGGGTTTCGCCGCACACCTCGACCGGACTTTCGTCAGTCAGGTCGAGCGCGCGCGCGTGAATATATCCGTCGACAATATAGAGAAACTGGCCAAGGCCCTCGAAGTAGACCCCTCCCGCCTGTTCTGCCGTCCCACCGAGCTCGAACGCCAGGAAACCTGACCGCCGCAGGGGCGGGCTCACTCCCTGAAGTTTTCGAAACCCAGCGGCAGATCCGAGATCTCTTTCTTCAGCAGCGCGATCGCTGCCTGCAGCTCGTCGCGCTTGGCGCCTTGCACGCGTACCGTGTCGCCCTGGATGCTGGCCTGCACCTTCAGTTTGCTGCCTTTGATCTGCGCCACGATCTTCTTGGCCGATTCCTGCGGCACGCCGTTGCGCACCGTCAGCGGCTGCTTGACCTTGTCGCCCCCCATTTTTTCCACCTTGCCGTGGTCGAGGAAGCGTACGTCGACGCCGCGCCTGGTCATCTTGCCGAGCAGGACGTCGAGCACCTGGCCGAGCTGGAAATCGTTGTCGGCGTAGATGGTGACGTCCTTTTCGGTCTGCTCGACCTTGGCCGACGAGCCCTTGAAGTCGAAGCGCGTGCCGATTTCCTTGTTGGCCTGGTCCACCGCATTGCGCAGTTCTACCAGGTTGGGTTTGCAGACGACGTCGAATGTAGGCATGGGAAACTCCGTGGGTGAAAGCGCCGCCTTGCCCGCGGCCGCGGCGGCCATGATTGCAAGTGTAGCCAATCGCCTGGGCCGCTTCGGGTAAGATGGCCCGCTGCGCGGGCGTGGCGCCCGCTTTTCGTCGAGTCTCCGTGGCCGCTTCCGTACCCCCCGCTTCTTCCATGCCTTCCGGCACCGCCGGCCCCGCCTGCGGGCAGGACCTGACGGCGCTGAATACTCTCGGCCTGACCAGCCATGCCGCCCGTTACGTACGGATCGAGCGCGCCGATGCGCTGCCGGCGCTTGCTGCCGCCGCCGAGGCTGTTGGCTGCGGGACCGCCGCGGCCGGCAGGGCCGCAGGCTTGCTGCTGCTGGGAGGTGGCAGCAACGTGGTGCTGCCGCCCGAAGTGCCGGCGCTGGTCGCCCATATCGCGCTGCGCGGCATCCGGGTGCTGCGGCGCGATGCCGGCGGCACCGTGGTCGAGGCGGCCGCAGGCGAGCCGTGGCACGCGCTGGTCGAATACTGCGTCGGCCAGGGCTGGGGCGGGCTGGAGAACCTGGCGCTGATCCCCGGCACGGTGGGCGCCGCGCCGGTGCAGAACATCGGCGCCTACGGCGTCGAGCTGGCCGACCGCTTCGAGAGCCTGACCGCGTTCGACCTGCAGGCCGGCCGCTGGGTGGAAATGGCCGCCGGCGATTGCCGCTTCGGCTACCGCGACAGCGTGTTCAAGCGCGAGCCCGGGCGCTGGGCGATCGCCGCGGTGCGGCTGCGCCTGCCGGCACCGTGGCGGCCGGTGCTGGGGTATCCGGACCTCTCCGCCGATGCGGCTTCGGCCCCTGGGCGCGCCGGCATCGCGCCGCGCGACGTATTCGACGCCGTATGCCGGATCCGGCGCGCCAAGCTGCCCGATCCGGCGGTGCTGGGCAACGCCGGCAGTTTCTTCAAGAACCCGGTGGTCGACGCGGCCACGCATGATGCACTGAAGGCCCGCTTTCCGGATCTGGTGGCCTATGCCCAGCCGGGCGGCGCCTACAAGCTGGCGGCCGGCTGGCTGATCGACCGCCGCGGCTGGAAGGGCCGGCGCATGGGGCCGGCCGGCGTGCACGAACGGCAGGCGCTGGTGCTGGTCAACCATGGCGGCGCCCGGGCGGCCGACATCATGGCACTGGCGGCGGCGATCCAGACCGACGTGCAAGCCGCCTACGGCGTATGGCTGGAGCCCGAGCCGGTCGTGGTGGCGGGCGCCGGCGCGTAGCGGCACGGGCCCAGGCGGCGTGGTGCCTTGGGAAACCCGGGCGGCGCAGCGCCTCGGGCAACCGACCGGTGCAGCGCCTCGGGGAAATTCAGGCGGCATAGCGCCCCGGGGAAACTAGGCGGCGTAGCGCTGCAGGAAATTCAGCAGCGTCTGCCGCGCGTGCGGCGTCGGCTGCAGGCCGTCCATCAGGCCGCCGACGTCGAAGCCTTCCGCGCCGAGCCGCGGCGTGTAGTGATGCAGATAGGTTTGCATCACATCGGGCTCGAATTCGGGATGGTACTGGGTCGACAGCACATGTTCGCCGTACTGCACGATCTGGTGCGGGTCGTGCGCCGAGCGCGCCAGCACGCGGGCGCCGGGCGGCAGTTCCAGCACGCTTTGCTGGTGGATCAGGTGGGCGGGGAAGCTGACCGGCATGTCCTGCAGCAGCGGGTGGGCGGCGGCGTCGCCGAGCAATTCCACCGCCTGCGTGCCGACCTCGCGCCCGCGCGGGTGGTAGCCCACCACGCCGCCCAGCGCATGGGCCAGCAACTGGTGGCCGTAGCAGATGCCCAGAATGGGCAGGCCGCGGCCGACCGCGCCGCGCAGCCAGTGCGCGGTGTCTTCGCTCCACGCTTCGCGGTCGGATACCATGGCCGGCGAACCGGTGATGATCGCCGCGCAATAGGCCTGCGGGTCGGCCAACGTGCCGCCCGCGTGCACCGCCACCACCGCCACGCGCTCGGGCGGCAGGCCGGCGGTGCGGCAGATCATGCCGCTGAAATCGCCATGGCGTTCGGCGATGGGCTGCGGCGGCAGGCCGGTCTGGATGATGGCGACGGGACGGCTGGCGGCGGTCATGGCGGAAGGCAGGGTGCTGCGGGAGGGACACGGGCAGCCGCCCGCGCGGGGCGGCCGCCAGGGGCGGGCGGCCTTATCCGCGGTGGCGGCGGGCGTTCTCGGCGATGCGCATGCGCAGCGCGTTGAGCTTGATGAAGCCGCCGGCGTCGGCCTGGTCGTAGGCGCCGCCGTCGTCGTCGAAGGTGGCGATGGTCTGGTCGAACAGCGTGTTTTTCGAGTCGCGCGCGACGGTGTACACATTGCCCTTGTACAGCTTGACCCGCACCCAGCCGTTGACCGCCTGCTGGGTATGGTCGATCAGCACCTGCAGCGCCTTGCGCTCCGGGCTCCACCAGTAGCCGTTGTAGATCAGGCTGGCGTAGCGCGGCATCAGGTCGTCTTTCAGGTGCGCCACTTCGCGGTCGAGCGTGATCGATTCCATCGCGCGGTGGGCGCGCAGCATGATGGTTCCGCCCGGGGTTTCGTAGCAGCCGCGCGATTTCATGCCGACGTAGCGGTTTTCCACCAGGTCGAGCCGGCCGATGCCGTGGCGGCCGCCCAGTTCGTTGAGGGTGGTCAGCACCTCGGCCGGCGTCATGCGCTGGCCGTTGAGCGCGACGATGTCGCCCGCCTCGAATTCGAGGTCGAGATATTCGGGATGGTCGGGCGCGGCTTCGGGCGCCACCGTCCAGCGCCACATGGATTCCTCGGCCTCGGCCTTCGGGTCTTCCAGGTGGCGGCCTTCGTAGCTGATGTGCAGCAGGTTGGCGTCCATCGAGTACGGCGCGCCGCCCTGTTTGTGCTTCATCTCGATCGGGATGCCGGCCGCCTCGGCGTAGGCCAGCAGTTTTTCGCGCGACAGCAGGTCCCACTCGCGCCACGGCGCGATGACCTTGATGCCCGGCTCGAGCGCGTAGTAGCCCAGCTCGAAACGGACCTGGTCGTTGCCTTTGCCGGTGGCGCCGTGCGAAACCGTGTCGGCGCCGACCTCGCGCGCGATCTCGATCTGGCGCTTGGCGATCAGCGGCCGCGCGATCGACGTGCCCAGCAGGTATTCGCCTTCGTAGATGGTGTTGGCGCGGAACATCGGGAACACGAAGTCGCGCACGAATTCTTCGCGCAGGTCGTCGATGTAGATGTGTTCCGGCTTGACGCCGAACTTCAGCGCCTTGGCGCGCGCCGGCTCCAGTTCCTCGCCCTGGCCGATGTCGGCCGTGAAGGTGACGATTTCGCACTGGTAGGTGTCCTGCAGCCATTTCAGGATCACCGATGTGTCGAGGCCGCCCGAGTAGGCAAGCACGACCTTCTTTACTTCGCTCATTGAATTTCCCAGGACATGGACGAGGGCGCCGCGCGTGGGCTCGCTGCGGTGCGGCTTTCGGGCCGGTGGAGGTCACCATGCGCAAGGGGGGCGGGCGCCCGGGCCGCGCGGATGGGATCATGCGATCGCCCCCCGGCTTGAACGGGGCGATCCTCGATTGTACTCAAGCCCGGCGCCCCGGGGGCGCCAGCGTCATTATTGCGCAACGGAAACTCGGGACATGACGGAGTCGCTCCTCCCACCCAGGACGCCGCGGATCCGGCTCCGCCGGTCCGCCAGCGTCGCCCCTTGAGGGGCGCGCGAGCGCGTAGGAGGGGCCTACTGCCGGCCCAGCAGCAGGAATTCCATCAGCGCCTTCTGCACGTGCATGCGGTTCTCGGCCTCGTCCCAGACCACGCTTTGCGGGCCGTCTATGACCTCGGCGGTGACTTCCTCGCCCCGGTGGGCCGGCAGGCAGTGCATGAACAGCGCGTCGGGGGCGGCCTGGGCCATCATGTCGGCGTCCACGCACCAGTCGGCGAACGCGGCGCGCCGCGCCTCGTTCTCGGCCTCGAAGCCCATGCTGGTCCAGACGTCGGTGGTGACCAGGTGGGCGCCGGCGCAGGCCTGCATCGGGTCGGCGTACTGGACCAGGCGGTGGCCGCTGGCCAGGCCGGCGCGCTCGGGCTCGACCTCGTAGCCGGGCGGGGTCGACACGTGCACGGTGAAGTCGAGCAGTTCGGCCGCCTGCAGCCAGGTGTTGCACATATTGTTCGAATCGCCGATCCACGCCACCGTCTTGCCCTGGATCGAGCCGCGGTGCTCGATGTAGGTGAAGATGTCGGCCAGGATCTGGCAGGGGTGGAATTCGTTGGTCAGGCCGTTGATGACCGGCACCCGCGAATTGGCGGCGAAGCGCTCGATCTTGGTCTGCTCGTAGGTGCGGATCATGACCAGGTCGACCATGCGCGAGATGACCTGCGCCGAATCCTCGATCGGCTCGGCCCGACCGAGCTGCGAGTCGCCGGTGGTGAGGTGGATGACCGAGCCGCCCAGCTGGTACATGCCGGCCTCGAACGAGACGCGGGTGCGGGTGCTGGCCTTTTCGAACACCATGGCCAGCGTGCGGTCGTGTAGGGTGAGGTGCGGTTCGTAGTTCTTGAACTTGCGCTTGATCAGCGCGGCGCGGCGGAACAGGTAGTCGATCTCGTCGCGGCTGAAATCCTTGAATTGCAGAAAATGCCGCAGCGGGGCGCGGAGGTTGGAAGTCGGGGTCACGGTTGCAGTCATACGACGCCTCGCGGGAAATGCCGGGTCGCGGCCGGCGGGCAGGGCCGGCGGCCGGATTCGTTGGCTTCGTTTCGGCGGGAAACGTCAATGATACCCGAGGCGGGCGGCGAAACCCATGTCCCCGGAATGGGGAAAGCATGGATGCGATACAATGCCGCCTGCCCTCGCGGGGGCGGTCCGCGCCAGCGCAGGTCCGCCGTCGGCAGGCCGCAAGCCGCGGCGCCCCGGGAGTTTCTTTTTGCGTGGGACCGCCCGCGATTCATCGATGGCTGAAAGCGTCAGGCACTTCATCATTCAGGGCATCACGTCCTCGGGCCATACCTTCCGGCCGAGCGACTGGGCCGAGCGGCTGGCGGGCGTGATGTCGCCGTTCCGGCCCCAAGGCAGTGCCGCCAGCCACCTGACCTATTCCCCATACGTATTCCCCACCGTGATCGGCGGCGTCAAATGCGTCGTGGTCGACCCGCGCCTGCGCCAGCTCGAGCCGCTGGCATGGAAATTCGTGGTCGATTTCGCCCACGACAACGACCTGCAGACGGCGGAAACCGAAGGCCCGCTCGCCGACCTGCCGATCAAGCGCAAGGGCTGACCGCGCAATGCAAGGCGCCGGCATGCACCGGCAGCCTGTGAGCCACCAGCGCCCGCCGGCGCCCGATACGTCCAATCGTTTCATCGGTCGTGCCCAAACACGACCCACCACGCATGCCCCTATCCCATCCAGGATGCGGCGGATCCGGCTCCGCCGGTCCGCCCGCATCGCCCCCTTGAGGGGGTGCGGCCGCAGGCCGCGCAGGGGTGGGCTTCCCTTCCGGTCCCCCCGCATCGCCCCCTGGGGGGCGCGCGAAGCGCGTAGGGGGGCTTCTTACAACCCTTTTATTGCGCTGGCCAGACGGCTCTTGTGGCGGGCGGCCTTGTTCTTGTGGATGATGTTCTTGTCGGCCACGCGGTCGATCACGCTGGTGGCTTTCTGGAACACTTCCGCGGCGGCAGCCTTGTCGCCGGCTTCCACGGCCTGGCGGACGCGCTTGATCGCGGTGCGCAGCGCCGAGCGCAGGCTGGAGTTGTGCTTGTTGCGAGCCACGGCTTGGCGGGCGCGCTTGCGTGCTTGGGCGGTATTGGCCATTGAAATTCCGTATTCGAGTAAGACGAAGACTGCGCCTGCGGCAAAATGCGCTTTTTCTTTGCGCGCTTCTTCTTCGCAGCTACGGCAGAATCGTAAGGAAAGCCAGGTAATATAGCCGTCCCCAGCCATAAAATCAAGCCGATGCACGCTCACAACACGGGCTCCGGCCGCGCCGCCGGTTCAAGGATGCCATGAATCTGCTGCGCGCCGCCGCCACCGTCAGTGGCATGACCTTCCTGTCGAGGATTACCGGGCTGTTCCGCGACATCCTGATCGCCCGGGCCTTCGGTGCCGGCAGCCTCACCGACGCCTTCTGGGTCGCCTTCCGGATCCCCAACCTGCTGCGCCGGCTGTTCGCCGAGGGCGCGTTTTCGCAGGCCTTCGTGCCGATCCTGGGCGAAACCCGCAACAATCACGGCGACGACCGCACCCGCAGCCTGCTCGACCATGTGGCGTCGCTGCTGACGGCGGCGGTGATCGCGGTCACCGCGCTCGGCATGGTGGCCGCCCCGCTGGTGGTCAGCGTGATGGGCAGCGGATTGCGCGGCGCCGAGCGCGCCGGCGAATTCCAGTCGGCGGTGTGGATGACGCGGGTCATGTTCCCGTACATCGTCTGTATGTCGCTGGTCGCGCTGGCCTCCGGCGTGCTCAACACCTGGCGCCGCTTCGCGGTGCCGGCTTTCACGCCGGTGCTGCTGAACCTGGCCATGATCGGCGCCAGCCTGTGGCTGGCGCCGCGCCTGCAGACGCCCGTCTACGCGCTGGCCGTGGGCGTGCTGGCGGGCGGCGCGCTGCAGCTGGCGATCCAGTTCGCGGCGCTGGCGCGGCTGGGCATGATGCCGCGCTACACGCTGCGGCTGCGCGAGGCCTGGCGCGATCCGGTGGTCAAGCGCATCCTGCGCCAGATGCTGCCGGCGGTGCTGGGCGTGTCGGTGGCGCAGCTGTCGCTGATCATCAATACCAACATCGCCACCTGGCTGCCGCCGGGCAGCGTGACCTGGCTGTCTTTCGCCGACCGCCTGATGGAGTTCCCCACCGCGCTGCTGGGCGTGGCGATCAGCACCGTACTGCTGCCCAACCTGTCGCAGGCCCACGCCGCCGGCCGCCGCGCCGACTACGCCGAGCTGCTCGACTGGGGGCTGCGGCTGACGCTGCTGCTGGGGCTGCCGGCCGCGCTGGGCCTGGCGCTGATGTCGCGCGCGCTGGTCAGCACGCTGTTCCACTACGGCGCCTTCACCGGCGCCGACGTGGGCCAGACCCAGCTCGCCGTGATCGCATACTCGGTCGGGCTGATCGGCCTGCTGGCAGTCAAGATCCTCGCGCCGGGCTTCTATGCCCGGCAGGACATCCGCACTCCGGTACGCATCGCGCTGGGCGTGCTGGCGGCCACCCAATGCATGAACCTGGTGTTCGTGCCGTATCTGCACCACGCCGGGCTGGCGTTGTCGATCGGGCTGGGCGGCTGCCTGAACGCGCTGGCCCTGTTGACCGGGCTGCGCCGGCGCGGCGTGTACCATCCGGCGCCGGGGTGGGGGGCTTTCGTGCTGAAACTGGCCGTGGCGCTGGCCTGCATGGCCGCGGTGCTGTGGCTGGCCGACCATCGCATCGACTGGATCGGGCTGCAGCATCACGCCGCGCTGCGCGCGCTGCTGCTGGCGGCGGCCATCGGCGCCGCCGCGGCGGTGTATTTCGCCGCCCTCGCCCTGCTCGGCTTCCGGCCGCGCGACTTCCGGCGCAGCGCAGCGGCGTAGGCTGCCCCAGACCCCGCGGGTTCATGCGCCGCGCGCCTACCCGGATATATGGAAATTCCACGGTCCACCCAGGGCACAGCGGATCCGGCTCCGCCGGTCCGCCAGTGCCGCCCCTGGGGGCGCGCGAAGCGCATGGGCGGGTCTTCTACTTCTACAACAGCGGCACCAGCAGCAGCGCCACGATGTTGACGATCTTGATCAGCGGGTTGACCGCCGGGCCGGCGGTGTCTTTGTAGGGGTCGCCCACGGTGTCGCCGGTGACGGCGGCCTTGTGGGCCTCGGAGCCCTTGCCGCCGTGGTTGCCCTGCTCGATGTACTTCTTGGCGTTGTCCCACGCGCCGCCGCCGGTGCACATCGAGATCGCCACGAACAGGCCGGTGACGATGGCGCCCATCAGCATGCCGCCCAGCGCCTGGCGCGCGGCCTCGCCGCCCATCAGCCAGCCGATCAGCAGCGCCAGCACGATCGGCACCAGCACCGGCAGCGCCGACGGGATCATCATCTCGCGGATCGCGGCGCGGGTCAGCATGTCGACCGCGCGGCCGTATTCGGGCTTGCCGGTGCCTTCCATGATGCCGGCGATCTCGCGGAACTGGCGGCGCACTTCCACCACCACCGCGCCGGCCGAGCGCCCCACGGCTTCCATCGCCATCGCGCCGAACAGGAAAGGGATCAGGCCGCCGATGAACAGGCCGATGATGACCGCCGGCTCGGCCAGCGAGAACGCCACCGTCTTGCCGAGGTGGTCGAGCGCGTGGGTGAAGTCGGCGAACAGCACCAGCGCGGCCAGGCCGGCCGAGCCGATCGCGTAGCCCTTGGTGACCGCCTTGGTGGTGTTGCCGACGGCATCCAGCGGGTCGGTCACGTCGCGCACGGCCTCGGGCATCTGCGCCATTTCGGCGATGCCGCCGGCGTTGTCGGTGATCGGGCCGTAGGCGTCGAGCGCCACCACGATGCCGGCCATCGACAGCATCGAGGTGGCGGCGACCGCGATGCCGTACAGGCCGGCCAGCGTGTAGGAGGCGAAGATCGCCAGGCACACCAGCACCACCGGCGCCGCGGTGGATTTCATCGACACCGCCAGGCCGGCGATGACGTTGGTGCCGTGGCCGGTGGTGGAGGCCTGGGCCACGTAGCGCACCGGCTTGTACTCGGTGCCCGTGTAGTACTCGGTGACCCACACCAGCAGGCCGGTCAGCAGCAGGCCGACCAGCGAGCAGCCGTACAGCCGCAGGAAGCTGTCGCTGTCGCCCAGCGCGGTGCCGCCGAAGATCCATGCGGTGATCGGGTAGAACAGCAGCACCGCCAGGATGCCGGCGGTGGCCAGGCCGCGGTACAGCGCGCTCATGATGCGCTTGCCGGGCAGGTACTTGACCACCGAGCAGCCGGCGATCGAGGCCAGGATCGAGAAGCCGCCTAGCGCCAGCGGGTACATCACGGCCTCGAACGGCGCGGCGGTGATCACCAGCGAGCCCAGCAGCATGGTGGCGATCAGCGTGACGGCGTAGGTTTCGAACAGGTCGGCCGCCATGCCGGCGCAGTCGCCCACGTTGTCGCCCACGTTGTCGGCGATCACGGCCGGGTTGCGCGGGTCGTCTTCCGGGATGCCGGCCTCGACCTTGCCGACCAGGTCGGCGCCGACGTCGGCGCCCTTGGTGAAGATGCCGCCGCCCAGCCGCGCGAAGATCGAGATCAGCGAGGAGCCGAAGGCCAGGCCGATCAGCGGCTGCAGCCGTTCGTGCAGGTCGAGCCCGGGATCGCCGACCGCCAGCAGGATCCACAGCAGCGCGGTGATGCCGGTCAGCCCCAGGCCGACCACCAGCAGGCCGGTGATGGCGCCGCCGCGGAAGGCCACCTTGAGCGCCTGGTCGAAGCCGTGCGAGGCGGCCTGCGCGGTGCGCACGTTGGCCCGCACCGAAACGTTCATGCCGATGAAGCCGGCCGCGCCCGACAGCACGGCGCCGACGGCGAAGCCGATGGCGGTGGCCCAGCCCAGGCCGGGCACCAGTCCGATCACGATGAACAGCACCACGCCGACGATGGCGATGGTGGTGTACTGCCGGTTGAGATAGGCTTGCGCGCCTTGCTGGATGGCGGCGGCGATCTCCTGCATGCGGGGATTGCCGGCTTCCTGCCTGAGGACCCAGCGTGTGGACAGGGCGCCGTACAGAACGGCCAGCAGGCCGCAGACGAGCGCGAACGGCAAAGCGACAGCCATGTAACTCTCCTTTTTTGTCCGACAGCGATTCGTGAATCGACTACGTAAAAACAAAAACATCGAGTACCGGCCGGACGCGCGACCCGCAACGCATGCCTCCGCCCGTCGTCCCATCCAGGATGCGGCGGATCCGGCTCCGCCGGTCCGCCCGCATCGCCCCTCGAGGGGCGCGCGTCAGCGCGTAGGGGTGGGCTCTTTCAGGGGAGCCTTACTTCAGCGCGTCGAATAGCCGCGCTTTGATCTCGTCCACACTGCCTACGCCGGATATTTTTCTGTAGCGCGGTGCCGCGGGGTCTCCCGACGCGGCCCAGCGCGAGTAGTAATCCACGAGCGGGCGGGTCTGCTGGCGATAGACCTCCAGCCGCTTGCGGACCGTCTCTTCCTTGTCGTCGTCGCGCTGCACCAGCGGTTCGCCGGTGACGTCGTCGACGCCTTCCTTTTGGGGCGGATTGAAGCGCACGTGGTAGGTGCGGCCGCTGGCCGGGTGGACCCGGCGGCCGCTCATGCGCTCGATGATTTCCTGTTCGGGAACGTCGACCTCGACGACGAAATCCAGGCCCACGCCGGCCGACTTCATCGCGTCGGCCTGGGGAATGGTGCGCGGGAAGCCGTCGAACAGATAGCCGTTGCCGCAGTCGGCCTGTTGCAGGCGGTCTTTCACGAGGCCGATGATGATGTCGTCGGAAACCAGGCCCCCCGCGTCCATGACTTTCTTGGCCTCGACGCCCAGCGGCGTGCCCGCCTTGACGGCGGCCCGGAGCATGTCTCCGGTCGAGATCTGGGGGATGCCGAAACGTTCCTTGAGGAAGGCGGCCTGGGTGCCTTTGCCGGCGCCGGGCGCTCCGAGCAGGATCAAACGCATTGATGGTTCCTGGTGATGTGGGAATTCCTGGCCTGGCCGATGCGGGAAAGGACCGTCGGCCGGCGCGCGTTGCCGCGTCGTTCGTGAACGGAACAATGGCAGGGACGGTCGTCGCGGACCGCCTTATTGTGCATGGTCACCAGCCCCCTCGTCGCTTCTTGCCAGGCGCGATTTTGCACAAACTTACCTCAGCGGCGTTGAGCGGTCAAATTGAGAGCCCCCGATCGCCTGGCCGCCTGTACGGCGGCCAGGCGATGGCCCCCCGAGGGGGCGCGGCGGGCTTGGGGCGGCCCGGCGCCCGCCTAGGCCACTGGCCTGCAGTTTGCCACCTGGCTACAGCTCCACCCGGCTGCGGATCGCCACCCGGCTAGAGCCACCATCCGCCTGCGGATCGCCACCCGGCTAGAGCCACCCTCCGCCTGCGGCCACCCGCCTATCGGCTGCCGGCGAGGTGCGCGCGGACTCGGTCGAGGTCGGCCTGGGTGTCGACGCCGGCCGCCGGCGCGGCGGCGACCAGGTGGACGTGGATGCCGTGGCCGTGTTCGAGCGCGCGCAGCTGCTCCAGCGATTCCCAGCGTTCCAGCGCGCCCTGCGGCAGCTGCGGGAAGCGCCGCAGGAAACCGGCGCGGTAGGCGTACAGGCCGATGTGGCGCAGCGCCGGCAGGCCGGCGGGGAAGACGCGGTCGCCGCCGGCCAGCGCGTCGCGCGCCCAGGGAATGGGGGCGCGCGAGAAGTACAGCGCGCGGCCGTCGGCGCCGCACACGACCTTGACGACGTTGGGGTTGAACCATTCTTCGGCGCCGTCCAGCGGATGGGCGGCGGTGGCGATCGCGGCCCCGGGCTGGCGCGCCAGCGTGCCGGCCACGCCGGCCACCAGGGCCGGGTCGATCAGCGGCTCGTCGCCCTGCACGTTGACGACGATGACCTCGTCGGCCAGGCCCAGCAGCTCGCAGGCCTCGGCCAGGCGGTCGGTGCCGGTGGGATGGTCTTCGCGCGTGAGCAGGACGTCGAAGCCGTGGGCGGCGACGGCGTCGCGGATCGCGCAGTCGTCGGTGGCCACGATGACCTGCTGCGCGCCGCTGGCGCGGGCCTGTTCGGCCACCCGGACCACCATCGGCCGGCCGCCGATGTCGGCCAGCATCTTGCCCGGCAGCCGGGTCGAGCGGGCGCGGGCCGGGATGATGACGACGAAGTCCATGCCCGGCCGGTCAGTTGCCGGGGGCGGCGGCGGCCGCCTCGTCGTCGGAGAGCGGCAGGGCTTCCGACTCCAGCATGATGGGGATGCCGTCGCGCACCGGATAGGCCAGCCGGCTGCTGCGCGAGATCAGCAGCTGGCGCTCGCGGTCGTATTGCAGCGGGCCTTTGCTGACCGGGCAGACGAGAATTTCAAGCAGGCGTGCGTCCATGCAGTCGGGTTTCCAGCCAGTCGATGAAAGAAGGGTCGGACAGGTGCGCCGAAACCGGCACCGCCCACAGGCGCGGGTCGTCCAGATGCTCGCATTTTACGGCGTCTTTGGTGGTGACCAGGATGCAGTCGGCGGCCAGCGCGGCGAACGGCGAGGCGTCGTAGCGGTGGTGGTCGGGCAGCGCCAGCGTGGCCGCCGGTTCGACCCCGGCGGCGCGCAGGCTGGCGAAGAAGCGTTCGGGGTGGCCGATGCCGGCGGCGGCGGCCACCCGGCCCGCGGCGGCCAGTTCGCGCAGCGGGCGGCGCAGGCCGTCGGCGATCCGCACGGCCTCGCCGATTTCCAGCCGCATCGAGACGCGGCGCGGCGCCGTCGGGCCGCCGCGGCCGGTGTCCATCGCCGCCGTGGGCGACGCGGCGGCCGG
>NZ_BAABFO010000037.1:0-37136 GCF_039541095.1 Pigmentiphaga soli
GGCGCGGCGGCCAGGGCCGGCCACGCCAGCACCAGCAGCGCGGAGGCGCCGATCGCCGCGGCGGCGGCCTTGGCGCCGGACCGGCGGCGCGCCGTCCGGTGGAAAGGGTGGGGGGCGATGGGCATCAGCATCATGTTATCGGCCAACTTGCAGGATTGAGTCGTCGCCGGACCTGCGGCCCAGCGCGGACAGGGCGGCTTGCAGCGCCGCGCGTACTTCATTGGAGGAACCGGGCGCCGGACGGGCGACGCCCTTGAAACTGAAGCCGGCACGCGCCGTCCAGCGGCCCTTGCCTTCCATCACCAGCGGCCCGCTCACGGTCGACAGCGCGACCGTGGCGGCATCGCCGTTCTCGCCGCGGATGGCGACGCGGTAATGGCCGATGGGCCGCAGCAGCGACAGCGCGGTCGCGGCGTCGTTCCAGTCGATGGTCAGCAGTTCGCCGGCGGGCAGGCGGCCGCCCACCCGCAGCGGCGGCCAGCGCAGTTGCAGCTGGCCGGCCGGCTGCAGCGTGTTGAACGGGGCGCCGAATTGCGCCAGCACCGCCGCCGGCAGGCTCAGCGTGCGGCCCGACAGCGCCACGCCGCCGATGCCGGGGCGCAGTTGCAGCGGGCCGTCGAGCCAGGGGTGGCGCAGCTCGAGGTGGAAACCGCCGGCGAAGCCGGTCTGCCACGTGACGGGCGCCGGCAGCGTGCTGCGCGATTCGGGCGGGCCGACCGCCAGCAGCGCGGTGCCGCGCCAGACGGTGCCGGAGGCGTCGGCCACCGCCAGCGGCCAGTCGGCCGGCAGCGCGACGATCAGCCAGCGCGCCGGCAGCACCCACAGCGCGGCGGCCAGCGCGATGACGGCATACAGCAGGAAGCGGGACAGCGCGCGCATCAACGCCCCGCTTCCGGCGTGGCCGGCACGAACAGCAGCTCGCCCGATGCCTTGCCGTTCAGCAGCCGGCCGTCGTCGCCGGCGGGCCGCTCCAGCGCGGCCTCGGCCAGCTTGAGCCGCGTCTGCGACGGCACCGCTTCCAGCCATTGCATCAGCGCGCCGGCCGCTACGTTGTCGAGTTCCACCTGCAGCGCGCCGGGCGTTTGCGAGACGTCGGGCCCGGCGTCTTCGACCCGCGCCTCGATGCCGGCCTGGCGCAGGCTGTCGACCAGCGCCTGGCGCGTTTCCTCGGCCGACATGCGGCCGGTGGGCGTGCGGCGCAGCGTGCGCGCCTCGCGCACCAGCGCATCGACCGCGGCCGCCTGGGTATGCAGCCGCGGCAGTTCGGCCTGCAATCGGCGGGTGGCGGTCCAGGCCGGTTCGATCAGCACCAGGAACACCAGCGCCAGCCCGGCCAGCGCGCCGGCCACGCCCAGCAGCAGACGCTCGCGCGGGGCGAGCCGGGCCCAGCGCTGGGCGGCGGTGGCGCCGTGCCGGCGCAGCGCCGCCGGCCATGAGGCTCTGACGGCGGCGTTCATCGCGGCGCTCCGGGCTGGATGCGCAGGCGGCCGACGCGCTGCGCGCCGGGCTCGCCGGCGACGGCCGGCCGGATCCGCCATTCGCCGTCGATGCGGTCGACCTGCAGGTTCAGCGTTTGCGCGCGCTGGACGATTTCGGGATCGATGGCCGCCTGCGCCGGCGCGGCCGCCGGGGCGGGCTGCGGCGCGGTGCTGCGCAGGCCGAAGCGGCGCGCCGGCGCGGGCCCGGGCGCCGGCCTGGCCGGCGCGGCGGGCCGGGTCATGCCGATGTCGGCGTCGACCAGGCGCAGGCGCAGTTCGGCGTCGGCGAAACGCAGCGTGGCGAGGTTGCCGGCCGCCTGCGGCAGGAGCTTGGCGGTGGCCAGGGCCAGCGGCAGGAAATCGGAGTCGGCCAGCGTGCCGCCGGCGGCGCGCAGCGCGTCGCGGCCCTGTTGGGCCTGGCGCAGCGGATCGACGATGACCGGAATGTCGGGGAAGGCCGCCTTGACCTGTCCGGCCATCTGCTGGCGCAGCGCGCGTTCCTCGCGCTCCAGCCGCCAGGCCTGCACGTTCAGGCCCAGGATCCAGACCGCCGCGGCGGCGGCGCTCCAGGCCAGCGGCCGCTTCCAGCGCGAGCCGCCCTGGCGGCGCGGGCGCAGCGCGGGCAGGGCCAGCGACCAGGCAGGCGCCGTGCCGCGCCAGCGCTGCGCGCCGTCCAGGCCGGACGCGGCCACGCCGGCCGGGGCCGTCCAGCCGGGCGGCGGGGCGCCGACCCATGCGATCGACGGCGGGTTTTCCTGTTCGGCCGCCAGCCGCAGCGCGGCGGCCGCCGGTTCGTCGGCGTCGGCCGCCAGCGGATCGATGGCCCAGCAATAGCCGCTCTGCGGGCCGGTGCGCACGACGATCTGGCCGCCGCGCACGAGCGCGGTCCAGCCGCCGTCGGCCAGCGGCAGCGCGAACGGCGCCGGCAGCAGCGCGTCGGCCGCCAGCCCGCAATCGGCCAGCTGCCGCAGCCCGCCGGCCAGGGCCTCGCGCACGCCCCACGCGACCGCCATCGTGCCGTCGGCGGCGCGCGGCCCGTGCGCCACCGCGAGCTGTTCGATATCGCCCAGCAGCATCGGCTCGATGGCGCCGGCCACGGCGGCGTCCATCCGGTGCGGCGGCAGCGGCGGCACCGTCACCGAGGCCAGGATGGCGTCGCCCGGATGCAGGATGGCCTCGATCCGGCTCGGCGGCAGGCCCGCGGCGATGCCGGCCAGCGGCAGTTCGCCGCTGCGCAGCACGGCGTGCTGGCGGTCCAGCAGCGCGAAGGCGACCGGCGAATCGGCGCCAAGCTCGTGCAGCGCCGGCAATTCGAGGCGCAGCGTCGTCTTCAATCGATCTCCCTCTTCCAGACCACGACTGGATTGTTTTGGTCGGCGCGCGAAATCAGCGCGTTCAGCGTGACCACCGCGCGCTCGAACGTGACCGTGCCCGACACCATGAACCACTTGCTGACCACGGCGATCTGCGTGTCGTCGACCGTGATGCGGGGGTCGGCCAGGCGATTGGCGAAATCGGCGCGGTCGTTGAACCACGCCCCCGCGTCGCGCCGTTCGGTCACCGCCCGCGCCTGCGCCAGGGACAGCCCGGGCACGCGCGCCGCCAGCACCTCGGCCGGCGCGGTATTGGCATTGACGGCCGTCGTTTCCGGCAGCACGGTAACATAAGGACGCAAAGCCGCGACGGCATCTTCGTCGATGTCCGCCAGTCCTTCCAGTTCGTCGACGCTGCGGATCATCGGCGCGGTGGGCGCGTGGCCGGCCGCCGCGCCCGTGCCGCCGGCCTCGGTCCCGGTAGCCGCCGGCGTCGACTGCGCGCTGGCCACCCGCAGCGCGATGCGCGGCGCCAGCACCCCCGGCAGTCCCAGCATCGCGCACAGCCGTTCCAGCGCCGCCACCTCGTCCGGGCGCGGCACGCCGTTCTGGGCCAGGTTGCGCAGGTTGTATTTACCCTGTTCGTCCTGGATCCGTCCTGAAAACAGGGCCACCCGGTCGTCGCCCGGCTGCGTGATGCGGGTGTCGGCCACCGGCGTGGACCACAGCTCGCCCAGCCGGGTGGTGGCGTTGCGCCGCGCGTCTTCGCGCAGCACCAGGCGGGCCCAGTCGAGCCCGCCCTGCAGCAGCCAGCGCGCCTGCACGCGCGCCTGTTCGTTCTCCACCGCGCGCACCGCGGCGGCCTGGCGCTGGAACAGCCCGGTCATCAGCACCGCCACGGCGGCCACGATGATCAGCGCGCTGATCACCGCCATGCCGTGCGCCCGCCGGGCCAGGCAGCCCGCGCCGCGCCCGGGCCGCCGCGCGGCAGGGCGGCGGCGCGCGGGCTGCCGCATTCCGGACCGGCGCGCGGGCGGCGTCATTGCAGCACCACCACGCGCGAATAACGTTCGGCGCCGCCGCCGGCCGCGCCGCGTTCGACGGACAGTTCGATGCCGGTGGCGGCCACGCCGGTAGCCGGAAACGGCATGCCGATCCAACCCTGGCCCGGAATCCAGATCCGCACCGCGAAGCGCTGCACGCCGGCCAGGATCGGCGCGCCAGGGCCGGCCGGCGGGATCGGATACTGCCGCGACGACGGCCCGGCCGCCCGCCGCAGCACGCCGCCGTCGAGCGACCACACCACGCGCTGCCAGGCCGACGGGTCGGCAGGGTCGGCGCGGATCAGCTCGACGGCCGGCGGCGCGGCGGCGCCGTCGCCCACCACCACCCGCAGCGATTGGGGCAGCACGGTCGCGGGCGTGGCCGAGGCGGCGCCGTCGTCGTCCTGGCCGTCGGCCTGGTCCGGCGCCAGCAGGTCGTTGGGCGCGCGCAGCGCCACATCGCGCTCCATCTGCCCCAGCATGCGCAGCAGCGCGTCGACATCGTCGGCATCGACAGTCAGCAGGCGCCGCTGGTTGCTGATGGACTCAAGACCCCGCCACGCGATGATGCTGACCACCGCCATCAGCGCGATCGCCACCATCACCTCGATCAGCGTGAAGCCTTGCGCCTTCCGTTTCATGGCAACGCTGTCAAAAAGCCGTTGAGCCGCACCAGCGTGCGGTCGGGATCGGCGGCCGGATGGACCACGATCGCCACCTGCCGGATGCTGCCGTTCGGAGAGTTGGTGAATACCTCTTCGCACACCATTTGCAGCCGGCCCTGGTTGCACGGCGCGCGCTGCACGCCCGCGCCCGGCATCACCCGCTGCAGCCGCAGTTCGGCCAGCTGGTTCTCGGCCGCCACCAGCGCCAGCGACCGGGCGCGCAGCGCCGCGTTGTTCTGCGCGATCATGCCGGCCGCCCGCACGGCAGCGGCCAGCGCGATGCCGACGATGGCCAGCGCCACCAGCACCTCGACCAGCGTGAAGCCGCGTTCGCGCGCGGGCCGCGCGCCGCATCGCCGGGCGTGGACGGGCCTGCGGCGGGCCGGCAGGGCATCATTGCACCGCATAGCGCCCCGATCCGTCGCGCACGATCAGCACCTGCGCGTCGGCATTGCGCAGCACGATGGTCAGCGGCGGCGCGATCCATTCCGCGGTGAACACCGGCGCGCCCGGCGGGTCGAGGTTCACCTGCACCGGCCCGTCGGTCCAGCGGCGCGGCCGCAACAGCTCGTCGCGGGCGAACACGTCGAATTCCGAGCGCGAAACCTCGGTGGGCGTGACGCTGCCCGGCAGCGCGGCGCGCGCGCGGCGCACGAAACGGTAGCCGTCGGCGTCGGCCTGCCAGACGATGCGCCGGCCGTCGGCCCGCACCTCGCCCTGCGCCACCGCGAACAGCCGGGCGAGCCGGTCGGCGTCTTCGCGCAGGCCGCGGCGGCGGTCGGGGAAGGCGCGCAGCGTGACCATCGTGGCGGCGATGCCGATGATCACCACCACTACCATCAGCTCGATCAGCGTGAAGCCGCGGGCGCGGCGCGGCGCCGTACGGCTGGCGCGGCGCGGCGGCAAGGCGTGGAACGCGGAAGACGCGCGGTCAGAGTTCCCAGGAGCCGATGTCCGCATTGGCATTGTCGCCGCCGGGCTGGCCGTCGGCGCCGAGCGAGAACACATCGATCTCGCCGTGCACGCCGGGGTTCAGGTATTGATAAGGGTTGCCCCAGGGATCGGACGGCAGGCGTTCGAGGTACTGCTTCCAGTTGGGCGGCACCTGGCCCGTGGCCGGGCGTTCGACCAGCGCGCGCAAGCCTTGCTCGGTGGTCGGGTAGCGGCCGTTGTCGAGCCGGTACAGCTTCAAGGCCTGCATGATGCCAGACACGTCCTGGCGGGCGGCGACGGCCCGTGCCTGGTCCGGACGATCGAGCACGCGCGGCACGACCAGCGCCGCCAGGATGCCCAGGATCACCACCACCACCATGATCTCGATGAGGGTGAAACCCCGTTCGCGTTGGCGGGGGGCGGGGCGGGACGGTCTCACGGCATAAACTCCATCGGAAAAACGCCTGTTATTATCAATGCGTTTGATGACAGTTCATGACGCAGGCGTTTCTGTCATATCGTGGGCGCAAAATAGCATGTTCATTGCTTCATCGCCATTGCACCCGCCCACCGGAGTTTCCATGCCGCTTCCCCCCTATGCCCCCGCCGCGGTATCGCGCATCGCGCTGGTCGCCCTGGCTGCCGGCGTGGGCGTCTGGGGCGCCGTCCTGCTGGCGCCGGCGCCGGCGCGGGTGCCGCCCGCCGCGGTGGCCGGCCCCGCCGCGCGCACCGATACGCAGCCGGTGGCGCGCTGGTTCGGCGGCGGCGGCGCCAAGGTGCAGGTCACGGTGGCCGGCCTCATCGCCGCCGGCCCGCACGGCTCGGCCGTGCTGGCGATCGACGGCCGCCCGCCGCGCGCCTTCGCCGTCGGGCGCCAACTGGCCGACGGCGTCCGGCTGGCCGAGGTCCGGGCCAACGGCGTGGTGCTGGACCAGGACGGCGAACGGGTCGAAGTGCCCGCCACCGTGCTGCCCCGGGTCGACGGCATCCGCGTGCTGCCCAGGAATCCGTAGGCGCGAGCCGCGCCGCCCCGGCCCGCCGGACGAGCGGCTCCTCGACCGGCGCCGCCGGCCCGGTCAGCCCCGCGCGTGCGCCAGCATCTCCCGCACCGTCGCGGCCAGGTGGTCGATGGCGAACGGCTTGATGATCATTTCCATGCCCGGCTCCAGGAAACCCGAGCGCAGCTGCGCGTTCTCGGCATAGCCGGTCATGAACAGCACCGCCAGCCCCGGCCGCAGGCGGCGCGCCCGCGACGCCAGTTCGCGCCCGTTGATGCCGGGCATGCCGACATCGGTCACCAGCAGGTCCACGCGCGGCGCCGCGTCGATCGCCGCCAGCCCCTGGGCGCCGTCGGCCGCCTCCAGCGTGGCATAGCCGAGCCCGCGCAAGACTTCCACCACCACCATCCGCACCGCCGGGTCGTCTTCCACCACCAGCACGGTTTCGCCGGCGCCCTGCGGCTGCGCGGCGGCGGCCTCCACGACCGGCGGCTCGGCCGGACGGGCTGGCGGCTCCGGCTCGCAGCGCGGCAGGTAGAGGCGCACCTCGGTGCCCACGCCGACCCGGCTGTGGATGCGCACGTGGCCATTTGATTGCTTGGCGAAGCCGTAGATCATCGACAGGCCCAGCCCGGTGCCCTGGCCGATCGGCTTGGTGGTGAAGAAAGGGTCGAAGGCCTTCTCGACCACTTCGGGCGGCATGCCGGTGCCGGTGTCGGCCACCGACAGCATCACGTAGTCGCCGGCCTCGATGCCGTCGTCCCGCAGCGCCGGGTCGGAGCCGGCGCGCACGTTGGCGGTGGCGATGGTCAGCCGGCCGCCGGCCGGCATCGCGTCGCGCGCGTTGATGACCAGGTTGAGCACCGAGTTCTCCAGCTGGTTGGCGTCGGTCAGCGCGTGCCACAGCCCTTCCTGCGACGCCGTCTGCAGCACGATCCGCTCGCCCAGCGTGCGGCGCAACAGGTCTTCCAGCGAGCTGACCAGCGCCCCCAGGTCGATCGGCTTGGGGTCGAGCGACTGGCGCCGCGAAAAGGCCAGCAGCCGGTGGGTCAGCGCCGCGGCGCGGTGGGCGGCGGCGATCGCGGTATCGATGAAGCGGCCCAGGTTGGCGGTGCGGCCCAGCTCGATGCTGCGGCGGATCAGGTCCAGCGGCCCGATCACGCCTTGCAGGATATTGTTGAAATCGTGCGCGATGCCGCCCGTCAGCTGGCCCACCGCTTCCATTTTCTGCGCCTGGCGCAGCTGCTCTTCGGCGCGCCGCAGCGCCTCGCCCGCCTCGCGCTCGGCCGTCACGTCGCGGCCCACGGCGTGGATGCCGGCCTCGTCGGCCGCCGCCCGCCAGGAAATCCAGCGGTAGGCGCCCTGCCGGTGGCGGCACCGGATCTCGAAGCGCAGGCTGTGCTGGCCCAGCGTCAGGCGGCGCATCTCGATGCGCGTCAGCGCCACGTCGTCGGGATGGACGAAATCGAGCAGGCTGGCGCCGATCAGTTCGCTTTCGTACCAGTCGAACGCCGTCTTCCAGGCCGGGTTGGCGGCCTGGATGGTCAGGTCGAAGGCCGCGGTCAGCATCACGTCGGTCGACAGCCGCCAGATGCGGTCGCGGTCGGCGGTGCGCTCGGCCACCCGCTGTTCCAGGGTTTCGTTCAGGCGCTGCAGCGCGGCGTCGGCGCCGGCGCGCCGGATCGCCGCCCAGCTGCGGTCGGCCACGGCGCGCACGAAGTCCAGCTCCTCGGGGTCCCAGCCGCGTACCACGGCATGGTGCAGGAACAGGACCGCGCTCAGGCGGCCGTTCTCCAGCAGCGGCACGTACAGCATCGAACGGATGCCCAGCGCGCGCAGGCCGGCGGAATCCGCGGCGGTGCGCGGGTCCAGCTCGACGTCGGCGATGGCTACCGTCGTGCCGCGCTGCAGGTCGGACGACAGCAGCGGGGTGTCGGCCAGCCGGTGCCGGCCCGCCAGCGGCGCCGGCTGTCCGGCCATCCAGCCCGGCTCGATGAGCATGGCGCGCTGCTCGGCGTCGACTTCGCCGTAGCCGGCGCGCGACACCGCCATCACCCGGCACAGCGTCTGCGCGGCCGCCGCCGCGATGTGGCGCGAATCGCGCAGGTTGCGCAGCTTGTCGCCCAGCTCGAACAGCGCCGTCTGGCGCAGCTCGCCGCGCTTGCGCGCGCCGATGTCGGTGGCCACGATGCTGGTGCAGCGCGGGCGGCCGGCGTCGTCGCGCAGCAGCGATACGTGGCAGCTGACCCAGACCGGCGTGCCGTCGGGCCGTACGTAGCGCTTCTCTATGAAATAGGGCTCGCCGGTTTCCAGCATGGCCTGGTAGCGCTGCCGGCTCAGCTCGTAATCCTCGGGCAGCGACAGGTGCATCAGCCGCAGGCCGAGCAAGGCGTCTTCCGGGCGCCCGACCAGCTCGCAGAAACGACGGTTGGCCATCAGGATCTTGCCGTCGATGTCGGTCTGCACGATGCCGACCGCGGCCTGGTTGACCAGCGCGTCCATCCGCGCGCGGTGTTCGCGCAGCGTTTCCTCGGCCAGCCGCTGGGCGGCGATGTCCCAGGCGGCGTCGTCCAGCGCGCGCGGGCCGACGGTTTCGCCGGGCGGCTGCAGCCAGGTGGCGTCGGAATGCAGCGAAACGAAATACAGCAGTTCGCCGGCCGCGCCGAACACCGGCGCGATGAACAGCCGGTTCCAGAAAGGGCTGCCGTCGTGGCGGTAGTTGAGCAGGTCCAGCCCGATCTCGCGGCGGGTTTCCAGCGCATGGCGGATGGCGCCGATGGAGCCGGCGTCGGTCTGCCGGCCCTGCAGGAAGCGGCAGTTGCGCCCGACGATGTCCTCGCAGGCATAGCCGGTCAGCCGGCTGAAGGCCGGATTGGCGAACACCACGGGCAGCCCCGGCTGGCGCGCGTCGCACACCAGCATCGGCACGTGGCCGCGCAATAGCGCGGTCAGCAGCGGCCCGGCGTGCTGCAGCAGATCCCGGGGCAGTCCGTCGGGCGCATTGCCGAACGGCCGGAACAGATAACGCTCACTATCGGTCACGACGGCAGGTTTCCTGGGAGCTGGGACAAAGATCTTATCAATGTTGCCGGCGCACAACTCCAAACTCTGCTAAACGACCTCCAACGGCCTGCGCTCCACCCCGGGTCGCCGCGGCCCCGGCTCCGCCGGTCCGCCAGCGCCGCCCCCTGGGAGAGGAGCCGCCGCAAGCTGCCCGGGATGGGCTTGCTCTACGGCTTCAGGATCAGCTTGCCGAAGCTGTCGCCGGACTCAAGATAGCGATGGGCATCGGCCGCCTGCGCCAGCGGGAATACGCGGTGCACCAGCGGCCGGATGCGATTGCCCAGCAGCGGCCAGGCGACCGACTTCAGCGCCAGCGCCACCTCGATCTTGCGCGCCAGCGGCAGCGGCCGCAGCCGCGACCCGGTCACGCGGGCCTCTTTCTGCATGACGGCGCCCAGGGGAACCGGGGTGGCGGCCGCGGTGCCGGTGGTCAGGTGCACGATGTGCCCGCCGTAGGCCAGCACGTCGAGGTTCTGCGCCATGTAGCGGCCGCCCGACATGTCCAGCACGGCGTCGATCGCCACGCCGTCGGCCTTCAGCTGCGCGGCGAAGTCTTCGCTGCGGTAATTGAAAGCGTGCCGTGCGCCCAGCTGCGTCGCCAGGTCCACCTTTTCCGGGGTGCCGCAGGTGGCGTACACCGGATGGCCCAGCGCCGTCAGTAGCTGAATCGCGAATACCCCCACGCCGCTGGTGCCGCCGTGGATCAGCACCCGCCCGCCCGGCTTCAGCGTGGCCACGAAGAACATGTTGTACCAGGTGGTGAACGCCACCTCGGGCACGCCGGCAGCTTCCTCGTCGGAGAAGCCGGCCGGCATCGGCATCACCAGCGGCGCCTCGGCCAGTGCGTATTGCGCATAGCCGCCGCCGTTGATCAGCGCGCACACCTCGGTGCCGGGTTCCAGCCCGACGACCTCGTCGCCCACCGCCTGCACCACGCCGGCCACCTCCAGGCCGGGAATGTCGGATTCGTGGTTGTTCGGCCCGCGCGCCCGCTGGCCGCAGTCGTGCCGATTGACGCCGGCCGCGCGGACCCGGATCAGGACCTGGCCGCGGCCGGGCTCCGGCACGGGGCGGCGCGCGGGCGTCAGTACTTCGGGGCCGCCGGCGCGGGCGATGACGATGGTGTCTTGGAGCATGGCAGGAATTCGCAACGAAGGTGGGGAAGGCGGCGCGGCCGGGCCGTCCGGCCGCGCTCGCGGAACCTGGAATATACGTAGAATGGCGGTCCGGCGGGAAGCCGAAGCGGGAAGTTGACTCCCGTTTGCGGTTCCTTCATAATTTCAAGTTCTCCGGCGGAGGGGTGCCCGAGTGGTTAAAGGGGGCAGACTGTAAATCTGTTGGCCTTGCGCCTACATTGGTTCGAATCCAATCCCCTCCACCAGTGAAGGATTTTTGCGGCCGGCCCAGGCGCGGCCGCAGGCGGTTTGAAGTGTTTTCGGCTTCGGCGGCCCTGGTTATGCAGGGTAGGCGGGTGTAGCTCAATGGTAGAGCAGAAGCCTTCCAAGCTTATGACGAGGGTTCGATTCCCTTCACCCGCTCCAGTTGCAGTCGGCAGTTCCGGCAGTTGGCAGTACCGAATTCCGCCCATGTGGCTCAGTGGTAGAGCACTCCCTTGGTAAGGGAGAGGTCACGCGTTCGATCCGCGTCATGGGCACCAGTTTTCCAGAACCATTCCAGTACTAAAGCAGGCATCCAGGCGGGAGTCAGCCATGGCAAAAGGCAAGTTTGAACGCACGAAACCGCACGTGAACGTGGGCACGATCGGGCACGTCGACCACGGCAAGACGACGCTGACGGCGGCGATCACGACGGTACTGTCGAACAAGTTCGGCGGCGAGGCCAAGGCTTACGACCAGATCGACGCGGCGCCGGAAGAAAAGGCGCGCGGGATCACGATCAACACGGCGCACGTGGAATACGAGACGGAAACGCGGCACTACGCGCACGTGGACTGCCCGGGCCACGCGGACTACGTGAAGAACATGATCACGGGCGCGGCGCAGATGGACGGGGCGATCCTGGTGGTGTCGGCGGCCGACGGCCCGATGCCGCAAACGCGCGAGCACATCCTGCTGTCGCGGCAGGTGGGCGTGCCGTACATCATCGTGTTCCTGAACAAGGCGGACCTGGTGGACGACGCCGAGCTGCTGGAACTGGTGGAAATGGAAGTGCGCGAACTGCTGTCGAAGTACGACTTCCCGGGCGACGACACGCCGATCGTGAAGGGCTCGGCGCGGATGGCGCTGGAAGGCGACAAGGGCGAGCTGGGCGAGCAGGCGATCCTGCAGCTGGCGGCGGCGCTGGACAGCTACATCCCGACGCCGGAGCGCGCGGTCGACGGGGCGTTCCTGATGCCGGTGGAAGACGTGTTCTCGATCTCGGGCCGCGGCACGGTGGTGACGGGCCGTATCGAGCGCGGGGTGATCAAGGTCGGCGAAGAAATCGAGATCGTGGGCATCCGCGACACCGCCAAGACGACCTGCACGGGCGTGGAGATGTTCCGCAAGCTGCTGGACCAGGGCCAGGCGGGCGACAACGTGGGCATCCTGCTGCGGGGCACCAAGCGTGAAGACGTCGAGCGGGGCCAGGTGCTGGCCAAGCCGGGTTCGATCACGCCGCACACGGAGTTCTCGGCCGAGGTGTACGTGCTGTCGAAGGAAGAAGGCGGCCGCCATACCCCGTTCTTCAACGGCTATCGTCCGCAGTTCTACTTCCGCACGACGGACGTGACGGGCACGATCGAGTTGCCGAAGGACAAGGAAATGGTGCTGCCGGGCGACAACGTGTCGATCACGGTCAAGCTGCTGGCGCCGATCGCGATGGAAGAAGGCCTGCGCTTCGCCATCCGCGAGGGTGGCCGCACCGTCGGCGCCGGCGTGGTTGCCAAGATCATCGCTTGAGGTAGGCCCCCCGTACGCGCTGCGCGCGTCCCCCAAGGGCGGTGCTGGCGGACCGGCAAAGCCGGATCCGCGGCACCCTGGGTGGGGCGGCGGTAAGCGGAGAAGGGTATACTGTCAAGTGGTGCTGCGACAGCACTGCGCCAAAAGCAGGCGCTGCCCACGGGTAGCGCCATAGGTTTTTAGGGGAATAGCTCAATTGGCAGAGCGTCGGTCTCCAAAACCGAAGGTTGCGGGTTCGATTCCCTCTTCCCCTGCCACTTCCCCCGGAGCTCGCGGGTACCGATCCGGGCTTTCGGGATGCCGGTGGTAGCCAGCGGTCCCTGGGAAATTACGCACGCACCGCGGTCGCCAGGGCTTCCCTGGCGCTGCCCGGACGAAAAGATGTCGAATCAAAACGTCGAAACCGTATCAAGCCCCGCCGACCGCATCAAGGTCGGCCTGGCCATCGTCGTGTTCGTCGCCGGCCTGGCGGGCTTCCAAGTGTTGTCGTCGAGCCCCCTGGTCGTCCGCCTCGGCGTGTTGATCGCTGGCATCGTCGTGGCGCTGGCCATCGCGTGGTTCAGCGAACCCGGCCGCCGCCTGATCGCGTTCGCGCAGGATGCGCAGCAGGAAACCCGCAAGGTCGTCTGGCCTACCCGCAAGGAAACCATCCAGACCACCGGCGCGGTGTTCGCGTTCGCGGTCGTGATGGCATTGTTCCTGTGGATCACCGACAAATCCATCGAGTGGGTGCTGTACGGCCTGGTTCTCGGGTGGAAATAACACGGCGGAAAGGGAAACGATGAGCAAGCGTTGGTACGTCGTCCATGTCTATTCGGGCATGGAAAAGAGCGTGCAGAGGGCGCTTACCGAGCGCATCGAGCGCGCTGCCCTGCAAACCTCGTTCGGCCGCATCCTGGTGCCTACCGAGGAAGTGGTCGAGGTCAAGGGCGGCCAGAAGTCCATCACCGAGCGCCGTTTTTTTCCCGGCTACGTGCTGGTCGAGATGGATCTCACCGACGACACCTGGCACCTGGTGAAGAACACCGCCAAGGTAACCGGTTTCGTGGGCGGCTCGGGCAACCGTCCGACGCCGATTTCGCAGAAGGAAGTCGACGAAATCCTGTCGCAGATGGAAGAGGGCGTCGAAAAGCCGCGTCCCAAGGTGCTGTTCGAAGTGGGCGAGATGGTCCGCATCAAAGAGGGCCCGTTCACCGACTTCAACGGCAACGTCGAAGACGTCAACTACGAAAAGAGCAAGCTGCGCGTGTCGGTCACCATTTTCGGCCGGTCGACCCCCGTCGAACTCGATTTCAGCCAGGTCGAGAAGTCCTGAATCCCCACGATCCGGAATCCCCGAACCCTGATCCATTGCTGCCGGACGGCGCGCCACGGCCCGCGCCGCCCGGTTTTCCGGTCTCCACCGGAATTTCCGGCCGAAAACCCCGGGGAGCATGCCGCGTGCGGCATGCGCATGAACCCGAAAGGAGCTGAACATGGCGAAGAAAATCGTCGGCTTCATCAAGCTGCAGGTGCCAGCTGGTAAAGCCAATCCGTCCCCCCCGATCGGCCCGGCGCTGGGCCAGCGCGGGCTGAACATCATGGAATTCTGCAAGGCCTTCAATGCCCGCACCCAGGGCATGGAGCCGGGCCTGCCGATTCCGGTGGTGATCACCGCCTTCGCCGACAAGAGCTTCACCTTCGTGATGAAGTCGCCCCCGGCGACCATCCTCATCAAGAAGGCGGCCGGCGTGCAGAAGGGCTCGCCCAAGCCGCATTCCGACAAGGTGGGCAGCCTGACCCGCGCCCAGGTCGAGGAAATCGTCAAGACCAAGCAGCCGGATCTCACGGCGGCCGACATGGACGCCGCGGTCCGCACGATCGCCGGCAGCGCCCGCAGCATGGGCATCACGGTGGAGGGCCTGTAATCATGGCACGTCAGTCGAAGCGGATCGCCGCGCTGCGCGCGAAGATCGACCGCACCAAGCTCTACCCCGTGGCCGAAGCCCTGGCGCTGGCCAAGGAAACCGCCACCGCCAAGTTCGACGAGTCGATCGACCTGGCCGTCCAGCTTGGCATCGACGCCAAGAAGTCGGACCAGCTGGTGCGCGGTTCGGTGGTGCTGCCTGCCGGCACCGGCAAGAGCGTGCGCGTGGCCGTGTTCGCCCAGGGCGACAAGGCCGAAGCGGCGCGCGCTGCGGGCGCCGACATCGTCGGCATGGAAGACCTGGCCGAGCGCATCCGCGGCGGCCAGATCGATTTCGACGTGGTGATCGCGTCGCCCGACACGATGCGCGTGGTCGGCGCGCTGGGCCAGATCCTCGGTCCGCGCGGCCTGATGCCGAACCCGAAGGTCGGCACGGTCACCCCCGACGTCGCCACGGCCGTGAAGAACGCCAAGGCGGGCCAGGTCCAGTACCGTACCGACAAGGCCGGCATCATCCACGCCACGATCGGCCGCGCCTCGTTCGGCGTCGAACAGCTGCAGACCAATCTGCTGGCGCTGGTCGACGCGCTGAACCGGGCCCGTCCGGCCTCGGCCAAGGGCATTTACCTGCGCAAGCTGGCGGTGTCGTCCACGATGGGCGGCGGAATCCGCGTGGATCAGTCGTCCCTGACGGCCAGCCAGCAGGCGCAGCAGTAAGCAATAGCAAGACAGACTTTGGGCCGTGCCGCGGCCGGGCAACCGGTTCGGCACAGCTGTCAAAGACCGCTGGAGCGAAGGCGCGCGGCGTGTCGCAGCAAGACACGACGGGCGTCCGGAGCTTAATCCCGCGGCAAAGGGCAGGCGGCATGCCGTCCTGCCCGGCGCGCGGATCCAGCGCAGACGGCGGTCCCAGGAAGAGTTCTTTTCATCCAAAAAGAAATCGACCAGGTTCGCCGCGTTCGGTCGACGCAGGGAGTCCGCTCCCGGCGTCATTTGATGGAGTGTTCAAACCGTGAGTCTCAATCGTCAAGAGAAATCGGCGGTGATCGAAGAGGTCTCGGCGGAAGTCGCCAAGGCTCAGTCGATCGTGATCGCCGAATATCGTGGTCTGGACGTCGCTGCCGTCACCGTACTGCGTAAGCAAGCACGTGAATCGGGCGTTTACCTGCGTGTCCTGAAAAACACGCTGACACGCCGCGCCGTGGCTGGCACCCCTTTCGAGGGGTTGTCCAAGCAGCTGGTCGGTCCGCTGATCTACGGGATCAGCGCCGATCCGGTCGCCGCGGCCAAGCTGTTGTCCGATTTCGCCAAAACCAACGACAAGCTGGTCCTGAAGGGCGGCGCACTGCCGAACAGCCTGATGGACACCGAAGGCGTGAAGGCCCTGGCCTCGCTGCCCTCGCGCGAAGAGTTGCTGGCCAAGCTGCTGGGCACCATGCAGGCGCCCGTTGCCCAGTTCGTGCGCACGCTCAACGAAGTTCCGACCAAGTTCGTCCGCGGCCTGGCTGCGGTTCGGGACAAGCAGGCGGAAGCGGCGTAAGCCGTTGCGTGAAGCGACCCCATACCTGGTATCAAACTTTTTTGGAATCCTGAAACAAAATGGCACTTAGCAAAGCTGAAATCATCGACGCGATCGCCGGTCTGACCGTTCTGGAACTGTCGGAACTGATCAAGGACCTGGAAGAGAAGTTCGGCGTGTCCGCCGCTGCCGCCGCGGTGGCCGTGGCTGCCCCGGCCGCCGGCGGCGCCGCTGCCGCCCCGGCCGAAGAGCAGACCGAATTCACGGTCGTGCTGGCCGAAATCGGCGCCAACAAGGTCAACGTCATCAAGGCCGTGCGCGAACTGACGGGCCTGGGCCTGAAGGAAGCGAAGGACCTGGTCGACGGCGCGCCGAAGCCCGTCAAGGAAGGCGTGTCGAAGGCCGACGCCGACGCCGCCAAGAAGAAGCTCGAAGAAGCCGGTGCCAAGGTCGACGTCAAGTAATTCGACCGAAGCAGGCACCCGGGGGCCGGCGGAATCGGCCTCCGGGTTTTTGCGTTTTGGAAAAGGGCTTTCGAGCCCGTTTCCGGCTGTATCGGCTGTAACAGGGTGGTGCCGCCAGCGGTGCCGCCCCGCGGATTTCCGGTGCGCAGGTGGCGACGCTACGCCTGCGGACCCGAAACCCGCGCCGGGAGAAGCCCGGCGCCGGCGCGCCCTGCCCCTATGCGCGCCGGGGTTTTGACGTAGTCGTATTTTAGGACCGCCGCCCGCGGTTCACGCAACCTGAGTCGGAGTGCTCATGCCCTACTCGTTCACCGAAAAGAAGCGCATCCGCAAGAGCTTCGCCAAGCGCGAAGACGTGCAGACCGTCCCCTTTCTGCTGGCTACCCAGCTGGAGTCGTATCTTACCTTCCTTCAGGCGGATACCCCACCCCTGCAGCGCAAGGATGAAGGCCTGCAGGCTGCATTCTCGTCGATTTTCCCCATCGTCAGCCACAACCAGATGGCGCGGCTGGAGTTCGTCAGCTACGTGCTGGGCGAGCCCGCGTTCGATGTTCGCGAGTGCCAGCAGCGCGGGCTGACCTTCGCTTCGCCGCTGCGCGCCAAGGTGCGCCTGGTCCTGCTCGACCGCGAAGCCAGCAAGCCCACGGTGAAGGAAGTCAAAGAGCAGGAAGTGTACATGGGCGAGATCCCGCTCATGACCTCTACCGGCTCGTTCGTGATCAACGGCACCGAACGCGTCATCGTCTCGCAGCTGCACCGTTCGCCCGGCGTGTTCTTCGAGCACGACCGCGGCAAGACGCACAGCTCGGGCAAGCTGCTGTTCTCGGCGCGCGTGATTCCCTACCGCGGCTCGTGGCTGGACTTCGAGTTCGACCCGAAGGACATCCTGTTCTTCCGCGTCGACCGCCGCCGCAAGATGCCGGTCACCATCCTGCTCAAGGCCATCGGCATGACGCCGGAGACCATCCTGTCGGAGTTCTTCTCGTTCGACCGCTTCGAACTGCAGAGCGAAGGCGCGCTGATGGAATTCGTGCCCGACCGCTGGAAGGGCGAGGTCGCGCGCTTCGACATCAACGACAAGTCGGGCAACGTCATCGTCGCCAAGGACAAGCGCGTCAATGCGCGCAACATCCGCGACCTGGTCAACGCCGGCACCGAGCGCATCTCCGTACCCGAAGACTTCCTGCTGGGCCGCGCGCTGGCCCGCAACGCGGTCGACCCGGAAACCGGCGAGATCGTGGCCAACGCCAACGAAGAGCTGACCGAAAGCCTGCTCAACAAGCTGCGCGAGTCCAACGTCAAGGAAATCCAGACGCTGTACACCAACGACCTGGACCAGGGCCCGTACATCTCGCACACGCTGCGGGTGGACGAGACCACCGACCAGACCGCCGCCCGCGTGGCCATCTACCGCATGATGCGCCCCGGCGAGCCGCCCACCGAGGAAGCCGTCGAGGCCCTGTTCCAGCGCCTGTTCTTCAGCGAGGAAACCTACGACCTGTCGCGCGTGGGCCGCATGAAGGTCAACAGCCGGCTGGGCCGCGGCAACGACATCACCGGCCCGATGACCCTCACCAACGAGGACATCCTGGCCACCATCAAGGTGCTGGTCGAGCTGCGCAACGGCCGCGGCGAAATCGACGACATCGACCACCTGGGCAACCGCCGCGTGCGCTGCGTGGGCGAACTGGCCGAGAACCAGTTCCGCGCCGGCCTGGTGCGCGTCGAGCGCGCCGTGAAAGAGCGCCTGGGCCAGGCCGAGGCCGAGAACCTGATGCCGCACGACCTGATCAACTCCAAGCCGATCTCGGCCGCGATCAAGGAGTTCTTCGGCTCGAGCCAGCTGTCGCAGTTCATGGACCAGACCAACCCGCTGTCCGAGATCACGCACAAGCGCCGCGTCTCGGCCCTGGGCCCGGGCGGCCTGACGCGCGAACGCGCCGGCTTCGAGGTGCGCGACGTGCACCCGACCCACTACGGCCGCGTGTGCCCGATCGAAACGCCGGAAGGCCCGAACATCGGCCTGATCAACTCGATGGCGCTGTACGCCCGCCTGAACGAATACGGCTTTCTGGAAACGCCGTACCGCAAGGTGGTCGACGGCAAGGTCAGCGACCAGATCGAATACCTGTCGGCCATCGAGGAAGGCCGCTACGTGATCGCGCAGGCCAACGCCACGCTGGACGACGAAGGCCACTTCGTGGACGACCTGGTGGCCTGCCGCCAGGCCGGCGAGACCATGCTGACCGCGCGCGAGAACGTGCACTACATGGACGTCGCGCCGTCGCAGATCGTGTCGGTGGCGGCCTCGCTGATCCCGTTCCTGGAGCATGACGACGCCAACCGCGCGCTGATGGGCTCGAACATGCAGCGCCAGGCCGTGCCCTGCCTGCGGCCCGAGAAGCCGCTGGTCGGCACCGGCATCGAGCGCACCGTGGCGGTCGACTCGGGCACCACCGTGCAGGCGCTGCGCGGCGGCCTGGTCGACTACGTCGACGCCGAACGCATCGTGATCCGCGTCAACGACGACGAAAACGTCGCCGGCGAGGTGGGCGTCGACATCTACAACCTGATCAAGTACACCCGTTCCAACCAGAACACCAACATCAACCAGCGGCCGGTGGTGCGCCGCGGCGACGTGATCGCCAAGGGCGACGTGCTGGCCGACGGCGCCTCCACCGACCTGGGCGAGCTCGCGCTCGGCCAGAACATGCTGGTGGCGTTCATGCCGTGGAACGGCTACAACTTCGAAGACTCGATCCTGATGTCGGAACGCGTGGTGGCCGACGACCGCTACACCTCGATCCACATCGAGGAACTGACGGTCGTGGCGCGCGACACCAAGCTCGGCTCGGAAGAAATCACGCGCGACATCAGCAACCTGTCGGAAGGCCAGCTTGGCCGGCTCGACGAATCCGGCATCGTCTACATCGGCGCCGAGGTCGAGGCGGGCGACGTGCTGGTCGGCAAGGTCACCCCCAAGGGCGAAACCCAGCTGACCCCGGAAGAAAAGCTGCTGCGCGCGATCTTCGGCGAGAAGGCGTCCGACGTGAAGGACACCTCGCTGCGCGTGCCCTCGGGCATGGTCGGCACCGTGATCGACGTGCAGGTGTTCACGCGCGAAGGCATCGTGCGCGACAAGCGGGCGCAGTCGATCATCGACGACGAGCTCAAGCGCTACCGGCAAGACCTGAACGACCAGCTGCGCATCGTCGAGAACGACACCTTCGACCGTATCGAGAAGACGCTGATCGGCAAGGTGGTCAACGGCGGTCCGCGCAAGCTGGCCAAGGGCGCGGCGATCGCCAAGTCCTACCTGGCCGAGCTCGACCGCTGGCAGTGGTTCGACATCCGGCTGGCCGACGAGGCCGCGGCGATCGCCCTCGAGCAGGCCAAGGAATCGATCGAGCAGAAGCGCCACCAATTCGACCTGGCCTTCGAGGAAAAGCGCAAGAAGCTGACCCAGGGCGACGAGCTGCCGCCGGGCGTGCTGAAGATGGTCAAGGTCTACCTGGCCGTCAAGCGCCGGCTGCAGCCGGGCGACAAGATGGCCGGGCGCCACGGCAACAAGGGCGTGGTCTCCAAGATCACCCCGGTGGAAGACATGCCGCACATGGCCGACGGCACCCCGGTCGACATCGTTCTGAACCCGCTCGGCGTGCCGTCGCGGATGAACGTGGGCCAGGTGCTGGAAGTCCACCTGGGCTGGGCCGCCAAGGGCCTGGGCCAGCGCATCGACGAGATGCTGCGCGAGGCGCGCGAGGTCGAAATGGGCAAGGTGCGCGATTTCGTCGCCCAGGTCTACAACTCGACCGGCACCCCGGCGCGGCTGGAAGAACTGAACGACGACGAGGTGCTGGAGTTGGCGCAGAACCTGCGCCGCGGCGTGCCGTTCGCCACGCCGGTGTTCGACGGCGCTTCGGAAGCCGAAATCCGCGGCATGCTGGATCTGGCCTACCCCGACGAGGTGGCCGAGAACCTCAAGCTCGCCAACTCCAAGACCCAGGCCTACCTGTTCGACGGCCGCACCGGCGAGATGTTCGAGCGTCCGGTCACGGTGGGCTACATGCACGTGCTCAAGCTGCACCACCTGGTCGACGACAAGATGCACGCCCGTTCGACCGGCCCGTACTCGCTGGTGACCCAGCAGCCGCTGGGCGGCAAGGCCCAGTTCGGCGGCCAGCGCTTCGGGGAAATGGAAGTGTGGGCGCTGGAGGCCTACGGTGCCTCGTACGTGCTGCAGGAAATGCTGACCGTGAAGTCCGACGACGTGAACGGCCGTACCAAGGTGTACGAAAACATCGTCAAGGGCGACCACGTGATCGATGCCGGCATGCCGGAGTCGTTCAACGTGCTGGTCAAGGAAATCCGGTCGCTCGGTATTGATATGGACCTCGAGAGGAATTGACCCCCCCGTACGCGCTTGCGCGCGCCCCCCAGGGGGCGATGCGAGGGGACCGGCGGAGCCGGATCCCCCGCATCCTGGATGGGATGGCTGCTGTTGGGGCAGCTGTTCCTCCGGGATGGATGAATGTGCAGGGCCGTGCGCCGCTTGTTTGCGGCGCGCAGTGAAACACTGATAGGGAGTAGCCATGAAAGCGCTGCTGGATCTATTCAAGCAAGTTACGCAGGAAGAACAGTTCGACGCCATTCGCATTGGCATCGCGTCGCCGGAGAAGATCCGGTCGTGGTCGTTCGGGGAAGTGAAGAAACCCGAGACGATCAATTACCGTACGTTCAAGCCGGAACGCGACGGCCTGTTCTGCGCCAAGATCTTCGGCCCCATCAAGGACTACGAGTGCCTGTGCGGCAAGTACAAGCGCCTGAAGCACCGCGGCGTGATCTGCGAGAAGTGCGGCGTTGAAGTCACGCTGGCCAAGGTGCGCCGCGAACGGATGGGCCACATCGAGCTGGCCAGCCCGGTCGCGCACATCTGGTTCCTGAAGTCGCTGCCGTCGCGCCTGGGCATGGTGCTCGACATGACGCTGCGCGACATCGAGCGCGTGCTGTACTTCGAAGCCTACTGCGTCATCGATCCGGGCATGACGCCGCTCAAGCGCGGCCAGATCATGTCGGAAGACGACTTTCTGGCCAAGACGGAAGAGTACGGCGACGACTTCCGCGCCGTGATGGGCGCCGAGGCCGTGCGCGAACTGCTGCGCACGATCGACATCAACCGCGACATCGAAACGCTGCGCGCCGACCTGCAGGCCACCAGTTCCGACGCCAAGATCAAGAAGATCTCCAAGCGCCTGAAGGTGCTGGAAGGCTTCCAGAAGTCGGGCATCAAGCCCGACTGGATGATCCTGGAAGTGCTGCCTGTGCTGCCGCCCGAGCTGCGCCCGCTGGTGCCGCTGGACGGAGGCCGCTTCGCCACGTCGGACCTGAACGACCTCTACCGCCGCGTCATCAACCGCAACAACCGCCTGAAGCGGCTGCTGGAGCTGAAGGCGCCCGAAATCATCGTGCGCAACGAAAAGCGCATGCTGCAGGAAGCCGTCGACTCGCTGCTCGACAACGGCCGCCGCGGCAAGGCCATGACCGGCGCCAACAAGCGCCCGCTGAAGTCGCTGGCCGACATGATCAAGGGCAAGAGCGGCCGTTTCCGCCAGAACCTGCTGGGCAAGCGGGTGGACTACTCCGGCCGGTCGGTGATCGTGGTGGGTCCGCAGCTCAAGCTGCACCAGTGCGGCCTGCCCAAGCTGATGGCGCTCGAGCTGTTCAAGCCCTTCATCTTCAACCGGCTCGAAATGATGGGCCTGGCCACCACCATCAAGGCGGCCAAGAAGCTGGTGGAAACGCAGGAACCGGTGGTGTGGGACATCCTGGAAGAGGTGATCCGCGAACACCCGGTGATGCTGAACCGCGCGCCCACGCTGCACCGCCTGGGCATCCAGGCGTTCGAGCCGGTGCTGATCGAAGGCAAGGCGATCCAGCTGCACCCGCTGGTGTGCGCGGCCTTCAACGCCGACTTCGACGGCGACCAGATGGCCGTCCACGTGCCGCTGTCGCTGGAAGCGCAGCTGGAAGCCCGCACGCTGATGCTGGCCTCCAACAACGTGCTGTTCCCGGCCAACGGCGAACCGTCGATCGTGCCCTCGCAAGATATCGTGCTGGGCCTGTACTACGCCACCCGCGAGCGCGTGAACGGCCGCGGCGAAGGCCTGCATTTCATCGACGTGGCCGAAGTGCTGCGCGCGTATGAAAACAAGGCGGTCGAGCTGCAGTCGCGCATCACCGTGCGCCTGAACGAGTACGAGCGCGACGAGCAGGGCCAGTGGCAGCCGGTGCTGCGCCGCTTCGAAACGACCGTCGGCCGCGCCATCCTGTCGGAGATCCTGCCCAAGGGACTGCCCTTCTCGGTGCTGAACAAGCCGCTGAAGAAGAAGGAAATCTCGCGCCTGATCAACCAGTCGTACCGCCGCTGCGGCCTGCGCGCCACGGTCATCTTCGCCGACCAGCTGATGCAGTCGGGCTTTCGCCTGGCCACCCGCGGCGGGATCTCGATCTGCATGGACGACATGCTGATCCCGTCGGCCAAGGAAGGCATCCTGGCCGAGGCCAGCAAGGAAGTGAAGGAAATCGACAAGCAGTACTCGTCGGGTCTGGTCACCGCGCAGGAACGCTACAACAACGTGGTCGACATCTGGGGCAAGGCCGGCGACCGCGTCGGCAAGGCCATGATGGAGCAGCTCTCCACCGAGCCGGTCACCGACCGCCACGGCAACGAGACGCGCCAGGAGTCGTTCAACTCCATCTACATGATGGCCGACTCGGGCGCGCGCGGTTCGGCCGCGCAGATCCGCCAGCTGGCCGGCATGCGGGGCCTGATGGCCAAGCCCGACGGCTCGATCATCGAAACCCCGATCACGGCCAACTTCCGCGAAGGCCTGAACGTGCTGCAGTACTTCATCTCGACCCACGGCGCGCGCAAGGGCCTGGCCGACACGGCGCTGAAGACCGCCAACTCCGGCTACCTGACGCGCCGCCTGGTCGACGTGACGCAAGACCTGGTCATCACCGAAGACGACTGCGGCACCACCGCCGGCTTCGCGATGAAGGCCCTGGTGGAAGGCGGCGAAGTGATCGAGCCGCTGCGCGACCGTATCCTCGGCCGCACCGCCGCGGCCGACGTGGTCGACCCCGACACGCAGGAAACGGTGTTCGAGGCCGGCACGCTGCTGGACGAAGACGCGGTCGACACCATCGAGCGCCTGGGCATCGACGAGGTCAAGATCCGCTCGGCGCTGACCTGCGAAACCCGCCACGGCCTGTGCGCCGCGTGCTACGGCCGCGACCTCGGCCGCGGCACGCTGGTCAACGTGGGCGAGGCGGTCGGCGTGATCGCCGCGCAGTCGATCGGCGAGCCGGGCACCCAGCTGACGATGCGGACCTTCCACATCGGCGGCGCGGCCTCGCGCGCGGCGCTGGCCTCGGGCGTGGAAACCAAGTCCAACGGCACGGTGCGCTTCACCAGCGCGATGCGCTATGTCACCAACGTGAAGGGCGAGCAGGTCGCGATCTCGCGTTCGGGCGAAATCCTGATCGTCGACGACAACGGCCGCGAGCGCGAGCGCCACAAGGTGCCGTACGGCGCCATCTTGCTGCACGGCGACGGCACGGCGGTCAAGGCCGGCGCGCAGCTCGCCAGTTGGGATCCGCTGACCCGCCCGATCATCACCGAGCACGGCGGCACGGTGAAGTTCGAGAACGTGGAAGAAGGCGTGACGGTGGCCCGCCAGCTCGACGAGGTCACCGGCCTGTCGACCCTGGTGGCGATCACGCCCAAGACCCGCAGCGGCTCCAAGCAGACGGTGCGGCCGCAGGTCAAGCTGCTCAACGACCAGGGCGAGGAAGTCAAGATCGCCGGCACCGATCACTCGGTCAGCATCTCCTTCCCGGTCGGCGCGCTGATCACCGTGCGCGACGGCCAGCAGGTGGGCGTGGGCGAGGTGCTGGCGCGGATCCCGCAGGAATCGCAGAAGACCCGCGACATCACCGGCGGCCTGCCGCGCGTGGCCGAGCTGTTCGAAGCCCGTTCGCCGAAGGACGCCGGCATGCTGGCCGACGTCACCGGCACGGTCTCGTTCGGCAAGGACACCAAGGGCAAGCAGCGCCTGGTGATCACCGACCTCGACGGCGTCAGCCACGAGTTCCTGATCCCCAAGGAAAAGCAGGTGCTGGTGCACGACGGCCAGGTGGTCAACAAGGGCGAGATGATCGTCGACGGCCCGGCCGACCCGCACGACATCCTGCGCCTGCAAGGGATCGAGAAGCTCGCCACCTACATCGTCGACGAAGTGCAGGACGTGTACCGGCTGCAAGGCGTGAAGATCAACGACAAGCACATCGAGGTGATCGTGCGGCAGATGCTGCGCCGCGTGAACATCGTCGATGCCGGCGAGACGTCCTTCATCCCGGGCGAACAGGTCGAGCGCGCCGAGCTGCTGAACGAAAACGACCGGGTGACGGCCGAGAACAAGCGGCCGGCCACCTACGAGAACGTGCTGCTGGGCATTACCAAGGCCTCGCTGTCGACCGACTCGTTCATCTCGGCTGCCTCGTTCCAGGAAACCACGCGCGTGCTGACCGAAGCCGCCATCATGGGCAAGCGCGACGACCTGCGCGGGCTGAAGGAAAACGTGATCGTGGGCCGGCTGATCCCGGCGGGCACCGGCATGGCCTTCCATGCCGCCCGCAAGGAGAAGGAAGCCCAGGAAGCCGCCGAGCGCGAAGTGGTGTTCACCGACGTCGGCAATGCCTTCGACGAAAGCGCCATCTTCAACACGCCGGAGAGCGTTACGTCGTCGGCCCCGGCCGACGAGCCGGAGTCCGACGGCCAGGTGTGAGGGGGCCTGCGGTCCGCCGCCCGCTCAGGCGGGCGGCGCGGCAAAGAAAAGCCGCTGCGAGCGATCGCAGCGGCTTTTTTTCCGCCTGGCGGCATCAGTCCATCTTGATGTCGAGGCGCTTGAGCAGGCTGCCCCATTTGTTGCGCTCGGAGGCCAGGAAGCGGTCGAAGTCCTCCGGCGTGCCGCCGCGCACGTTCACGCCGTCGGCCTGCACGCGCCTGGCATAGGCAGGATCCTGCAAGACCTGGTTGGCGGCGCGGTTGATGGCGTCGACGATGTCGGCGGGCGTGTCCTTCGGCACCAGCAGGCCGTAGACCAGGGTCGACTGGAAACCGGGGATGGTTTCGGCCATGGTCGGGATGTCGGGCAGCGATGGTGCCCGCTTGCTGTCGGTAATGGCGATGCCGCGGACGCGGCCGCCCTTGATCTGCGCGGTGGCGGACGACACGCTGGCGAACAGCAGCTGGATCTCGTTGGAAATCAGCGCCGTCATGGATTGCCCGTCACCCCGGTACGGCACGTGGGTGAGCTTGATGCCGGCCGTCTCTTTCAGCAGTTCGCCCGTGAGGTGCTGGGTGGTGCCTACCCCTCCCGAGCCGAAGTTGATCGTTCCGGGCTTGTCCTTGGCGGCCTGGATGAGATCGTTCACCGAACGGATTGGCGAGGACGCGGGCACCAGCAGGACCAGCGGCCCTTCGAGCAGGCTGACGACGGGGGCGAAATCCTTGACCGGATCGTACGGCAGCTTTTCGTACAGGAAGGGGTACATGGCCAGCATCGGATGCGTCGCGAACAGGACGCTGTAGCCGTCGGGCCGGGCATGGGCCACGTTGGCCGCCGCCAGGCCGCCGCCGGCGCCCGATACGTTGTCGACCACGACGGTCTGCTTCCAGAGCTGGCCCAGCCGCTCCGCCAGCAGGCGGGCCTGGGTGTCGGAGCCGCCGCCCGGCGGGAAGGGCACGACCAGCCTGACCTGCCGCGCCGGAAAGCCTTCGGCCTGCGCGGCCGCCGCCGGCAAGGCCAGCGCCGCCGTTGCCGCGAGCACAGCCAGGCCCCCGCGCAAGAGCGCGAATGTCTTCATCGATGTCTCCTGTCCTGGAATCGTCGTTCCTTGCTTTCTTATATCAGCTTCGGACGACTGAACAGAACAAGTTCCAATCAATGAAACAAAAGAAACAGGGCGGTCCCAGGTTCCGGACCGCCGGTCGCCGGCCGGCGGCGGCTATACGCAGTACACGTCCAGCATGGTCGGGATGTAGTCGTTCATCAGCGCCACGTATTTGCGCCGGATGCGCCAGCCTTCCGGCGTTTCGGCCAGCTCGTGGCGGTACCAGCCGAAGAAGGCGTGCGCCGTCCGGTGGCGGGGGAAGACGACGTGGCAGCTCCACGCCGTGCGCAGGCACAGCGTGCCGTCGCCGCCGTCGACCGCCAGGGACGCGCCCAGCACGTGCGAAGTCCGCGGCAGCGGCTGCGAAGCCGGCGACTTGCGCGAACGGATGCGCGCCACGCGGTCTTCCAGGCCGGCGCGGCTGGAATAGTAGATGTGCGACAGGCCGGTCTGCGGGTCGGCGTTGAGCTCTTCTTCCGTGCGCCACATCGGCATCCAGAATTCGCAGTCCGGAGCATACAGCGCCAGCCAGTCGGCCCAGCGGTGTTCGTCGAGCAGGGCGGCTTCGCGGAGGACGACCTCGGCGGCAGCCTGGAGCGAGGTGTTCATCGTGCGGCGTCCATGGCGGGGGAAGACATTGCGGGGCTGGCGGCGGGCGGTGCTGCGGCACCGGCTTCGTCGCCGTAAGCCGGCGCGCCGGCGGCGCCGGCCAGCATCAGCCGCTGCCATTCGCGGTATGGCGCCATGAAGCACATTTCCTGCTGGACCTCGAACCCGCCCTCGACCGCGCCGGCCGGCGCGATGCCCAGTTCGCGGGCGACCCCGCCGGGTTCAGTCTGCAGGATGGCGCGCCCGCGTTCGCAGCCCTGGGTGTAGTCGAACAAGCCCGGGCCGCCGCTGCCCCCGGCGTGGTAGCCCGACTGGCAGTCCTCGTAGACCACCGTGTCGTCGGGCGTGGCGAAGCCCGAAGGATTGAAGAAGTCTTCGAATTGGCGCAGCCGCCACGCGCGCCGCTCGGGCGATTCGCCGCGCGGCGCCAGACAGTAGACGCGCATCTCGGTCTCGCCGGCCGAAATGGGGCGGAAGGTACGCAGCAGCAGCGAGGTGGCGTCGGCGATCTGCATGTTGGGAAACACCACGCAGTTCTTCAGGTTCAGCATCCATTGCGCGCGTTGTTCGCCCACGCGCGCGCGGATCTCGTCGATCACCGGCCAGATCGGCCGCTTCTCGGCCTCCGGCTGGCGCAGCCAGTTCAGGGCATGGCCGTGGCGGAACAGGAAGGTGCCGCCCTGCTGCGACTCGCGCTTGGCCCAGTCGAACTGGCGCGCGGCCTGGTTGCCTTCGCCGCGGCGGCGCTTGGCCTGCACGTCGAGGAAGCTTGAATGGGTGGAGGTCAGGTGGTAGTAGTCCATCCCGTTGTCCATCTGCAGCTTCCAGTTGCCGCGGTAGGTGTAGACGGCGCGGCCCGGCACCGCCTCCATGCCGTCCGGCCCCTGGTCCATGTACAGGTCGATGAAGAACTTCATGTCGCCCAGGAAGTCCTCCAGCGCGGGCACGCCGGGGTCCAGGCAGCCGAATACCAGGCCCTTGTAGGACGCCAGGCGGGCCAGCGGCAGCAGATCGTGTCCGGCGGCGTCGAACGCGGGGCCGTAGTGGCCGGTGTCGCGCGCCTTGATGGCGATGTTGCGCCCCTGCGTGTCGTAAGACCAGCCGTGGTACGGACAGGCGATGGACCGCCGGCTGCCCTGTTCCTGCAGCAGCAGTTGCGCGCCCTTGTGCCGGCAGGCGTTGAGGAAGGCGCGCAGCCGCATGTCTTCGCCGCGCGTGACGACCACCGGCACGCGGCCGATGTGCGCCGTCACGAAGTCGAAGGCCTTGGGCAGCTGCGACTCCAGGCACAGGAAGCTCCAGCTGCGCTCGAAGATGAAGCGCTGTTCCAGCTCGAAGATCTCGGGGTCGGTGTAGACGTCGCGGTGCACCCGGAACACGCCCGCCTCGGGCCGGTCGTCGACGCAGCGTTTCAGTTTGTCCAGCAATTCGGCAGAGACCATGTCCAGCTCCATTCGAAGCGCTGATGGTACTCACCGCCCGCCGTCCGCCGCGCATGAAATTAATTGAGCCGGCGCCACAGAAAATATCGCCCGCGCCGGGCCGGAAAGCGACTCGATAATGCTTTCACAACGAAGACAGGAGGAGCCGAGATTTACCTTCCATCCCGGCCTAAAGTGAGATCTTCCATGCATCGACGTATCCCGATTCTCGTGCTCCAAGCCTCGGCCGCGCTGGCTGTCGCCGGCATGGCGTGTACCCCGGCCGCGGCGCAGACTTATCCGGCCAAGGCAGTGCGTTTCGTGGTGCCGTTCGCCGCCGGCGGCGGCAACGACTTTCTGGCGCGCGACCTGAGCACGCAGCTGCAGGCGCGGCTGGGCCAGAGCTTCGTGGTCGAAAACAGGGCCGGCGCCGGCGGCCTGATCGGCTCCGACATCGTGGCGCGCGCGCCGGCCGACGGCTACACGCTGCTGATGGCGGCCAATTCCGCGGCCATCGTCGACGCCGCCTCCAAGGCGCCGCCGTTCCGGCTGGCGCGCGACCTGGCCGGCGTGGCGATGGTGGCCAACATTCCGATGATCCTGGTGGTGGCCAACGACGTGCCGGCCAGGTCGGTGCCGGAACTGATCGACCTGCTCAAGCGCAATCCCGGCAAGCTCAACTATGCGTCGGCCGGCCCCGGCACCATCATGCACATGACGGCCGAGGTGTTCTCCGCAGCCACCGGCACGTCGATGACGCACATTCCGTTCAAGGGCGCCAGCCAGATGGTGCCCGAGGTCATCGCCGGCCGGGTGCAGGTGCTGTTCGGCGCGGCCAATTCGCTGATCCCCTTCATCAAATCGGGCCAGGTGCGCGCGCTGGCGGTGGCCGGCGGCAGCCGCTGGTCCGGCATGCCAGACCTGCCCACCATAGCCGAGAGCGGCGTGCCCGGCTTCGACCTGAACATCTGGTACGGCGTGCTGGCGCCCAAGGCCACGCCGCGGCCGGTGATCGACAAGCTCAATCGCGAGATCAACGCCTACCTGGCCACGCCGGCGGCCAGGCAGGTGCTGGCGGCGCAGGGAATGGAGCCGATGATCGGCACGCCGAAACAGTTCGACGAACTGGTCGAGACCGACGTCGAGCGCTGGACGGCCGTGGCCAGGAAGATCGGCTTCTCGATGGAGTGATGAAGGGCGGCCGGGCTCAGGCCGCCGCCGGCCGCCTTTCGGTGGATGCGGCGCCGTCCGCTGCCGCGAAGGCGCGGTGCACCGCGCCGCGCCGGCGCCGGCCGCCGATCGCGCGCCGGATGCAGGCCTCGGTGGCCGCGGCTTCCTCCAGCAGCCAGGCCTTGAACGCCTGGACGTCGTCGCGGCGTTCGCTCTTCTCCGTCGTGACGGCGTGGTAGCCCGCGTTAACGCGAACCATCGTGCCCAGCGGCGCCACCAGGCGTCCGGTCTCCAGCTCCTCGGTAACCAGCGCCGGCGTGGTGGCGACCACGCCCAGCCCTTCGAGGGCGGCGCCGGCGGCCAGGAAGGCGTGCGTGAAGCGCGGACCGCGGTCGGCGGCGATGCCGGTCACGCCGGCGCCTTCCAGCCAGCGTTGCCAGAACGAAGGATTGCCGTACAGCGCCTCGCGGTCGTCGTGCAGCAGCGTATGGTTGAGCAACTGCTCGGCCGAGTCCAGCGGCTGCCGGCGCAGCAGCGTCGGGCTGCACAGCGGCGTCACGCTCACTCCGAGCAGCGGAGCCACGTGCAATCCCGGGTAGTCGCCGTGGCCGTACATCAGGATCAGATCGGCCTCGGCCGCCCATTCGTGCACCGCCGCCACGCCGCTGCGGGCGCCGCGGCGGCCCTGGAACGGGCTCATGCGGGTGGCCACGTGCACGTCGATATCCGGCCGGGCCAGGATGAAGCGGTGCAGGCGCGGCATCAGCCAGCGCATCGCGAACGACGGCGCGGCCGCCACGGTCAGCACCTCGGCGCGGGCGTGGACGCGGATCTGTTCGACCGAATCGCGCAGGCACTCCAGCCCCTCGCGCAGCCGCGGCAGGCACATGCGCGCCGCCGGCGTCAGTTCGATGCCCTGGTTGAAACGGCGGAACAGCTGCACGCCCAGGATGCTTTCGAGCTGGCTCAGCTGGTGGCTGACCGCCGCCGCCGTCACGTGCAATTCCTCGGCCGCCTTCTTGAAGCTGGAATGGCGGGCGGCCGCTTCGAAAACCTTCAGCGAATTGAGGGGCGGAAGTCGGTTCTTCATGGCGTTGGCGCGCCGGGCGAAGGAGGGGCTTTCATCCGGAGAGGCGTTTACTCGGCCTTGATGCCGGCCTTCGCGATCAGGCCGGTCCACTGCGCGAACTCGCCGGCGACGAAGTCGTTGACCTTCTCGGTCGGCAGGTAGGTCGCCACGTCGCCCGATTTCTCGATCGCCGCCTTGGTCTGCGGGTCGGTCAGCACGGTTCGCATGGCCTCGTTCAACGCCTTGACGACGGCCGGCGGCGTGTTGGCCGGCGCGAACAGCGCGGTCCAGAACAGCACCTTGAAGCCGGGAATGCTTTCGGCGATGGTGGGCAGCTCGGGCAGCGCCGGACTGCGCTCCAGGCCGGTGGTGGCCAGCGGCCGGATCAGCTTCTGGTCGATGAAGGGCTTGGCCGCCGCGATGGTGGAGAACGAGAAGTCCAGCTGGCCCGCCACCAGGTTGGACATCGCCGGCCCGCTGCCCTTGTACGGAATGTGGGTGAACGAGCTGTTGGTATAGGCCTTCAGCATTTCGCCCGCCATGTGCGGCGTGGAGCCGATGCCGGCCGACGAATAGCTCAGGCCGCCCGGTTTCCTGCGCGCCGCTTCCAGCAGTTCGGCCAGGCTGTGCACCGGCAATCCGGGGTATACCGACAGCACGATGGGCGACATCGTGACGGTGGAGACCGGCGTGAAATCCTTCTTCAGGTCGTAGCCGACGTTGGTCATCAGGCCGGTGTTGATGACGAAGGCCGGATCGGCCAGCAGCAGCGTGTAGCCGTCCGGCGTGGCGCGCTTGACGTAGGAGGCGCCGATGGTGGCGCCCGCGCCCGGCTTGTTTTCCACCACCACGCTTTGCTTGAGCAGCTTGGAAAGCTCGACCGACAGCACGCGCGCCACGGTGTCGACGCCGCCGCCGGGCGGATAGGCCACCACCATGGAGATTGCGCGTTCGGGATAGGCTGCGTGGGCGGCGCCGGTAGCCAGCAGGCCGGCGCCCAGGATAGCCGCCGCGCGCAGCGTCCGGCGGTGCGGCCGCAAGAGGTTTGCCATTGTCATTGGGGTATCAGCCTTTGTCGAGGATGAGGCAGTAAAAGACATCGAGTCTTTAGCAAGGATCGTACCAATATTGGTAAATTAATTAATTTATGTATGCCTCACCAGGGCAAAAACCCTGCTGTATGGAAATCCAGCATCGTCGCGGTGGATCGGGATTCGGGCCGCGGCACCCATAGCGTGCCGGGGCGCCCAGGTTTAGGGCGCAAGAGGGGCGGGCGCACCGGCGGGGTGCGCGGCAAGGCGGTGGGAGTGCCGCCATTGCATAAATTTTGGGAAAAAGACGCTTAACGGATGCGAGGCAGGCGCGATTTCCAGTAGTCGAAGGCGCGCGTCATCGCCGGCGGCGGAATCTGCCGGGCCTGCTCGATCTCGCCCGGCGTCAGCGCGTCGACGCTGCCCAGTTGGTGGGCGCGGTGCAGGAAGTCGGCATTGCGGCAGCCGGTCACGGCGCGGAACACCAGCTCGGTCAGTGATTTGCCGGCCACGGTGGCGCCGTGGCGCTTCATCAGCACGCACCAGTTGGCGCCCAGCGCCCGCGCCAGCGAAGCGCCGTGTTCGACGCTGGAAAGCAGCAGGTTGGTGTCGCCGAATTCGTGCTTGCTGTCCCAGAAGGGCACCTCGGCGCCGATGAAGGCGCCGTGCTGGTAGACCGGCACGAGAGGCGTGCCGCTGATGCAGAACGGCATCACGGCCGGCGCGTGATGGTGGCATACCGCCTGCACGTCGGGCCGCGCGCGATAGATCTCGCCGTGGATGAAGCGTTCGATGTACATCGCCCGGCCCTGCGTGGCCTCGGCCGGCTGGGATTGCTCGTCGAACTCGACGATGTCGGCCGCGCCCACAAGTTCCGGCGCCCGCGAACAGGACATCAGGAAATGTCCCGGCCGTTCGGGGTGCCGCACGCTGACGTGGCCGAAGGCATCGAGCACGTCTTCGTTGGCCAGGATGTGGTTGGCGGTTACCAGGTCGGCAATCAGGGCGTCGAGCGTCGCGGCTTGGGTCATGGGCGTCCGGGGCTGGGCGCGCGCCCGGTCAGGCGCGCTTGCGTGGCGAGGAAACCAGCGACGCCACGGCGTCCTGGTCGGCGAGGAGCTTGCGCAGGTACTGCACCGCCGCCTGGCCCTTGATCGCGGAGCGCCAGGCGTCGGTCACGATGTTCTGGTGCAGCGCCAGCGCTTCCGGCGCCGAGGTGACCATCGCCACGCCCACGCGCACGTTGGGCTGCTCGCCCAGGCGGAACGGGCTGATGGTGAGCGTGCTGCCCTGGGCGTTGCGGAAGATCTGGAAGCCGTTGTGCGGCAGGGTGTCGCTGACCAGGCCGATCTGCACGCCGATCTCGTCGGCTTCGATGATCTCGGCGAAGTGCTCGACTTCGCGCCGCGCCATCGCCCGCCGCTGGGCGGCCACCGAGGTCGGCAGGTTCTGGCGGCCCACCAGCCCGTTCAGCAGGAAACGTTCGATTTGCGTGGTGGAGATCAGGTTGACGATGCTGGGACGGCGCACGCGGTAGGTCTGCTTGCGCTGGTGCAGGATCTCCATGATGCGGTCGACGTCTTCCATCGTGCGCTTGCGGTTGGGGGCGTCTTCCGAGACGCTCTCGCGCAGCACGGTGTCGAGCATGCCCTCGAACTGTTCCGAGGCCAGCAGGAAGGAGATCGGCCCGGCCAGCACCACCAGGTGTTCCGCGGTTTCTTCCAGCTGGCGCGTGCGTTCGAAGTACGCCACGGCCGACGGGATGTATTCGATGCCGACCCCCAGCAGCGTGGGCATCGACACGTTCAGCAGTTCGGACAGCTTCTCCAGCGTTTCGATCTTCGCCAGTTCGCCTTTCTCGAAACGGTACAGCGCGGTGCGCGAGATGCCGATGCGCTGCGCGATTTCGTCGGCGCTGAGCCCGGAACCGAGTCGGAAGGCTTTCAGGCGTTGGCCAATTTCGTCATAGCGCAAGGTCATGGAGTGTCTCCGGAACGTAAGGGGTCGGAGTGTGCCGTTTTTGGATCCGTACCCGCCAGGCGGGATTATATCGTCGCCTCGTTACCGATCATCAGCACCAGGCGCCCCTTCGCGCTGCGGTCCTGCAGGCTCTGCAGGGCGCCGCGGACGCCGTCCAGCGCCACCGGCACCGGCGGCGCGGGCCGCAGCTTGCCCTCTTCATAAAGCCGGAAGATCTCGCGCAGGCAGTGCGCCATTTCCTGCGGCGCCCGCTTGCGGTAGTCGCTGACCTGCAGGCCGCTGACTTCCATGTTCTTCAGCATCACGTAATTGACCTTCAGCGTGGGGATGCGGCCGGCCGCGAAGCCCACCACCACCAGCCGGCCGCGCCAGGCCACGGCGCGGATCGCGGCGTCGAAGACGTCGCCGCCCAGCGGGTCGATCACGATGTCGGCGCCGGCGCCGCCGGTCTGCGCGCGCACCTGCTCGCGCAGGCTGTCGCGCAGGTCGGGAAGCGACAAATCGACGATGCCGTGGGCGCCGGCCGCGATCGCGGCCTCGGCCTTGGCCGCACTCGACACGCCGGCCAGCACGCGCAGGCCGTAGGCGCGGGCCAGCTGCACCGCCGCCATGCCGACGCCGCCGGTCGCGCCCAGCACCAGCACGGTCTCGCCGGACCTGGCGCGGCCGCGCTCGCACAGCGCGAACCAGGCAGTGTCATAGGCCAGCGACATCGCGGCGGCCTCGGCGAAGGACATGCCGGCCGGCAGCACGAAACAGTCGCGCGCTGGCACCGCGATCTTCTCGGCGTAGCCGCCGTGCTCGGCCAGCGTCAGCACGCGGTCGCCGGCCTTCAGCATGGTCACGCCGGGGCCCACGGCGCTGACGATGCCGGTAGGCAGCTTGCCGGGTGCGAAGGGGCGGGGCGGCAGGAATTGATACTTGCCCGTGATGACCAGCAGGTCGACGAAGTTGACCGCGGTGGCCTGGATGTCGACCAGCACCTCGCCTGCGCCGGCCACCGGGTCGGGCAGTTCTTCGATGGGCAGCTGCCCGATGGGACCGAATTGGCGGACCACTGCGGCGCGCATGGCGTTACTCCGTCGCGGCGGCGGCCGCCGCGGGTTGATGGGTGCTGAAGGTGCCGCGGCCCACGGCGACGGGCCGCGCATCGCCGGCAGCGGTGACCTCGACGTCGGCGCGGGCGATGGTGCGTCCCACGCGCAGCGTGCGGGCGGTGGCCAGCAGGTCGGTGCCCGGCGCGGCGCGCAGGTAGTCGATGCGCAGGTCGATGGTGGGCGCCATGCGGCCGGTCTGCACCGCGACCGCGGCATGCGCGGCCAGGTCGATCAGCGTGGCGATCACGCCACCGTGGATGTCGGCGCTGCCGGCGGCGCGGCGGAAGGCCTCGCGGTACGGCAGGCGGATGACCACCGTGCCCGCGTCGGCATCGACGCCGACCGCCTCGGGGCCCAGCACGGCATGGAAGGGCGGGTGCGCCAGTTCGTGGCGCAGGCGCGCCATTGCGGCGGCGTCGCGCGCGCTGCGGTCGGGCGGGACGGTGGCCGTGTCCATCGTCAGGCGCCCTGGCTGGCCGGATTCCAGCGCACCGGGGTCGGGCGCAGCCGGCCGTGTTTGACGTCTTCGATCAGCTCGCGCTTGAAGACCTTGCCGCTGGCGGTGAGCGGGATGTTCTTCAATTCGATCATGTATTCGGGCATGTCGTAGCGCGACAGGCCGGCCTGGTCCAGGTGCCGCAGCAGGGCGTCGTAGGTGGCGCTCTGGCCGTCGCGCAGCGAATAGGCCAGGCAGACCTTCTCGCCCAGGCGGGCGTCGGGCACCGGCACCACGGCCGCGCGCGCCACCGCCTTGTGCTGCAGTACGAGATTCTCGATGCGCGCCGGGTAGATGTTGTGGCCGCCGCGGATGATCAGTTCTTTCTTGCGGCCGGTGATCACCAGATAGCCGTCTTCGTCCTGCCAGCCCACGTCGCCGGTCATGAACCAGCCGTGCCTGTTGAACGAAGTTTCGGTGGCGGTCTGATCGTCGAAGTAGCCCAGCATCAGGCTGGCGCCGCGGCCGCCGATCTGGCCGACCTGGCGTGGCCCCAGCTCCTGGTCGGGGTCGTCCAGCGACCAGATCTTCACTTCGTAGCCTTCGCAGGCGCGGCCGGAGGTTTCGATGATGCGGCGCGGCTCGTCGTCGGGCAGGGTGTAGTGGTGGGAGCAGGCCTCGGTCATGCCGTAGCCGCTCTGCGGCTTGATGCCGTGCGCCAGCAGCTCGGCCACCACTTCCTGCGGCACCGACGCGCCCGAGATGCGGAAGCCCTGCAGCCGGCCGGCGTCGCGCACGTTGCGCGCGCGCAGCTCGCCCAGCAGGTCGATGGCGTGCGTGGGCACGCCGAACAGGAAGGTGGCCCCGGTTTCCAGCAGCCGGTCGAGCACGCTGGCGCCGCGCGGCAGGTCGTGCACCACCAGTTCGGCGCCCACCGCCAGCGCCGACACCATGCCGCCGAAGCCGAGGTTGTGGCTGAGCGGGCTCATCGTGTAGAGCACCGATTCGGGGCCGAACGACCAGTCGCGCGCGATGGCGCGGGCATTGGCCAGCAGCGTGTTGTCGCTGTGCATGACGCCCTTGGGCTGGCCGGTGGTGCCGGAGGTGAAGGCCAGGTAGACCACGCGGTCGGGGTCGTCGGAGGCCGGCGGCAATTCGCCTGCCGGCGCCGGGCGCAGCAGCTCGCTGCGCGCGCCGTCTTCGCTCAGGCGCTCGATGCGGATCACGCGCCGCAGGGTGTCCAGCTCGCCGAGCATCGAGAACACGTCGTGGCGCGCCGCGTCGGCGCCGTAGCCGGTTTCGCCGATGAAGGCGGCGGCGCGCACGCGCTTCATCAGTTCGACGATGTCGCCCGCCGTGTGGTCGCGATGCAGCGAGGGGCAGCAGGTGTAGGCGTTGCGCGAGCAAGCCAGCAGCGCGACCGCGGTCTCGACCCGGCTCGGCATCCACACGCCGACCCGCTGGCCCGGCCGCACGCCGGCCCGATGCAGCTCGTCGGCCAGCGCGTCGGCGGCGGCGATCAGCTCGGCGTAGGTCAGCCGGCGCAGGCGGTCGCGGATCGCGTAGGCATCGGGCCGGGCCAGCGCATGCCGGCGGGCCGATGCGTAGATGGACTGCCCGGTCCAGAAGCCGGCCTCGTAGAAGGCCCTCATCTGGAACGCGTTCAGGAGGGTCAGCGTCGTATTGATCATGGCTGTTGCCCGAAGTCGCCGCGCCGGCGGGGCGGCTGCGCCCCGCCGGTACCTGGGAAGGAGATATGCGGACTTTTCATAAGTATAAAAATTAGAATATATGCCAAAAATTGTACACGATCGGCGATAAAAAACGACGGCTTCGTCGGCAGCCGTCCCTTTCCCGCAGACCGCCCGGCGGCGCGCGGCGGACGCGCGTTAGGCCTTGCCGAACCAGCTCCTGATGCTGGCGCCCATCGACGCGAACAACAGCGAAAACCCGCTGATCGGCTTGGCCGGCGGCGCGGGCGGCAGGCCGGAGCGGGACGCGCGCGGCGCCGGCAGGCCGGCCGCTTGCAAGGCGGCGACAGCGGCTTGCGAGGCGGCCGCCGCGGCCTGCGAGGCCGCCGTGGC
>NZ_BAABFO010000038.1:0-36454 GCF_039541095.1 Pigmentiphaga soli
GCAGCAGCCAAGACAGAAACTATAGCACAGCTTTTTCGGGCCGTGCAAATGGATCCGCCCTCACCTGTTCTTGAAGGACGGGGGCCGCTTTTCGAGGAAGGCGGCCATCCCCTCCTTCTGGTCTTCAGTGCCGAACAGGGAGTGGAAGCTGCGCCGCTCGAACAGCAGGCCTTCGGACAGCGGGCTCTCGTAGGCGCGGTTCACCGCCTCCTTGGCCATCAGGACCGCCGGCAGCGACATGCCGGCGATGGCGGTGGCCACTTCCAGCGCTTCGTCCAGCAGACGGGCGGCGGGCACGACGCGGGCCACCAGGCCGGCGCGTTCGGCTTCGGCTGCGTCCATCCGGCGGCCTGTCAGGACGAGGTCCATCGCCTTGGCCTTGCCGACGGCGCGCGGCAGCCGCTGGGTGCCGCCGGCGCCGGGGATGATGCCGAGGTTGATTTCCGGCTGGCCGAAGCGGGCGGTGTCGGCGGCGATCACGATGTCGCACATCATCGCCAGTTCGCAGCCGCCGCCCAGGGCGTAGCCGGCCACGGCGGCGATCACGGGCTTGCGCACGCGGCGCAGGGCTTCCCAATTGCGGGTGATGAAGTCGCCGGTGAAGGCGTCCATATGGGTGTAGTCCTTCATCGCGGCGATGTCGGCGCCGGCGGCGAAGGCTTTTTCGCTGCCGGTCAGGACCATGGCGCCGATGCCGGGGTCGGCGTCGAAGGCCAGCAGGGCTTCGCCCAGGCGGTCCATCAGTTCGTCGTTGAGCGCGTTGAGCGCCTTGGGGCGGTTCAGCGTCAGCAGGCCGACGCGGCCCCGGGTTTCGGTCAACACCAGCGAATCGCTCATGCGTATTCCTTTTTCGGTTGCGGGCGGCGCGGGCCGCGATGACGGTACTCTCGCGCCATCCGGGGCGCAGCGCAAGGGCACGGCTTGCGCCTGCGGCGGGCTTGGCCCATGCTGGCCGTCCCGCGCACATATACATATCAATATCGCGAATGTCCACGAATGATAGGGAACGGCCATGACCGAAGCGTTGGAGGCGGTCGGCATCCTGCTGGCCGCGGGCCGCGGCACGCGCTTTTCTCCGGACGGCACGCGCAACAAGCTGCTGGCCGATGCCGGCGGCCAGCCGGTTTGCGTGGCCGCGGCGGCATCGATGCTGGCCGCGCTGCCCGAGGTGGCGGCCGCCACCTCGCCGCGCACGCCGGAAGTCGCGCAGGCGCTGCGGGCGGCCGGCTGCGCGGTGCTGGTCTGCGAGCGCAGCGAGGGCGGCATGGGTTGCACGCTGGCGCAGGCGGTGGGGGCGCTGAAGGCCGCGCGGCTGGCCGCGAGGCGGCCGCTGCCGGCGTGGTGCGTGATGCCGGCCGACATGCCGCGGGTGGCGCCGGCCACGATCGCCGCGTTGCTGGCGGCCTGGCGCGGCCTGGCGCCGGCCGGCCGCGGGCTGGCCGCCATCGCGCCGGCGCACGACGGGGCGCGGGGCCATCCCGTATTGCTGGGGCCTGACTGGACGGATGCCTTGTGCGGGCTGGACGGCGATGCGGGCGCGCGCGCGTTGATCGCGCCGCATTTGCGGCTGGTGGCCGTGGACGACCCGGGCTGCCTGTACGACGTCGATACGCCCGAGGCCCTGGCGGGATTGCCGCCGGCGGCACGCTGAGCGGATCGCCCGCGCCCGCAATGCCCTACTATCGCGGGTACGGCCACGGCTGGCCGGCCCGGAACGACCCACGATATGACAGACCTGCTCACCTACCGTCTCGACCCGCACGACCCGGCGGGCCATCGCTGCACCGTCACGCTGACCATCCCGCGGCCAGACCTGGGCGGCCAGCGGCTGAGCCTGCCGGCCTGGATACCGGGCAGCTACATGATCCGCGACTTCGCGCGGCAGATCGAAAGCCTGGAGGCGCGGGCCTGGGGACGGCGGGTGCCGGTGGAGAAGGTCGACAAGCACACCTGGCAGGCGGCCCCCTGCCGCGGCCCGCTGGTGGTGACCTGCGTGATCTATTGCTGGGACCTGTCGGTGCGCGCCGCCCACCTGGACCAGACCCACGGCTTCTTCAACGGCACCAGCGTGTTCCTGCGGGTGCACGGACAGGAACAGGAACCCTGCCTGCTCGAACTGGTGGCGCCGCGCCAGGCGCTGAAGCAGCCGTGGAAGGTGTACACCAGCCTGCGCGAAGCGGCCGGCCACCGGCGGCGCGCCGGGCGCCACGGCTTCGGCTTCTACCAGGCGCCCGACTACGACGCGCTGATCGACCATCCGATCGAGATGGGCACGCCGCAGGCGGTGGCCTTCACCGCGCACGGCGCCCCGCACGAGATGGCGTTCACCGGCGTGGTGCCTCAGCTGGACCTGGACCGCGTGGCCGCCGACGTGCAGAAGATCTGCGAGGCCCAGATCGCGCTGTTCGAGCCGCGCACGCGGCAGGCGCCCTTCCTGGACAGCGCCGACCGCTACGTGTTCATGACGATGGCCACCGGCGACGGCTACGGCGGGCTGGAGCACCGGGCCTCGACGGCGCTGATGGCGGCGCGCGGCGACCTGCCGGCGCTGGGCCAGCCGGCGCAAACCGACGGCTACCGCACCTTCCTGGGCCTGGTGAGCCACGAATATTTCCACACCTGGAACGTCAAGCGCATCAAGCCGGCCGCGTTCGCGCCGTACGACCTCGCGCGCGAGAACCACAGCACGCTGCTGTGGCTGTTCGAGGGCTTCACCTCCTACTACGACGACCTGATGCTGCTGCGGGCCGGGGTGATCGGGATGCCCGAGTACCTGCGCCTGCTGGCCAAGACCATTACCGCGGTCCACGGCGCGCCGGGGCGGTTCAAGCAGTCGGTAGCGGAAAGCTCGTTCGACGCCTGGACCCGCTACTACCGGCAGGACGAGAATTCGCCCAACGCGCTCGTCAGCTACTACACCAAGGGCTCGCTGGTGGCGCTGGGCCTGGACCTCCTGATACGGCAGTCCACCCGCAACCGGCGCAGCCTGGACGACGTGATGCGCCTGCTGTGGACGCGCTACGGCCGCGATTTCTATCGCGGCGCGCCGCGCGGCGTGCCCGAGGAGGCGCCGGGCGAGCTGATCCGCGAAGCCACCGGGGTCGACGCCGACGACTTCCTGCAGCGCTATGTATACGGGCGCGAAGACCTGCCGCTGGCCGAGCTGCTGCGCCGGCAAGGCATCGAGCTGCGCTGGAAGGCGGCCTCGGCGCTGCCCTCGCTCGACGTGAAAACGGCGCGCCAGGGCAACGACCTGCGCCTGGCCACGGTGTACGAGCGGGGTGCGGCGCACCGCGCCGGGCTCTCGGCGCACGATGTGCTGGTGGCGCTGGACGGCATCCGGGTCGACGCCGGCAACCTCGACAAGCTGCTGGCGCGCTACCGGCCGGGCGACACCGTGCCGGTGCACGTGTTCCGGCGCGACGAGCTGATGCAGTTCAGGCTGCGGCTGGCCGAACCGTCGGCGCAGGAATGCGCGCTGGTGCAGGCCGAAGGCCGGCATTGACGCTGCCAGGCGGCGGACACCAGGCCGGCCGACGCCTGGCAGGACCGCGCCCGCTCATCCCTGCGCCTGCCGCCCCGCCTCCAGCGCCTGCTGGCGCAGCCACCTGTGGCGCGACGAGGCGTGCTTGCGCGGATGCCACAGGCCCAGCAGCCGCACTTTCGGCAGCTTGACGGGCAGTTCGCGCAAGGCCAGGCCGTGGCGCCTCATCGCCGTGGCGGCGAAGCGCGATACGCAAACGAACACCAGGTCGGTGCGCTCCAGGATCTCGGGAACCAGGCCGAAGGCGTTGACCGTCAGCCAGACGTCGCGCTGCCAGCCGGCGCGCGCCAGGTGGGCGTCGACGATGCTGGACTGGCCGCGGAACCGCAGCGGCACGGCCACATGGCGGGCTGCCGCCACGCTTGCCGGCGTCAGCTCGGCCGCCTGCAGCGGATGGCCCTCGCGCATCAGCAGCACCAGGCGGTCTTCCCACAGCCGGCTCGAATGCAGGTGCGGCGGCGGATCGTCCCATGGCGCCACCACCAGGTCGACCTCGCCGCTGTCGAGCTTGGCCACGCAGTCGGCGTCCGAGTGCAGGGGCTGGATGTCGAAGCGCACGCTGTGGTCGCCCTGCTGCACCCGCTCCACCAGGCGCGGCAGGAAATGGGGGTCGATGTAGTCGGGCGCCGACACGGTGAAGCGCTCTTCCACCCCGGGCGAGAAATCGGCCCGGTTGACGAACACGCGATCGATCTCGGCCAGCGCGCGGCGGGTGGGCTGCAGCAGCGACAGCGCGTGGTCGGTGGGCGCCATGCCGTGGCGGGTGCGCACCAGCAGCGGGTCGCCGATCAGCTGCCGCAGCCGCTTGAGCGCGCCGCTGACGGCCGGCTGCGAATGGTTCAGCTTGGCCGCGGCGCGCGACACGCTGCCTTCGGAGATCAGCGTGTGGAGGATGCGCAGCAGGTGGATGTCGTACTGGTCGTGGGGATTCATGCAGGCGGCGCGCCGGCCGGCGCTTCATATATCACACGGACAATATAAACCTTATTGCCCGCGCATTATCGTTTCACGCCCTGCCCCTCCCTATACTGGATCGCGCAGGGCGGCTCGCTGGAGTCCCCGTCACAGACTCCGGAAGGAAACGAATCATGCGGATCAAACCGATGGCCATCGGCCGCTGGGCCGCCACGGCGGCGCTGGCGCTGCTGTGCGCGCAGGCGCAGGCCCAGCCACTCACCAAGGTCAGGTTCATGCTGGACTGGCGCTTCGAAGGGCCGGCGGCGCTGTTCCTGCTGCCCAAGGCCAAGGGCTATTTCGAGCAGGAAGGGCTGGACGTCAGCATCGACGCGGGCGCCGGCGGCGGCACCACCATCACGCGCGTGGCCTCGGGCTCGTACGACATCGGCTTCGCCGACATGGGCAGCATCATCGAATTCATGGCCAACAATGTGAACAACCCGGCCGCGCAGATGCAGGCCACCTACGTGGTGTACGACAGCGCGCCGATGGCGGTGTTCACGCTGAAGAAGGACGGCATCGCCAAGCCGGCCGACCTGGCCGGCAAGACCCTCGGGGCGCCGGTGTTCGACCCGGGCCGGCGGCTGTTCCCGGTGTTCGCCAAGGCCAACGGCATCGATCCGGCCTCGGTCAAGTGGACCTCGATGGACCCGTCGCTGCGCGAAACCCTATTGCAGCGCGGGCAGGTGCAGGGCATTACCGGCTTCTACTTCACCAGCCTGATGGCGCTGACCTCGCGCGGGGTGGGCGAAGACCAGCTCAACATCATGAAGTACGCCGACAACGGCGTGAAGATGTACGGCAATTCGATCTTCGCCACCAAGAAGTACATCGACCAGAACCCCAAGGTGATGGCGGCCTTCATCCGCGCCTTCACGCGCGGCGCCCGCGAGGTGCTGGCCGATCCCGACGCCTCGATCGCCTACGTCAAGGCGCGCGAGCCGATGACCGACGTCGCGCTGGAGAAGCGCCGCCTGCGGCTGGCCATCGACAGCGCCGTCGCCACGCCGGCGGCGCGCGCCAACGGCATCGGCGCGGCCGACCCGGCGGTGATCAGGCGCATGGTGACGCAGATCGTCGATGCCTACGGCCTGAAGGCCACGCCCGACAGCGACGCGCTGTTCTCCGGCGCGTTCATGCCGCCGCAGCCAGAGCGGATGATCTTCGGCAAGTGACGCCCCACGCCGCCGGCTGCCCGGCCGGCGGCAATGCATACCAGGAGCCCCCAATGGCCAAACTCTCCGTAAGCCTCGCCTGCTGCGACTACGACCGAACCAAGGCCCTGTTCGACGGCCGGGTCGGGATCGAAGGCTGCGACGTCAACCCCGTCATCATCGAGCCCGAGGAAGCCTTCCACCGCGCCTTCCGCGACCAGGAATTCGACATCACCGAGATCTCGCTGTCGAGCCACACGATGACCACCTCGCGCGGCGAGAATCCCTACGTGGCGATCCCGGCCTTCGTGTCGCGCGTGTTCCGCCATTCCGGCATCTACATCCGCACCGACCGCGGCATCGGCAAGCCCGAGGACCTGGCCGGCCGCACCATCGGCATCCCCGAGTACCAGATCACCGCCAACGTGTGGATCCGCGGCCTGCTGCAGGACGAATACGGGGTCGACCCGGCCTCGATCGACTGGCGCCGCGGCGGCACCGAACAGCCCGGCCGCAACGAGCGCGCGCCGATCAAGCTGCCGCCCGAGATCCGCATCCAGCAGATCCCGGCCGACCGCAGCCTGTCGCAGATGCTGGAGGCGGGCGAGCTGGACGCCGTGTTCAGCGCCCGCGCGCCGTCCTGCCTGCGGCGCGGCGCGCCCAACGTCGGCCGGCTGTTTCCCGACTACCGGCGGGTGGAGCAGGCCTATTTCGAGCGCACCGGCATCTTCCCGATCATGCACATGATCGGCATCCGCCGATCGCTGGCCGAGCAGCATCCGTGGCTGGCGGTCAGCGTGTACAAGGCCTTCCTGGAGGCCAAGGAAATCTGCACGCGGCAGATCGGCGACATCGGCCAGCTGTGGGCGCACCTGCCGTGGGCGGCGGCCGAGTACGAAGACACCGTCAGGCTGATGGGCCGCGACTACTGGTCGTACGGCGTGGCCGAGAACCACAAGACGCTGGACACGCTGGCGCGCTACTCGTTCGAGCAGCACCTGTCGGCGCGCCGGGTGGCGGTCGAGGAATTGTTCGCGCCGTCCACGCTGGAACTGTCGAAGATCTGAGCGATGAAGGCGCCTCCTTTCCGCTACCACCGGCCGGCCGGGCTGGACGAGGCCGTCGCGCTGCTGGACTCGCTGCCGGGCGCGCGGCCGCTGGCCGGCGGCCAGTCGCTGATGGCGATGATGAACCTGCGGCTGGCGGGCTTCGACGACCTGGTCGACATCGGCCGCATTCCCGCGCTGGCCGGCATCCGCGACGAAGGCGGCCGGCTGGCGATCGGCGCCATGACGCGGCAGCAGGACATCGCCCGCGACCCGGCGGTGGCCGCGCGCATCCCCCTGCTGGTGGAGGCGCTGGCCCAGGTGGGCCACCGCCAGACGCGCAACTGGGGCACGATCGGCGGCAGCCTGTGCCACCTGGATCCGGCCGCCGAGCTGCCCACCGTGGCCGCCGCGATGGACGCCGAACTCGAGATCCGCGGCGCCGCCGGCACGCGCACGCTGCCGATGTCCGGCTTCGCGCTCGGGCCGATGACCACCGCGCTGGAGCCAACCGAACTGCTGACCGCCGTGCGCCTGGCGCCGTGGCCCGCCGGCCACGGCTGGGCCTTCCTGGAGTTCGCCCGCCGCCATGGCGACTTTGCGCTGGCCGGCGTGGCGGCGCTGATCACGCTCGAGGGCGGCCGCATCGGGCGCGTCGCGATCGCGCTGGGCGGCGTCGGCGGCGTGCCGTTCCGGCTGGAGGCGGCCGAGGCGCTGCTGGCCGGCGCGGCGCCCGAGCCGGCGGCGATCGACGCCGCGGCGGCCTGCTGCGACCGGCTCGACGTGATGGACGACCCCAACGTGCCGGCCTGGTACCGGCGGCGCCTGGCGCGCACCCTGACGGCGCGCGCGCTGCGGCTGGCGCTGACGCGCGCCGGCGCGGCCGGCGCCAGGCATTGATGGAGGATCCCATGCCAAGCTCCGGCGCATCATTCGCCATTTCCCTGGAACTCAACGGCGTCCCCGTGTCCGATACGGTCGAGGCGCGGGTGTCGCTGGCCGACTACCTGCGCCAGGAGCGCTGTCTGACCGGTACCCACGTGGGCTGCGAGCACGGCGTCTGCGGCGCCTGTACCGTGCTGGTGAACGGCCGCAGCGCGCGCTCCTGCCTGATGCTGGCGGTGCAGGCCGACGGCCGCTCGGTGGAAACCGTGGAAAGCCTGGCCGGCGGCGGCCCGCTGGGCGTGCTGCAGCAGGCCTTCCGCGACCACCACGCGCTGCAGTGCGGCTATTGCACGCCCGGCATGCTGATGACGCTGGTGGAATTCCTGCGCGAGACGCCCTCGCCCACCGAGGCCGAGGTGCGCGAGGCGATCTCGGGCAACCTGTGCCGCTGCACCGGCTATCAGAACATCGTCGCGGCGACGCTGGACGCCGCGGCGCGGCTGGGAGCGCAGCGATGAACGCGCCCGAAAAGCCGGGGCTGAGCCCCTTCGAGACCGCGGTGCGGCCGCCAGCCGCCGATCCGGCAGAGGCGGCCCGCCACGTGGGCGCGCGCGTGGCGCGCATCGAGGACGATGCGCTGCTGCGCGGCCAGGGCCGCTACCTGGACGACATCATGCCCGAGGGCGCGCTGCACGCGGTGTTCGTGCGCAGCCCGGAGGCCCACGCGCTGATACGCGGCATCGACGCCGAGGCCGCGCGGACGATGCCCGGCGTGCGCGCGATCTACACCGCCGCCGACCTCGAGCCGCTGCTGCACGGCCACGGCCTGCGCCTGCCGATCGCCTTCCCCAAGGGGCAATTGCCCGACCACGTCATGCCCTACGTGCTGCCGCCCGCCGAGGCCTGCTACGTGGGCGAGGCGCTGGCGATGGTGGTGGCCGATTCGCGCCGGCTGGCCGAAGACGCCGCGCAGGCGGTCGAGCTCGACCTGGAGCCGCTGCCGGCGGTGGTGGACTGCCGCGACGGGCTGCGCGCCGACGCGCCGCCGTCGCGGGTCGAGGCCCCCGACAACCTGATCAAGAAACTCCAGATCCGCTACGGCGACGGCCAGGCCGCCTTCGCCGGCGCCGCCCGCGTGTTGCGCGATACCCTGCACGTGCACCGCGGCTCGGGCAGCCCGATGGAAGGCCGCGGCATCGTGGCCGACTACGACCGCGCGTCCGATTCGCTGACGGTGTGGTCCTCGACCCAGATGTCGCACGAACTGTATTTCACGCTGTGCGAGATGCTGGGGCTGGACGAGAACCAGGTGCGGGTGCGGGCGCCCGACGTCGGTGGCGCCTTCGGCGCCAAATACCTGGTCTACCCCGAGGAAATCGCGGTCACCGCGGCCTCGCTGCAACTGGCGCGGCCGGTCAAGTGGGTGGAAGACCGGCGCGAGCACTTCGTCAGCGCGGTGCAGGAACGCGACCAGTTCTGGGAAATGGAGATCGCGGTGCACGCCGACGGCCGCATCGCCGGCGTGCGCGGCACGCTGACCCACGACCAGGGCGCCTACGCGCCGCACAGCTACGTGGTGCCGTACAACGCGGCCACGTCGGCGCCCGGCCCCTACGTGGTCCCGGCCTTCGACCTCGACGTGCTGCTGGTGCAGACCAACAAGGTGCCGGTCATCCCGATCCGCGGCGCCGGGCATCCGCAGGGCAATTTCGTGATGGAGCGGCTGCTCGACCGCGTGGCGCTGGAACTCGGCCTGGACCGCGCCGAAGTGCGCCGCCGCAACCTGATCCCGGCCGACCGCATGCCCTACGCGACGCCGCTGAAGAACCGCGCCGGCGCGCCCATCGTCTACGACAGCGGCGACTACCTGGCCTGCCAGGAGCGCGCGCTCGAGGCCATCGGCTACGCCGGCTTCCGCGAGCGGCAGCGCGCGGCGCGCGCGCAGGGCCGGCGCATCGGGATCGGCATCGCGCAGGGCGTCAAGGGCACCGGCCGCGGCCCGTTCGAATCGGGCACGGTGCGGGTCATGCCGACCGGCCGCGTGTCGGTCTACACCGGCGCGCTGGAGATGGGCCAGGGCATCCAGACCGGGCTGGCGCAGATCTGCGCCGACGAACTGGGCGTGCCGATCGACCGCATCGACGTCATCGCCGGCGACACCCGCTTCGTCTCGCTGGGCATGGGCGGCTACGCCAGCCGGCAGGCGATCACCGCCGGCTCGGCGGTGCTGGTGGCCTCCCGCATCGTGCGCGACAAGGCGCTGAAGGTGGCGGCGCAGATGTTCGGCGTCGACCAGGCGCGGCTGGCGCTGCGGGACGGCGCGGTGCACGTGGCCGGCGAGGCCGGCAAGTCGGTGTCGCTGGCCGACATCGCGCGCTGGCTGCGCGGGCTGCCGGGCTACGGTTTCCCCGACGGCGTGGAACCGGGCCTGGAAGGCAGCCACAATTTCCGCATCGACTCGCAGTCCTACGCCAACGCGGTGCATGCCTGCGAGGTGGAAGTGGACGCCGATACCGGCGCGGTATCGATCCTGCGCTACGTGGCGGTGCAGGACAGCGGCCGGCTGCTCAACCCGATGATCGCCGAAGGCCAGATCCACGGCAGCGTGGTGCACGGCATCGGCAACGCGCTGTACGAGTGGATGGGCTACGACGAGTCGGGCCAGCCGCTGACCACCACCTTCGGCGACTACCTGCTGCCGACCGCGCCCGAGATGCCCAACGTCGAAGTGATCTGGCACCAGACGCCGACCTCGCTGAACCCGCTGGGCATCAAGGGCGTGGCCGAGGCGGGCATCGTCTGCGTCACCTCGTGCCTGGCGTCGGCCATCGACGACGCGCTGGCCGACTACGGCGTGCGGGTGCTGCAGGCGCCGATCTCGCCGGTGCAGTTGCTGGCGCTGATCGACGCGGGCGGTCAGAGCCAGGCGACCGGCTCGCGGCCGTGAGCCGCCAGCCAGTCGTTGGCCTGCGAAAAATGGCCGCAGCCGAGGAACGGCGCCGGCGGGCGCCGGGCCGATAGCGGCGAGGGGTGGTTGGCGGTCAGCACCAGATGGCTGCCGTCGGCCGGCAGCAGCGCGCGCTTGGCCTGGGCGTGGCCGCCCCACAGCATGAACACCTTGGGCGACGGATCGCGCGCCACCTGGGTGATGACCGCGTCGGTGAAGGCCTCCCAGCCCTTGCGCGCGTGCGAGGCCGGCTGGCCGTCGGCCACCGTGAGCGAGGTGTTCAGCAGCAGCACGCCCTGCCGCGCCCAGCGGGTCAGGTCGTTGTCGAAGGCGCGCGGCTGGCCGCCGAATTCGCGCGCCACCTCGACGAAGATGTTGCGCAGGCTGGGCGGGCAGCGCACGCCGGACGGCACCGAGAACGCCAGGCCGTGGGCCTGGCCCGGGCCGTGGTAAGGGTCCTGCCCGACGATGACCACGCGGACGTCTTGCGGGTCCACCAGCTGCATGACCCGGAACGGCTCGCGCGGGTAGACCGCCATGCCGCGGGCCACGCAGCCGTCGACGAAGCGCTCCAGCGCCGCGAACGACGGCGTTTCGAGCGCGCCGCGCAGCAGTTCGCGCCAGGCGGCCGGCAGATCGTGGACGTGCGAGCGCAGCGGCTCGGTCAGGCGGTTGCCGCCTGCCTGGCTAAGCATCCGCGCCCCCTCAGCCGAACAGCCGGGCCAGCTCGGCGCCGGGTTCGCGCGCCCGCATGAAGGCCTCGCCCACCAGGAAGGCATGCACCTGGTGCTCGCGCATGCGGGCCACGTCGGCGCGCCCGAGGATGCCGCTTTCGGTGATCACGCGCTTGCCGGCCGGGATGCGCGGCAGCAGGTCCAGCGTGGTCTGCAGCGAGACCTCGAAGGTGCGCAGGTTGCGGTTGTTGATGCCCAGCAGCGGCGTGCGCAGCTGCAGCGCGACGTCGAGCTCGGCCGCGTCGTGGATTTCCACCAGCACGTCCATGCCCAGTTCGAGCGCCAGCGCCTCCAGTTCGCGCAGCTGCGACGGCCGCAGCGCGGCGACGATCAGCAGCACGCAGTCGGCGCCCATCGCGCGCGCCTCGACCACCTGGTAGGGATCGACGATGAAATCCTTGCGCAGCACCGGCAGCGCGCAGGCGGCGCGCGCCTGGCGCAGGTAGTCCAGCGAGCCCTGGAAGAACTGCACGTCGGTCAGCACCGACAGGCAGGCCGCGCCGTGGCTGGCGTACGAAGCGGCGATCGCGGCCGGTTCGAAGTCTTCGCGCAGCAGGCCCTTGGAAGGCGAGGCCTTCTTGATCTCTGCGATCACGCCCGGGCGGCCGGCATCGATCATGGTTTCGATCGCCTGCGCGAAGCCGCGCACGTCGCGCCGCGCCTCGGCCTCGCGCCGCAGTTCGGCCTCGCTGCGCAGCAGGCGCGCGGCGGCCACTTCGTCGGCCTTGACCTCGAGAATGCGTTTGAGAATGTCGCTCATGAAACCTCGCTCATGGAATAAGGCTCATGCAGCCTGCCCGGCGGCGCGCTGCGTGAACGCGACGAATTGCTCGAGCTTGGCGCGCGCGGCGCCGCTGGCGATGGTCTCGAACGCCTTGCGGATGCCGTCGCCGATGGAGCTGGCGGCATTGCCGGCGTAGATGGCCAGCCCGGCGTTGAGCGCGACGATGTCGCGCGCCGGCCCCGCCACGTTCGACAGCGCCTGCAGTACCATCGCGCGCGATTCGTCCCGGTTGGACACCTTCAGGCTGCGGTTGGACACCATCTGCAGGCCGAAGTCTTCGGGGTGGATTTCGTATTCGCTGACTTCGCCGTCGCGCAGCTCGCCCACCATGGTGGCAGCGCCGAGCGAGGCTTCGTCCATGCCGTCCTTGCCGTGCACCACCAGCACGTGGCGCGAGCCCAGGCGCTGCAGCACGCGCACCTGGATGCCGACCAGGTCGGGGTGGAACACGCCCATCAGCTGGTTGCCCGCGTTGGCCGGGTTGGTGAGCGGCCCCAGCAGGTTGAAAATGGTGCGCACGCCCAGTTCCTTGCGCACGGCGGCGATGTTCTTCATCGCGCTGTGGTGCGCCGGCGCGAACATGAAGCCGATGCCGGTGGCCTCGATGCAGTCGGCCACGGCCGACGGCGGCAGCATGACGTTGGCGCCGAGCGCCTCCAGCACATCGGCGCTGCCCGACGACGACGAGATGCTGCGATTGCCGTGCTTGGCGACGCGGGCGCCGGCGGCCGCCGCCACGAACATGGCCGAGGTGGAGATGTTGAAGGTGTGCGCGCTGTCGCCGCCGGTGCCGCACAGGTCGACCAGGCTGTCGGTGCCGGGCACCTGCACCTTGTCGGCGAACTCGCGCATGACCTGCGCCGCCGCGGTGATCTCGCCGATGGTCTCCTTCTTGACGCGCAGGCCCATGATGAGGGCGGCGGCTGTGGCCGGGGCCATTTCGCCGCGCATCAGCATGCGCATCAGCGACAGCATCTCGTCGTGGAAGATTTCGCGGTGTTCGATGCAGCGGACCAGCGCGTCGGTGGGAGAAATGGGCACCAGGATCTCCTTGGGAATGGGGTCGTGCGGCTTCATGCGGACAGCCGCAGGAAGTTGCGCAGCAGCGCGTGGCCGTGTTCGCTCAGCACCGATTCGGGATGGAACTGTACTCCGTAGACCGGCAGCGTGCGATGGCGCACGGCCATCACTTCGCCGTCGGCGGTCTGGGCGGTGATTTCCAGGCAGTCCGGCATGGTGGCCCGCTCGATCGCCAGCGAGTGGTAGCGGATGACGGTGTACGGCGACGGCAGGCCGGCGAAAACGTCGGTGCCATTGTGCGTGATGACCGAAGTCTTGCCGTGCATCAGTTCGCGCGCGCGGACGATGTTGCCGCCAAAGGCCGCGCCGATCGCCTGGTGGCCCAGGCAGACGCCCAGAATGGGCACGCGGCCGGCCCAGGTTTCGATCAAAGGCACCGAGATGCCCGCCTCGGCCGGCGAGCAGGGGCCGGGCGACACGCAGATGCGGTCGGGCGCCAGCGCCTCGATGTCTGCCAGCGTGACCTGGTCGTTGCGGAACACGCGCACGTCTTCGCCCAGCTCGCCGAAATACTGCACGAGGTTGTAGGTGAAGGAGTCGTAGTTGTCGAGCATCAGCAGCATGCGGGCTCCGGCATGTCGAGGTTCAAGGGCAGGCGGCCGCCCGCCGCGCCGGAACGCGCAGCGTGTGGGGAATCGGGGTATCGGGTTGAAGGCATCGGGCAATCTCCTGGGATCCTGGAGCCGCCGTGCCGGGGAGCCATCTGATTCGACCTTGCTGCCGGTACGGCGGCAAGGTGCGGTTCGGGGCCGCAACGACGTGCCGCTTCCTTATCGGAAGCGCCACCACTGAACAGCGATGATCGAAGCGGTACGGGCCATGGCAGACCGAAGTTCGGTTGAAACGGGACGCCGCGCGGGGTTGCTCCCGGCAGCTTCATGCGCCTGCGAGTATAGCATGCAGCCTCTATTGGGCGTCTACGGGCGGTACAGGTAGAATCCGGGAATCCTGACTCCCGGGGGGGCGTCCCGCAATGCGCACCAGGCCGTACGTTCCGACCCTAGGCGCGGTGCTGCTCGGCACGTGCCTGTTTTCCCCGGCTCTGGCGCTCGACCTGCAACAGGCCTATCACGCGGCGCTGGCCAACGACGCCACGTTCGCCTCGGCGCGGGCCGCCTATGCGGCCGGGCTGGAAAAGCTGCCGCAGGCGCGGGCCGGCCTGCTGCCGGCGGTCTCGCTGGCCGGCAACGTGGCCAACGCCTCGACCACCCGGCTGCCCGGCGCCCGCTACACCAACGAAAGCTATACCCTGCAGCTGGTCCAGCCTTTGTTCCGCTGGGACAACTGGCAGGCCTACGAGCAGTCCAAGCTGCAGGTGGCGGCCAGCGAGGCCCAGCTGGAACAAGGGCGGCAGGATCTCATCCTGCGGGTGGCGCAGGCCTATTTCGACCTGCTGGCGGCGCAGGACGACCTGGCTTTCCTGGGCGCCCAGAAATCCGCCATTTCCGAACAGCTGGAGTCGGCCAGGCGCAACTACGAGATCGGCACCGCCACCATTACCGACACCTACGAGGCGCAGGCCCGCTACGACCTGGCCGAGGCCCAGAGCATCCAGGCCCAGGCCGACCTGGAAGTGCGCATCAGCGCCCTGCAGCAGATCATCGGCATCCCGGCCGCCAACCTGGCGGAGCTGCCGCCGTCGGTCGCCATTCCCGGTCCCCAGCCGGCCGTGGCCGAAACCTGGGCCGACCGGGCGCGCGACAGCAATCTGAGCGTGGCGCAAGCCTCGCTTGCCAGCGAGATCGCCGCGCGCGACATCGAGATCGCCAAGAGCGGCCATTACCCGACGGTGGACCTGGTCGCCAACGTGGGCCGCACGCGCGGGCTGGTCGGGCAGAACATCGTCAACGATTTCTACACCACCCGGTCGGCGGGGGTGCAGGTGGCGGTGCCGATCTTTTCGGGCTTCGGCACCAGCTCGCGCGTGAGCGAGGCGGTGGCCCTGTCCGAGAAATCGCGCAGCGACCTGGAAGCCACGCGGCGCGCGGCGGTGCAGAGCGCGCGCGAGGCGTTCCAGGGGGTGCACGCCGGCCTGGCGCGGGTGCGCGCGCTGGAAGCCGCGCAGGTGTCGAGCCAGAGCGCGCTGGAGGCCAACAAGACCGGCTACGAGGTAGGCGTGCGCATCAATATCGACGTGCTCAACGCCCAGCAGCAGCTCTATTCCACCGACCGCGACCTGGCGCGGGCGCGCTACGACACGCTGTTGTCGGGGCTGCGGCTGAAGGCCGCGGCGGGCATCCTGTCGGAAGGCGACGTGCAGGGGCTGAACCGGCTGCTGCGGTAGGAGGGACGGCCCGGAGCCGGCCTACGACGCGGCGGCCGGCCCACGGATGCCGCCGCCGGCGCGGTCCTGCGGCGCGGCGGCGTAGACCTCCTGCGCCGCGATCATCGCCTCCACTTCGGACAGGCCGTATCCGGCCTCGAGCAGCACCTCGACGGTGTGCTCGCCCAGCGCGGGCGCGTGGCGGCCGTTGCGGGGCGGCGTCTTCGACCACTTCGTCGGCACCTGGAGCGACACGATCGCGCCCTCCGTCGGATGCTCGACGGTCTTGAACAGGCCGGCGGCGCGCAGCTGGGGATCATCGAACAGGTCCGGCAGCGCCTGCGCCGGCATCGCCGGCAGGTCGGCCGCCTCGAAGGCCTGCAGCCATTCGGCCGTGGTGCGGCGGGCGAGTTCGGCGTCGACGGCGTCGTAGAACTCCTTCGAATACCGGTTCCTGTCCTCGCGCGTGGCGAAGCGCGCGTCGGCGGCGAGGTCGTCGCGGCCGGTCATGCGCCAGAAGCGGGCGACCTGCCCGTCGTGCGCGAGCGTATAGCAGAGGAAGCCGTCGCGCGTCGGCGCGGGCCGGCGGTCGAAGATCCGCTTCATGCCCATGCCGGCGATCGGCGGCTCGAAGGTGTGGCCCCACATGTGTTCCGACAGCACGTATTCCGACAAGGCCTCGAACACCGAAAGCCCGACCGCCTGGCCGCGGCCGGTGCGGTTGCGCGCGAGCAGCGCGGCGAGGATGGCGTTCACCAGCGCCAGGGCGCCGGCGCGATCGGCGAAGGCGAACGGCAGGTAGCGCGGTCCGGCGCCGCTCAGGCGCGCCTGGACGGCCGCGATGGCGGCCAGGCCCTGGAGGGTTTCGTCGGCGGCGGGCCGGCCCGAATAGGGGCCGCCTTCGCCGAAGGCCGAGACGCCGCAGTAGACGATGCGTGGGTTGGCCGCCGAGACGTCTTCGTAGGCCAGGCCGAGGCGGCGCATCGCCTCGCGGGCGCGGTCGTGGAGGAACACGTCGGCCCGCTCGCAGAGCCTGAACACCGCGGCGCGGCCGCCGGGCGTTTCGAGGTCGACCGCGATGCCGCGCTTGCCGCGGTTGATGCGCAGGAAGCGCGATCCCATGGACGGGTGCCGCGCCGGCCCCTGCCGGCGCAGGCCGCCTCCTTCGGGCGGCTCGATGCCGATCACTTCGGCGCCGAGGTCGCCGATGAGCTGGGTCGCATAGGGGCCGGTCAGGCCGGCCGTCATGTCGACCACGCGCAGGCCTGCCAGCGGCCCCTGCGGCGCCGGGTTCATGCGGCGGCCGCCGCCCGCGCCGCGCCCTGCCCGGCGATGCGTCCGAACACGGCCCCGCTGGCGAGCCCGCTGCCGCCCGGCGCGTTGAAGTAGTAGATGCCGCCCACGATCTCGCCGGCTGCGAACAGGCCGGGGATGGGATCGTGGTTGGTATTGCGTACCTGCGCTTCCGTGTCGATGCGCAGCCCGCCGTAGGTGAAGGTGATGCCGCAGGTAACGGCATAGGCTTCGAACGGCGGCGTATCGATCCGATTGGCCCAGTTCGATTTCGGCACTTCCAGGCCGTGCGTGGCGCGGCCGTCCTTCACGCTGGGGTCGAATCTGGTGCCGGTATCGACGGCGGCGTTGAATTCTCGCACCGTCTGCAGGAATTGCTTCGGGTCCACGCCTTCCAGCTTCTCGGCCAGGGCCTCCAGGCTGTCGGCCGTGACCTTGGTCACCTGGCGCGTGCGGTATTCGTCGCGCAGCAGGGGCAGCACCTGGCCGTCGAATACCTGCCAGGCGAACTGGCCCGGCTGTTCAAGCACGATGTGGCCGTACTTGGCATAGGTGTAGTTGCGGATGTCCGCGCCTTCGTCGACGAAGCGCTTGCCCTTGGCGTTCACGATGATCCCGAACGGGTAGCTGTGGCGCTGGAAATTCGGCGTGATGGCCGGGTCGCCGAAGTCGGTGGCGTAGAGCTCCCAGCTGACCGCATGGCAGCCGGACCAATGGCCGGCCGGCTGGGCGCCGATCTTCAGGGCCATCGCCAGCCCGTCGCCGGTGTTGTATTTGCTGCCGCGCACCTTGGCCAGGTCCCAGCCCTTGCCGAGGTAGCGCGCGCGCCATTCGGCGTTGGCCTCGAAGCCGCCGCAGGCGAGCACGACGGCGCCGGCGGCGATGGCCGACGGCCGGCCGTCCACGTATGCGACCACGCCCCGCACCGCGCCGTCTTCCCAGACGAGGTCCTGCACCCAGGCGCCGTAGCGCACCACGATGCCCTCGCGCCGGGCGGCCTTGTACAAGGCGTCGATCAGGCCCGGGCCGCCGCCGTTGATCACCATCGGCGCGCCGCCGGCGAACTTGATGCGGCCGTCGATGCGGTACGACTGGCGCCCGTAGTTGGGCATGAATTTCACGCCGTTCTTCTTGAGCCACCGCACCGCGGACTGGCTCTGCCTGACCACGGTCTCGCACAGGTCGGGGTCCGTCCGGTGTTCGGTGACCTTGGCCATGTCGTCGAAGAAGCGGTCGGCGGGATAGAGGCCGAAGTCGCTGGTGGCGAGCTCCTCGCTGGTCAGCGGCTCGGAGATCGCCACGATCTCGTCCACGCTGTCGTAGGCGAAGCGGATCACGCCGTCGGTGAACGAACTGTTGCCGCCGCGCTCGGCTTCCGGGGAGCGCTCGAGCACCAGCACGCTGGCGCCGTCCTCGCGCGCCGAAAGCGCCGCGCACATCGCCGCGTTGCCGCCGCCGACCACGATCACATCGAACTTCTCGACTGCCGATAGCGCCTTGTTGTCCATGCTGGGTTCAAGCTCCATGATGGTTGCCGCAGGCCCGACTGCGCCGGAGAACCGGTATCAGGCCGTCCAGGGGAAATCTGTCCGGTAGCGCCGTTCGAACGCCTCGATCAGGTCGATGTTCTGCAGCACGAGGCCGACGTCGTCCAGGCCTTCCAGCAGGCGCTCGCGGTGCAGCGGGTGGATGTCGAACGGATGGCGGGCGCCGTCCGGCCCGGTCACCTGCTGCGCTTCGAGGTCGACCGTCATCCGCGCGCCGGGATGCGCGCGCAGCTGTTCGCGCAGCGCGATGCACGCCTCGTCGGGCAGCACGACCGGCAGCATCCCGTTCTGGAGCTGGTTGCCATAGTGGATGTCGCCGAAGCTCGGCGCGACGACCGAGCGGATGCCGAGGTCGTAGAGCGCGTAGACGGCGGCCTCGCGCGACGATCCGCAGCCGAAGTTGGCGCCGGCGACGATGATTTGCGCCTGTCGGTACGGCGCCTGGTTCAGGACGAACTCCGGGCGCTCGCGGCCGTCGGCGTCGAAGCGGATGTCGTGGAAGGCCAGGCGCTCGAAGCCGGGCCCGCGCGCCTTGCGCAGGAAGCGCGCGGGCAGGATCTTGTCGGTATCGACGTAGGACATCTCGAGCGGCGCGGCCACCGCCGTGATCCGGGTGAAGGGCGACATGGGCGGGCCTCTATGACAGGTGGCGGCGCAAGGGCGCCGCGGCCGCGAGTTTGCGCACGTCGGTGATGCGGCCGGCGACCGCGGCAGCCGCGACCATCGCCGGCGACATGAGATGCGTGCGCGAACCCTTCCCTTGCCGGCCCTCGAAATTGCGGTTGGAAGTGGAGGCGCAGCGTTCGCCGGCGGGGATCGAATCGCCGTTGATGGCGGCGCAGCCCGAACAGCCCGAGGCGCGCCAGTCGAAGCCGGCGTCGCGGAAAACGCGGTCCAGCCCTTCGGCCTCCGCCTGGCGCTTGACCGCGGTGGAGCCGGGCGATACCCAGCCGGGCACTTTCGAACGGCGCCCTTCGAGCACGGCGGCGGCCGCGCGCAGGTCTTCGATGCGGGCGTTGGTGCAGGTGCCGATGAAGGCGTGGGCGATCGGGATGCCTTCGAGCGGCGTGCCGGGGGCGAGCCCCATGTAGGCGATCGCCTGCTCCATGTGCACGCGGCGGTCGCGGTCCGCCACGCTGGCCGGGTCCGGCACCGCGGCGGTGATTTCTACGGCATCTTCGGGATTGGTGCCCCAGGTCACCATCGGCGCCAGCGTGGCCGCGTCCAGGTCGACTTCGCGGTCGAACGACGCCCCGTCGTCGGACGGCAGCGTGCGCCAGTAGGCGACGGCGCGCTCCCACAGCTGCGCCTGCGGCGCGTAGTCGCGGCCGGCCAGGTAGTCGAAGGTGCGTTCGTCGGGCGCGATCATGCCGGCGCGCGCGCCGGCCTCGATCGACATATTGCACACCGTCATCCGGCCGTCCATCGACAGCGCGCGTATCGCGGAGCCGGCATACTCGACCACGTGGCCGGTCGCGCCGGCGGTGCCGATCCGGGCGATGATGGCCAGGATGATGTCTTTCGCGGTGACGCCCTCCGGCGCGCGGCCGCCGACGTTGATGCGGAAGGTGCGCGGCTTTTTCTGCCACAGGCACTGGGTGGCCATGACCTGCTTCAACTGCGAGGCGCCGACGCCGAAGGCGAAGGCGCCCAGCGCGCCGTGGGTGGAGGTGTGCGAATCGCCGCAGGTCATGATCAGGCCCGGCTGCGTGATGCCCAGTTCCGGCCCGATCACGTGAACGATGCCCTGGCGCGGATCGTCGATGCCGAAGTGCGTCACGCCGTTGGCCAGGCTATTGCGTTCCAGCAGTTCGATCATCTCCCGCATTTCCGGATCGTGCACGGCCGCGATGCGCGGCGTGGCGATGCGGCTGGGCACGTAGTGGTCGGCCACCGCGAAGGTCTGCCGCGGCTTGCGCACCTTGCGGCCGGCCGCGGCCAGCGCGCCGAAGGCGTGGAAGGAGCCCTCGTGCACGAGGTTGCGGTCGACGTGCAGCAGCGCCTCGTCGTCGCCGCGCGCCAGGATCACGTGGCGCGACCAGATCTTTTCGAACATCGTCCGCGGCGCGTTCATGCTGGCCACGCTCGCGTCTGCCGGGGCCGGATTGCAGCATGCATGTCATTCCACCTTGATGTTGCCGGCCTTGACGATCTGCGCCCAGCGCTCGCGGTCGCGGGCGATGTAGGCGGCGAACTCCTCGGGCGTGTTGCCGACGACGTCGCTGCCTTCCCGCAGCAGCCGGTCGCGGAATTCGGGGGTCTGCACCGCCTTGACGACCGCGCCGTGGAGCCGCGCGACGATTTCCTTCGGCGTCGCGGCCGGCACGAGCACGCCGTACCACACCGCCGATTCGAAGCCGGGCACGCCTTCCTCGGCCACGGTGGGCAGGTCCGGCACCGCGGCCGAGCGCTTGGCGCCGGTGGTGGCCAGCGCGCGCAGCTTGCCCGACTTCACGTGCGGCAGCAGCACCACGATGTCGGAGAAACCGAGGGAAACCTCGCCGCTGACGATCGCCGTCGCGGCCGAGCCGACGCCGCGATAGGGCACGTGCAGCATCTGGATGTCGGCCAGCACGTTCAGCATTTCGCCCGACAGGCGGCTCGAACCGCCGGCCGAGGAAAAGGCGAGCTTGCCCGGGTTGGCCTTGGCGTAGGCGATCAGTTCCTTCACCGACTTGATCGGCAGCGAGGGATTGACCGCGAGCAGCTGCGCCGCGCTCGAAACGAGCGAGACCGGCGCGAAATCCTTGCCCGGGTCGTAGAGCTTGGGATAGAGGTTGGGGTTGACCGCAAACGGGCCGGTCGTGCCCAGCAGCAGCGTGTAGCCGTCGGGCGCCGCCTTCGACGCCATCTCGGTGCCGATCACGCCGCTGCTGCCGGCATGGTTTTCCACCACCACCGGCTGGCCCAGGTTTTCGCCGAGCCGCTGCGCCAGCAGGCGCGCGACGATGTCGGTGCCGCCGCCGGGCGCGTAGGGCACGATGAAGCGGATCGGTCGGCTGGGATACGGCTGCTGGGCGAAGGCGCCCGCGCACAGCAGCAGCATGGCGACAAAGGCTGGCACTCTTCTCATACCGGTCTCCTGGATATGTTTCTTGTCGGTACGCGCGCGGACCGCGGTCAGTACGCGAAGCGGTACATGCCGCCGTCCACCGGGATCACGGTGCCGGTCATGTAGGCTGCGCGCGGCGAGGCCAGGAATACGATGAGGTTGGCCAGTTCTTCCGGCTCGCCGAAGCGGCCCATCGGGATTTCGCGCTCGCAGAAGGCCCTGCGGTCTTCCTCGGTCGGGTGCAGCCGGTAGATCTGCTCGCTCATGATGCGGCCGGGCTGGATGCAGTGGATCGTCACGCCGAGCTTTGCGAGATCGCGCGAGATCGATTTCGACCACATGTGCAGCGCGGCCTTCGCCGGAAAGGCCGTGTTCGGCCAGCGCGGTTCGCTGGTGCCGGTGAGGCTGATCACGCGGCCCCAGTTGCGCGCCGCCATGCCGGGCAGCAGTTCGCTGGTCAGCTCCTGGATGCGCGTGTAGTTGAGCGTCATGCCCTCTTCCCACGCCGCGCGCGGGGCGTCCCACTTCACCGGCCGGCTGCCGCCGGCGGAGTTCACCAGGATGTCGACCTGCCCGAGCCTGTCCTGCGCCGCGGCCGCCAGCTTCTGCGTGGCGTCGGCCTCGTACAGGTCGACGGGCAGCACGACGGGCTCGGGCCCGCCCGCCTCGACGATCTCCTGGGCGAGCTTGTCCAGCGCCTCGACGCGCCGCGCGGCGATGCCGACCCGCACGCCCTCTTGCGCCAGCGCCTTGGCGGCCGCGCGACCGATGCCCATGCTCGCGCCCGTCACCAGCGCGGTCCTGTCTTTCAGTTGGAGATCCAAGTGTCTACCTCGCGATATTCAGATATTGATAGTGGCCGGCCGGGGTCCGATGGCACGAGGAGTGTAGGTAAGCCAAATAGCGCACACAACAGATATGATTGAATACGTCTATTCACTATCCGTATACCTGTCGAGCCATGAACCTGCGCCACATCCGATACTTCTGCACGCTGGCCGAATGCGGTTTCAACATGTCGCGGGCGGCGGGGCTGCTGCATACCTCGCAGCCGAGCATCAGCCGCCACATCCAGGCGCTGGAAGACGAACTCGGCATCGCGCTGCTCAGGCGCGGCAAGAAGCGGGTGACCGGGCTGACGGTGGCCGGCGCCGAGGCGCTGAAGGCGGCGCGCCGCATGCTGCGCGAGGCGGACAACCTGAAGAAGCTCGGCAGCGAGTTCAGCTCGCACGATTCGGGACGCCTGGTCGTCACGACCTCGCATACGCACGCGATGTACGTGCTGCCCAAGGTGCTGGAGGCGTTCGCGCGCGACTATCCGAAGGTGCAGGTGAACATCCGCCAGGGCAATCCGCAGCAGCTCACCGAATGGCTGGTGAGCGGCGAGGCCGACGTGTCGATCTCGTCCACGGCCGTGAGGCCGCCGCCGGAGCTGGCGCTACTGCCCTGCTACGAGCATCCGGTCGTGATACTGGTGCCGAACCGCCATCCGCTGCTGGCCAAGCGCACCGTATCGATCCGCGACCTGGCCGATATTCCCTTGATCACCTACAACGCCGAGTTTTCCATCCACACGCGGGTGATGGAGGCGTTCAAGCGCGGGAAGACGACGCCGAACATCGTGCTCAGCGCCACCGACGTCGATGTGATGAAGACCTATGTCAAGCACGGGCTGGGCATCGCGATCATGACCTCGCTGGGCTACGACGCGAAACAGGACCGGGGCCTGAAGGCGATCGACGCGAAGCATCTTTTCGGAGCGACCCGGATCCACCTGGGCGTGCGCAGGTTCGACTGCCTGCGGCAGTACGCGCTGCATTTCATCAGGCTGTTTTCCCCGGAGCTCTCGCCCGAGGTGGTGACCAGCGAGATCTTCCGCGAGGAAGGCGGCGGCGAGGATGCGGGCGCGACGATGTGGCGCCCGGCCGGGACGGCGTGAGCGTGTTCAGGCGACGACTTTTCTCCGGCGCAGGTCGGCGATGCCGGCCTCCAGCCCGAGTTCGGCCAGGATCTGGTCCGTATGCCCGCCCAGCGCCGGCGGCCCGGACTGCAGATGCCACGGGGTTTCCGACATCCTGAGCGGATTCGCCAGCGAGTCCAGGGTGCCGCCGCCGGGGTGGCCCGATTGCACCAGGCTGCCGTTGTGCAGGATCTGCGGGTCGGCCGCGATCTCTTCATAGGCCTGGACCGGCGCGCACATCACGTCCTGCCGTTCCAGCTCCTCTATCCATTCCCGCACCGGCCGCTTGGCGAATTCGGCCGCGAAGCGTTCGCGCAGTTCGTCGTAGCGCTCGAGCGCGAGGGCCGGCGTGGCGTAGCGGGGGTCCGCCCCGAGATCGGGAAGCCCGAGCAGGGCGCACATTTTCGAGACGTGGTTGCCGGTCTCGAACACCAGCGTCACCACCAGGTAGCCGTCCTGCGCCTTGAAGACGCCCGACGTGGGACCGTGGTGGGGCCGCGTGCCGCCGCGCGGGGGGCGGGCCGGCGGCTGCCTAGTGTTCAGGTAGATCGTCATGTCCTGGAGCTGCGGCCACAGCACGCTGTCGAGCAGGTTGGTCTCGATGCGCTGGCCGCGGCCGCTGCGCTGCCGCGCCTGCAGTGCGATGAGGATGCCCTGGCACAGCAGCGTCCCGGCCATGAAATCGGCCACCGGGAAGCCGACGAAGGTGGGCGGGTCGTCGCGGGCGCCGTTGCGCCACATCATGCCGCCCAGCGCTTGCGCCAGGATGTCCTGGCCCTTGCGGTCGCGGTAGGGGCCGGTCTGGCCGAAGCCGCTGATCGACGCGTAGACCAGCCCCGGATTGGCCGCCGCCAAGGCCTCGTAGCCCAGACCCAGCTTGTCGAGGACGCCGGGCCGGAAGTTCTCGACCAGCACGTCGGCGCGCCGCGCCAGCGCGCGCACGATGTCCTTGCCCTCGGGGTGGCTGAGGTCGACGGCGAGGCTGCGCTTGTTGCGGTTCAAGGCCAGGAAGTTGGCGCCGAAGCCGCCCAGCTGCGGCCGCGTGTTGCGGGCCAGGTCGCCGCTGCCGGGGCGCTCGATCTTCACCACGTCGGCGCCGAAATCGGCCAGCATCTGGGTGCAGACCGGGCCCGAGACCACCTGGCTCAGGTCCAGGATCCGCAGTCCTTCGAGAGCGGAATTCATAGGCTGGATGCCTCCTCTGCTTGCGTGTGCCGTTGCGAGGTCAGGAAGGGCCACAGTTGCTCGCCGCCCGTTCGGGCCGCGCTGCGGCCCAGCCACATCGCCCACTCCACCTCGGAACCGAACTCGTCGCGCCATGCCCACAGCCGCCGCGTGCTGCGATGGAGATCGTGCTCGTGCGTGAAGCCCATCGCGCCGTGCACCTGGTGCGCGATCGCGGCGGCGATGCCCGCCGCCTGGCCGACGCGGGTCTTGGCGGCGGCGACCTGGAAATCGCCGCCGCCGGACGCGTGCGCCGCGATCGCGGCCTGCACGGCGGCGTTCGACGCGGCGACGTGCGTGGCGAGCACCGCGATCTGCTGCTGCACCGCCTGGAACTTGCCGATGGGCCGGCCGAACTGTACCCGCTCCCGGGCGTAGTTCACCGTCAGCCGGAGGACGGTTTCGAGCGCGCCGGCCATGGCCACGGCCCGGGCGAGCGCGCCGCGCAGATAGAGGTCGTCATGGCCGAGGCCGGCGCCGGGCGCGCCGATGGCGTCGGGCGAAATCGCGGCGTCGTCGAAGCGCAGCGTGTCGCGCGGCTCGCGCGCGTGGTTCCAGCCCTGCGCCTCGACCCCGGGGCAGTCCAGGCGCACGGTGGCGGCCTGCCCGCCGTCGTCGGCAAGCAGGACCAGCGTGCGCGCATCGCGCGCCCAGGGCACGCGATGCGCCACGCCGGAGAGCCGAATCTTCCCGCCGCGGCGGCTGATGGCAAGGCGGTCGCCGCGGAGCACGGGGGCGATGGTGGCCGGGCCGTCCGCGGCCGGCAGCCCGGCGGCGTCGAGCGCCTGTTCGGCCAGCAGGGTTTCGGGCAGCGGCACGGGCGCGGCATGCGCGCCGACCGCCTTTACCAGGACGTACACATGATGGATGTCGCCGCCCGATCCGCCGCGGGCTTCGCTGCGGGCGGCGGCGGCAAGGCCCGTCTCTTCCAGGGCACGCCATAACCCGGCCGGCCACGTACCCTGCTCGGCCGCATCGCCCACGGCGCGGGTGCACAGGTCGCTAAGCAGCCGGTTGGCGGACTCTTGCAGAATGCGCTGCGTGTCGTTCATTTCAACCCCAGTCCTTTGGCGATGACGCCGCGCAGGATTTCCTTGGTGCCGCCCCGGATGGTGTACGAGGGGCTGTAGTACAGGGCGCGGTCCATCACCGTGTTGAAGGCGTCCTCCGGCGGCAGCGCCGCGCGCGCCTGTTCGGACACGATCTCGCGCGCCACGGCCGGCACGTCCTGGTCGAAGGCGTTGCCGAGGTCCTTGATGAGGGCGGCCTCCAGGTTGGGCGCTTCGCCGCGGCCCAGCATGGTGGCGATCGAGAACGACATCTGCCGCAGCGTCCACAGCTGCGCCACGAGCCGCCCGAGCTTTTCCAGGTCGGCCTCCGCCGGCCGCGCCGCGACGCGGTCGACCAGCTGGGTCAGCAGGCCGAAGCTGCTGAGCCAGCGCTCCGGGCTGCTGCGCTCGTGCGCGAGGTCGCCGGTCACCTGCTTCCAGCCGTTGCCGACCGTGCCGATCACCATGTCGTCGGGAACGAAGGCGTCGTCGAAGACGATCTCGTTGAAATCGTGCTCCCCGGCCAGGCTGATGATGGGACGCACCGTGATGCCCGGGGTCTTCATGTCGACGATGAACTGGGTGACGCCGCCGTGGCGGTCTTCGTCGCTGCGCGGAGAGGTCCGCGCGAACAGATTCATCATGTGCGCGCGGTGGGCGTAGCCTACCCAGACCTTGCGCCCGGTGATCGACCATCCGCCCTCCACTTTCCTGCCGGCCGTGCGGATCGAGGCCAGGTCGGAGCCGGAGTCGGGCTCGCTCAGCCCGTAGCAGAAGAACAGTTCGCCGCTGGCGATGCGGGGAAGATAGGCCAGCTTCTGCGCTTCCGATCCGGCGCTGAGCAGCAGCGGGCCCAGCTGCCGGTCGGCCATCCAGTGCGCGCGGACCGGCGCGCCGGCGGCCAGCAGCTCTTCGGTGACGACGTAGCGCTCCAGCGAGCTCCGTTCCTGGCCGCCGTAGCGGCGGGGCCAGGTCATGCCGATCCAGCCGCGCGCGCCAACCTCGCGGCTGAAGTCCGGGTCCCAGTGGTCCCAGCCGGTGGCGCGGGTGAAGACGCCGGCGGAACGGGCGTCGGCCAGGAACTGCCTGACCTCGGCGCGCAGCGCGGCGAGCCGGTCGTCGTCCTGCGCGACCGCGGTGAAATTGTTCAATTCCATTCGATGCTCTTCGGGAAGGCGGTTGTCGTCATCAGGCGGTTTGCTTTGCCGGCGCGGCGCGCACGGCGCCGTCGGCCAGCAGGGCCTGGATATCGGCGCCGGCATAGCCGGCCTCGCGCAGCACCTCGATCGTGTGCTCGCCAAGCAGCGGGGCCGGGCGCGTGTTCTCCGGTTCCGTATCCGACCAGCGCGTAGGCACGCGCATCATCACCAGCGGTCCTTCGGTCGGGTGTTCGACCGGCTTGAAGAAACCGGCCTGGCGCAGCTGCGGATCGTCCATCAGCTGCTCGAGCGAGCGCACGGGCGCGGCGGGCAGGCCGGCCCGGTCGAAACGCGCCAGCCATTCGGCGGTCGTGCGGCCGGCCAGCTCGCTTTCGACGAAGCAGTGGCACTGCGCCATGTTGCGGTCGCGCTCGGCGCCCCGCGCGAAACGCGCGTCGGACATCATCTCCGGCCGGCCCACGAGGTCGCAGAAAGCCGCGAACTGGTCGTCCCGCTCGAACGCGTAGCAGAGGTAGCCATCGAGGGTACGCGCGGGGCGGCGCGCGAACATGCTGTCCATGCCGGCCTCGCCCAGTGCGGGCTCGAAGCCGCGGCCCTCCATGTGTTCGGAGAGCACGAACGCGGCCAGCGTTTCGAACATGGGCAATTCGATGGCCTGTCCCGTTCCCAGCCGATCGCGCGCGAGCAGCGCAGCCAGCAGCGTGTGCGCGAGCATGAGCCCGCAGCTGCGGTCGGCGAACATGAAGGGCAGGAAGGACGGCGCCGCGCCGTTCAGCCTGGCCTGCAGCATGGGGATGGCCGACAGGCCCTGGATGACCTCGTCGTAGGCGGGCTTGGACGCGTAGGGGCCGCCCTCGCCGAAGCCCGCGGCGCCGCAGTAGACGATGCGCGGATTGGCGGCCGATACGTCCTCGCAGGTGAGCCCGAGCCGTTGCATCGCGGCGCGCCGGCTGTTGTAGACGAAGACGTCGGCCTCTTCGCACAGCCGCAGCACGACGGCGCGCCCCTGCGGCCGCTTGAGGTCGACCACGATGCTGCGCTTGCCGCGGTTGTTGTGCAGGAATTGCGAGGTCATCTTCGGATGCCGCGACGGACCCTGCGTGCGGCGGCCGTCGCCCTGCGGCGGCTCGACCTTGACCACGTCGGCGCCCAGATCGGCCATCAGCTGGGTCGCGTACGGGCCGATCACCTCCATCGTCATGTCGACGATTCTGATACCGCGCAGCGGGCCCTGGACGACTGGTGTCATGGCTATAGGCGAACAAAGGACACGCGGAGTGTATGTAGGCCAAATAGCGCAGACAACAGATATGATTGAATACGTCTATGCACTGGCTGTATAGAAGGCGCGGACGCGCCGCGGACCGCTAGGCGCCGCCGATATGCCGGTTCCTGCCCGCCAGCCACCCCATCGCGGCCGCGCCGGCGGCCAGCGCCGCGCAGCCGGCCAGCGGCACCGTCCAGCCCCCCAGGCCGTCGTGGATCGCGCCGACCACCGACGGGCCCGCGGCCGCCAGCAGATAGCCGATGCCCTGCGCCATGCCCGACAGCGCGGCGGCCTGCTGCGCGCTGGCGGCGCGCAGGCTGACGAAGGCCAGCCCCAGGATGATCGCCGCGCCCGAACCGAAGCCGAGCATGAAGGCCCAGACGGCGGCCCATTGCGGCGCCGCGAGCAGCCCCAGCAAGGCGATGGCGGCCAGCCCCGCCACGGCGGCCGCCGGCGCGCGCTGGTCGCGCAGCCGGGCCAGCAGCGGCCCCAGGACCAGCCCCGGCAGCGCGGTGGCGAGCTGCAGCAGGCCGTGCAGCGAGCCGGCCCGGGCGGGCGAGAAGCCGGCGTCGGCCAGGATGGTGGGCAGCCAGCCGACGGCCGCGTAGTACAGCGTGGAATTCAGGCCCAGGAACAAGGTGATCTGCCAGGCCAGCGCCGAACGCCACAGCGCCCCCCCGCCATGCGGGGCGGATGCCGCGCCGCGCGCCGGCATGGCGTGCCCGCCGAGCTGGGCGGCCCAGACCGCCAGCGCGGCCAGCGGCAATACGGCGAACGCGCCCAGCGCGCCGCGCCAGCCCCAGGCATGCGCCAGCGGCACGGCAAGCGCCGAGCCGAGCGCCGCGGCCAGCCCCATCGCCAGCGCGTAGGCCGCGGTGGTGGCGGCCACGCGCTGCGGGAAGTCGCGCTTGACCAGGCTGGGCAGCAGCACGTTGCCGACCGCGATGCCCATGCCGATGACGGCGGTGCCCAGGTACAGGCAGGCGGCGGTGCCGGCCGAGCGCAGCGCGATGCCGGCGGCGATCGCGGCCAGCGCGGCGAACAGCGTGCGTTCCAGCCCGAAGGCGCGCGCCGCCCGCGCGCCGAGCGGCGACACGGCGGCGAAGGCCAGCAGCGGCAGGGTCGTGAGCGCGCCGGCGGCGGCGGTGCCCAGGCCGAAGGCCGGCCGGATCAGGTTGAGCAGCGGCGCGACGCCGGTGATGGGCGCGCGCAGGTTGGCGGCGATCAGCAGGATGCCGGCGTAAAGCAGCGCCGGCGCGGCGGCCTGGCGAGGCCGTGTCGATGTAGCCATCTGGAAACTCCTGGGGAATACCCGTAGGCTACGCGTCCTGCTTCTGGTGTAATACAGCAGGGTTGACTATTTATCGCTAAATCATGCCAGGCGATGCCGCATCCAGCGCCTTCCTGTCGGGATTCGACCCGGACACCAATCCGCGGCCGGCGGTCGCGCTGCGCCTGGAGGTGGCCGAAAACCGCTCGGAACAGCCGGTGCATCGCCACCGCAAGGGGCAATTAGTGCTGGCCTTGCACGGCGGGGTCACTTGCGAAGTCCCGAACGCGCTGTGGATGGTGCCGCCGCAGTGCGGCGTGTGGATTCCAGGCGGCATGCCGCACAGCAATCAGGTCACCGCCAACGCGCGGATCTGCTTCCTGTTCGTGGAGCCGGGGGCGGCCGACATGCCTTCCGAATGCTGTACGCTGTCGCTCAGCCCGCTGGTGCGCGAGCTGATCCAGTACCTGGCCGCGCAGGACCAGGACTATGCGCGCGAGGGGCCGACCGCGCGGCTGGTGGGCGTGCTGCTCGATCAACTGGCCACCATGCCGGTGGAACAGCTGCACTTGCCGATCTCCGACCATCCCAAGGTGCGCCGCATCGCCGACACGCTGACGGCCGACCCGGCCGACCGCACCACGCTGGCCGCCTGGGCCGAACGGCTGGCGATGAGCGAACGGTCGCTGGCCCGGCTCGTGCTGCGCGAAACAGGGCTGACCTTCGGCCGCTGGCGGCGGCAGCTGCACCTGATCGTGGCGCTGCGCTGGCTGGCGGCGGGGGCGTCGGTGCAGCGGGTGGCCAACGACCTCGGCTACGACTCGGTCACGGCCTTCATCACGATGTTCAGGAAGTCGCTGGGGCAGCCGCCGGGGCGTTACTTCGCCGCGCTGCGCCAGCCGTAGCGGGCGGGCCCCGGCGGGCGGCCGCCGCCCGGCCGGGGCACGGCGCGGCATGGCATTCAATGGCCGGTGCCGTCGCCCTGGCGGCTCGCCTCGAACAGGAACCAGGTGCGCCGCTCGGTTTCGTCGATCCAGTTCTCGATCAGGCTGGCGGTGGCGATGTCGTTATGGGTATCGCAGACTTCGTGGGCTTCCCTGAGGCCCTTCGCCAGCGTCTTGTTGTCTTCGCGCAGCTCCGCGAGCATGTCCAGCGGCTGGACGTAGTCGGCGTCGTTGTCGAGGATGCGCTGGGTCTTGGATATGTGGCCGATCGAGCGCAGGGTGGTCGCGCCGATCTTGCGGATGCGCTCGGCGATCGGGTCGGTCATCGCGAACAGCTGGTCCGCCTGTTCGTCGAGCAGCAGGTGATAGTCGCGGAAGTGCGGGCCGCTCATGTGCCAATGGAAATTCTTGGTTTTCAGATAAAGCGCGAAGACGTCGGCCAGGATGGCGTTCATGGCCGCGCCGATATCGGCGGCGGCCTCCGCCTTCAGGTCGGTCGGCGTGACCAGCGGCCGGCGGCGCCTGGCCTTCAGCGCCTCGACGGATTCGTTCTGGATCTTCTTGGGCATGGCACATCCTCTATCGAAGAAGGGAGAGCAACATCCGCCAGAATATGCCGTTCCGGCGCATTGTCAAAGCCAAAGCGACATGGCCGATCATTGCGCGCCGCCGATGTGACGGGCCGTTATGATGTGCCTGCGGCCGCCGCCTCGGCGCCGTCCCGACTTCCCACTGCTGCAGACAATCCAGGAGCCACCATGTCCGATGATGACGCGCTGTTCAACAAGGGCCTGCCGATCCGGCGCGAAGTGCTCGGCCCGGAATACGTCGACAAGTCCCTCGCCAACGCCGACGAGTTCATGATGTCGTTCCAGCGCGCCACCACGGCGTGGGCCTGGGGCTGGGCCTGGGGCGACCCGACGCTGGACCGCAAGACCCGCAGCCTGCTGAACCTGGCGATGCTGACCGCCACCGGCAAGTCGCACGAGATCAAGCTGCACGTGCGCGGCGCGCTGAACAATGGCGTGACGGTGGACGAGATCAAGGCGGCGCTGCTGCACGCCACGGCCTATTCGGGCATTCCGGCCGGGCTGGAGGCGTTCAAGGCCGCGCACGAAGTGCTGGTGCAGGAAGGCGCGCTGCCCGGCAAGAAGGCCTGAAGGCCGCACGGCGCGCGCTCGGCGGGGCGTTGCGCGCCGCAGGCCTGTGACCGGACGGCGCGCGGCGGGTATTTCTTTTTTTCTCGCGCACGTTGCCAAATTCTTATAATCGGCCAACGACAACGCAGCCGGTCCCCTCTTGATGACAACTTCCGAATCGCCCCCCGTCGCCTTGCTCGCTCCCATGCCGCCGCTGTTGACCAAGCGGCTGCAGGAATCGGGTTTCCGCGTGATCAACGCCTTCGAGGCTGCGCCGGAAGCGCTGCTGGAGGTCCGTGCCGCCGTCACGCGCGGCTCGCTCGACACCGGCCACGCCGTTTTCTCGCGCTTTCCGCGGCTCGGCCTGCTGTGCTGCTGGGGCGTGGGCTACGACGGCGTCGACCTGGCGGCGGCGCGCGAGCGCGGCATTCAGGTTTCCAACAGCCCTGGCATCAATGCCGCCAGCGTGGCCGACCTGGCCATCGGCCTGATGATCTCGATCATGCGCGCCCTGCCGGTGGCCGAGCGCTACCTGCGCGCCGGCCAGTGGCAGGACGCCGGCGTGCGCCTGCCTGCGGCGCGCGGCCTGACCGGCGGCCGGGTGGGCATCTTCGGCTACGGCCAGGTGGGGCGCCGCGTGGCGGCCCGGGCGCGCGCGCTCGACATGACGATCGGCTGCTACACCCGCCGCCCGCCCGCCGACGACGACGTGCAGGCCTTTCCCGACCTGGTTTCGCTGGCGCAGTGGGCCGACGTGCTGGTGGTGGCGGCCAGCGCCGACGCCTCCACCTTCCACGCGGTGGATGCCCGCGTGCTGCAGGCGCTGGGGCCGGAGGGCTACCTGGTCAACGTGTCGCGCGGGTCGGTGGTCGACGAGGCGGCGCTGTGTCGCGTGCTCGACGCCAGGCAACTGGCCGGCGTCGGCAGCGACGTGTTCGAGCAGGAGCCGCAAGTCTCCGACGCCCTGCTGAAATTCCCGAACGCCGTGCTGACGCCGCACGTGGGCGGCTCGACCCAGTCCGCGCAGGCGGCGCTGGTGGAAACCGTGGTGTCGAACGTGACGCGCTTCTTTTCGGAAGGCCGGCCGCTGTATCCCGTGGCCACCGGAGCCTGAGTCACGCGCGCGGCGCGAACCGTCAGATAGGGTCGTCCAGTCCGAACTGCACCTGCTCGGCGGCGCGCAGCACGGCGCGGGCCTTGGCCTCGGTTTCCAGCCATTCCTTCTCGGGGTCGGAATCGGCCACGATGCCGGCGGCGGCCTGGGCGTACAGCGTGCCGTTCTTGATGACGCCGGTGCGGATCGCGATCGCCACGTCCATCTCGCCGCCATAGCTCAGGTAGCCGGCGGCGCCCGCGTACACGCAGCGGCGCACCGGCTCCAGTTCGTCGATCAGCTCCAGCGCGCGCACCTTGGGCGCGCCCGACAGCGTGCCGGCCGGGAAGGTGGCGCGCAGCACGTCCATCGAGCTCATGCCGGGCCGCAGCGTGCCGGTCACGTTCGACACCAGATGCATCACGTGCGAATAGCGCTCGATGACCATCTGGTCGGTCACCTCGACCGAGCCGATCTCGGCGATGCGGCCGATGTCGTTGCGGGCCAGGTCGATCAGCATCACATGCTCGGCGATCTCTTTCGGATCGGCGCGCAGCTCGGCCGCCAGCGCGGCGTCTTCCTCGGGCGTGGCGCCGCGCGGCCGGGTGCCGGCCAGCGGCCGGATGGTGACCTTGTTCTTGGCCTCGCCCTGCTCGACCACCTTCTCCTGCCGCACCAGGATCTCGGGCGAGGCGCCCACCACGTGGAAGTCGCCGAAGTTCCAGAAGTACATGTACGGCGACGGGTTCAGCGAGCGCAGCGCGCGGTACAGCGACAGCGGCGAATCGCGGAACGGCTTGGCGATCACCTGCCCCACCTGCACCTGCATCAGGTCGCCGGCGGCGATGTATTCCTTGGCCCGGCGCACCGCGGCCAGGTAGTCTTCCTTGCGGAAGTCGCGCCGCGCCTCGGTGCTCATCGAGGCCTGGCTGTAGGGCACGTCGACCGGCCGGCGCAGCTGGGCGCGCAGGTCGAGCAGCCGGGCGCGGGCGCGCGCGTAGGCCTCGGGCTGCGACGGGTCGGCGTACACAACCAGGTACAGCCTGCCGCTCAGGTTGTCGACGATGGCCAGTTCGTCGATCAGCAGCAGCACCATGTCGGGCACCGGCTCGCCCATGCCGGCGGGATCGGGCTTGGTGCAGGGGCCCAGGCGCGGCTCGATGTGGCGCACCATGTCGTAGCCGAAGTAGCCGGCCAGGCCGCCCACGAAGCGCGGCATGCCGGGCCGCAGCGCCACCTTGAAGCGCTGCTGGTAGCGGGCGATGAATTCGAGCGGGTCGCCTTCGTGGGTTTCCGCCACGCGGCCGTCCACCAGCACTTCGGTCAGGCTGCCGCGGTTGCGCAGCACGGTGCGGGCCGGCAGGCCGATGAAAGAATAGCGGCCGAAGCGCTCGCCGCCCACCACCGATTCGAGCAGGCAGCTCATCGCGCCGCCCTGCGGGCCGCTCTGGGCCAGCTTCAGGTACAGCGCCAGCGGCGTGTCCAGGTCGGCGTAGGTCTCGGAGACCAGCGGGATGCGGTTGTAGCCCTGGGCGGCCAGTGCCTGGAATTCGACTTCGGTCATGTTTGCCTCGGAAACGGATCGATGCTGGTCGGATCCCGCATCCGGCGACCGAGGGGCACGATGAAAACCCGCCTGCGGTCGGGGACGCGGGCGGAGATTCGAAGGTGTTCAGGAAGGCCGGCGCGCCGCTGTGAAGCCCGCGCCGGCCAGGGGAATCATCGCCACCCGGCTGACGAACGCCACCAGCGCCGCCAGGGGCGCGCTTGGAGGAACGAGGGGTGAATGATGGGAATCATGTCAGTTTTTCGCGGGCGCTGCGATCCATCGCGCCACATCCTGGAGCGTGGCCACTATACCATCGGCCTCGATCATGCGCACGTCGCGGCCCTCGTTGTAGGCGTAGGGCACCAGCAGCACCGGGCAGCCGGCGGCGCGGCCGGCCGCCGCGTCATGCATCGAATCGCCCACCATCACGGCCTCGGCCGGCGCCACGCCCAGCAGCTCGCAGGCGCGCAGCACGGGCATCGGGTCGGGCTTCTTGCGGGCGCAGGTATCGCCGCTGACCACGGCGTCGAAATACGCGCGCAGCCCCGTGCGCTCGAGCAGCGGCAGCGTGAACGCTTCCGGCTTGTTGGTGACCACGGCCAGCTTCAGGCCGAGTTCGCGCATGGCCCGCAAGCCTTCGGGCACGCCCTCGAAGATGCGCGCCTTCTCGCCGTTGACCAGGTGGTAGGCGCGGCGGAACGCGGCCAGGGCGCGGTCGAAGCGGCCGGCGGCGGCCTGTGCGCCAGTTGCCGGGGCGGCGCTGCGGTCTGCGGCGTCGGCGACGGCCGGCTCCTGCGGGTCGAGGCTGCCCGCCAGCGCGCGCCGCACGAGGTTCTCGATGCCGCGGCCGACGAAAGTGGCGATCACGTCGTCGCGCAGCGGCGGCAGGCCGAATTCGACCCGCATCGCGTTGGCCGCATGGGCGAGATCGGGCACCGAATCGAGCAGCGTGCCGTCCAGGTCCAGCAGCGCGGCGCGCCAGCGGCCGGACGGACGGGCCTGGACGACCGCCGCCTGGCTCAGGCCCATGACGACTCGCCGTGCGCGATCTGCGCGCGCAGTTCGGCGATCACCTTGGCATAGTCCGGCTTGCCGAAGATGGCCGAGCCGGCCACGAAGGTATCGGCGCCGGCCGCCCGGATCTGCGCGATGTTGTCGGTTTTGACGCCGCCGTCGATCTCCAGCAGGATGGCGCGGCCGGTGGCGGCCTGCCAGCGGTCGATGCGGGCGCGCGCCTGGCGCAGCTTGTCGAGCGCCGACGGCAGGAAGCTCTGGCCGCCGAAGCCGGGGTTGACCGACATCAGCAGCACGAGGTCGAGCCGGTCCATGACGTGGTCCATCCAGTCCAGCGGGGTGGCCGGGTTGAACACCAGCCCGGCCTGGCAGCCGTGGTCGCGGATCAGCGCCAGCGAGCGGTCCACGTGGCGCGAGGCCTCGGGGTGGAAGGTGATGACGTTGGCGCCGGCCTTGGCGAACATCGGGATCAGGGCGTCCACCGGCTCCACCATCAGGTGGACGTCGATCGGCAGCTCCACATGGGGCCGGATGGCTTCGCACACCATCGGGCCGATCGTGAGGTTGGGCACGTAATGGTTGTCCATCACGTCGAAGTGTATCCAGTCCGCACCGGCGGCGGCCACGGCGCGCACTTCTTCTCCCAACCGGGCGAAATCGGCGGATAGAATGCTGGGAGCAATGCGAGTAGCCGCTCGGCTGGCGGGTGTCGGAACAGACATGGGAATTCCCTCGGAATGGAACGATGGAGTTGCCGGCCGATTGTATGAAAGTTCACGCATCGACATGGCAAAGGCATGAAATCTCACGAATTGACGGTCACCGTCCAGCCCCGGTACGTTGCCGAACAGTCGGATCCGGCGGAGCGGCAATTCGTCTTCGCTTATACGATCCGCATCACCAATACCGGCTCGGAACCGGCCCAGCTGATCAGCCGGCACTGGATCATCACCGACGGCGACCAGCGCCAGCAGGAAGTGCGCGGCCTGGGCGTGGTGGGGCAGCAGCCGCTGCTCAAGCCCGGCGAAAGCTTCGAATACACCAGCGGCTGCCCGCTATCCACGCCCGTGGGAACGATGCGCGGCACCTACCACTGCGTGGGCGACAACGGCACGCCGTTCGAAGTGGAAATCCCCGAGTTCGTGCTGGCCATGCCGCGCACGCTTCACTGATCCGGATCGCCCGGGGCCTGCCGGCCGCCGGCCGGCGCCTGCGTGCCGTCGCCCTTGCGCGTCAGGTCGCGCCGCTTGGGCCACATGGTCCAGGCGACGATAAGCACAAACACAGCGAGCGCCAACAAGGCTTCCAGAAGGAGCAACCACATAATGTCTGTTCGCGGATTTCTTGCGACGAAACCGTATTGCCTGCAATTTAACCGTTTACGCCCGATCGCGCTGGCCTGCGCCGCGCTGGCGCTGTCGGCCTGCGCGCCGCAGCCGCCGGCGGTCCAGGTCGAGACGCCGGCGGCGCCCTGCGGCCGCGTGGCCGCGCAGCCGGCC
>NZ_BAABFO010000039.1:0-33285 GCF_039541095.1 Pigmentiphaga soli
AAGGCCTTATCCTAACCATATCTTGTGACGGCGAATTTACGGGACAGAACACTAGCCAGCCGCCGCCGGCGATACGGCCGGCAGGACCGAACGTGCGGCATCCGCGGCCGGCGTGACCGCGACGGCCCCCGGCGCGGCGGCCGACAGCTCGGCCGCGATGACGTCCACCATCCATTCGTGGAAGACGCGCGCCGCGCGTGTCTGCCGGTTCGCCGGAGCGCTGACCACATAGTGCGCCGTACGCCGCGCCACCGGCCGCCCGAACGGCCGCAGCAGCGCGCCGCTGGCGAAATCGCGCCCCAGGTGCGGCAGTTGCCCGATGGCGATGCCCAGCCCTTCGATCGCCGCCTGCCAAGTCAGCACCGAAATGCTGAACGTCATGCGCTCGGTGTCGGCGGCCCAATGCGCCAGGCCGGTGGCCGCCAGCCAGTCGTCCCAGTCGCGCCGGCGGTTGCGCGACACCAGCAGCCGGTGGCCGAGCAGCGTCTCGGGGCGGTCCGGATCGGCGCCGTAGCGGGCCAGATAGTCAGGCGAGCACACGGGCTCGATGCGATCTTCGAAAACGAACTCGGCGTGTGCCTTGGGCCAGCGGCCGTCGCCCTGCACGACGCTGATGTCGACTGGATCGCGATCGTATTCGAAATCGACGTCGGGCAGAGCGTTGATGACGTGGACCTGGATCTTCGGATGCTGCCGCTGGAAGTCGGGCAGGTGCGGGATCAGCCATTTGGCGGCGAACGTCGTCGGGGTGCGGACCCGCACGCTGCTGTCGCTCTTGTCCAGCGACTCGCTGGCGCGCGCGATTTCTTCGAACGCGGGAATGATCTGCTCGGCATACATGGCGCCCTGCCGCGTCAGCGTCATGCCACGCCGCCCGCGCCGGAACAGCTTCTTCTCCAGGTAGGACTCCAGCACGGTGATCTGGCGGCTGACGGCCGACTGCGTGACATGCAGCTCCTGCGCGGCGGTGGTCAGGTTCTGGGTACGCGCCACGACTTCGAAAACGCGCAGCGGATTGAGCGGTGGAATGCGCCTAGCCATGATGCGACCCGAAAGGAGGAACGACGCGGAAATTATATAAAGCCGCGTTCCCCCCGGATCGGACGTCCCGGCGCTTCAATCCGGCTGTATGTTCGCCGCCTTGGCCACCGCGCCCCAGGTGGCCAGGTCGTGCATGAAGATCTGCTTGAACTCCGACGGCGGGTGGGCCGTGGGCACGTAGCCGCTCTTGATGAAATAGTCGCGCACGCTGTCCTGGGCCAGCGCGGTGCGCAGCGCGCCGTAGATGCGGTCGATCACGGGGGCGGGCGTGCCGGCCGGCGCGAACCAGGAGTGCCAGCCGGTCGACATGTCGAAGCCGGGCACGCCGGCCTCGTCGATGGTCGGCACGTCGGGGATGATGTCCAGCCGCTTCGAGGTGGAATAGCCCACCGCGCGCAGCTGGCCGTTCTTCAGGTAGGGCGCGGCCACCGCGGCCGGTACGAACATGGCCTGGATGTCGCCCGCCACCAGCCCGTTGAGCGCCGGCCCGGCGCCTTTGTAAGGCACGTGCTGCATGTGCGTGCCGGCCTTCTGGTCGAAGGCGTTGCCGATCAGGTGCATGCTGTTGCCCACGCCCGGCGAGCCGTACGACGACGGATGGGTCTTCGCGTATTCGATGAACTCGCGCAGGTTCCTGGCCGGCAGCTTGGGATTGATGACCAGCACCGCGCCCTGCCCCACCAGCGCGTCGGTGATGGGCAGGAAATCGCGCACGGTGTCGTACGGCAGCTTCTTGTAGATCGACGGGTTGAGCACGATGCCGATCGAGGTGTGCAGCAGCGTGTAGCCGTCGGGCTGCGACTTGGCCACCATGTCGTAGGCGATGATGCCGTTGGCGCCGCCGCGGTTGTCGACCACCACCGGCTGGCCCAGGATGGGTTCGACCGCCCGCGCCAGCATGCGCGCGTTGACGTCGACCGCGCCGCCGGGCGGGAACGGCACCACCAGCCTCAGCGGCCGGGTGGGAAAGGATTCGCCTTGCGCCCGCGCGGCGGACGAGGCCAGGCCGCCGATCGCGGCCGACAGAAGAAAATTGCGACGATCCATGTTGTGTCTCCTCATGCCGCTGCGTAGCGGGCCAGCACACCTTCGTCGAAGGTCAGCCCCAGCCCAGGCCTGTCGGGCACCTGCAGCAGGCCGTTCTTCATTTCCAGCTTTTCGTTGAACAGCGGACTGGCCCACGGCATGTATTCCACCGTCAGGCCGTTGGGGATGGCCGCCACCAGGTGCGCGTGGACCTCCGGGATCAGATGGCTGACCACCGGCAGGTTGAAGGCTTCTGCCATGCCGGCGATCTTCATCCAGCCCGTGATGCCGCCCGCGCGCATCAGGTCGATCATCACGATGTCGACCGCGTTGGCCTGCATCAGGTGCCGCATCGGCGCGATGCCGTAGAGGTATTCGCCGGCCGCCAGCGGCGTATCGAGCGCCTCGGCCACCCGCGCCATCCCGGGCGGGTCGTCGTGGGCGACGATGTCTTCCAGCCAGTAGAGGTGGAATTCTTCCAGCCGCCGGCCCAGCGAGATCGCCTGCCGCACGTTCCAGCGCTGGTTGATGTCGCACATCAGGTCGACGTCGGGGCCGATGGCCTCGCGCACCAGCCGGATGCGCTCCAGCTCGCGGGCATTCGACGCCGGCCCGTGCAGCGCGAGCTGCATCTTCATCTGGGTAAAGCCTTTTTCCAGCAGGCGCGGGCCGGCCTGGACCACTTGTTCGAGCGGGAATTCGCGCATCATCGCGCCGCTGGCGTAGGCCGGCACCTCGGTGCGGAAGCCGCCCAGCAGGCGCGACACCGATGCGCCGAGCGCCTTGCCCTTGATGTCCCACATGGCGAGGTCGAGCGCGGCCACCGCCAGCGTGAAGATGCCCGCCGGGCCGCTCGGCCGCGCGCGCTGTCGCAGCAGGTCCAGCACCGCCTCGGGCCGCATCGGGTCCTGCCCCACGGCCAGCGCGGCCAGCTGTTCGAGCCCGCTGCGCAGCGTGGCCACCAGGGCGGCGCCGAAATAGGTGATGCCGATGCCTTCGATGCCCTCGTCGGTGCGCAGGCGCAGCGTAACGAAGCTGCGGCCGGCGCCGGCCACGGTGGGGCCGTCGGCCAGGGGTTCGTCGGCCGGCAGGGTGACGAGCTGGGTGTGGAATCCGGTGATTTTCATGCGCTATCCGGTGGCGGGCCGTCAGCCCTGTTTCTTGCGACGAGAAATGGCGGCCAGCTCTTCGAGCGGCGCCTGGCGGGCGATGGCCAGCTCCATCTCCTTCTCGACCACGCCTACGTGCTGCGCGGCGGCCACGATCTCGGCCTCGCGTTCGCGCGGAATCACCACCAGCCCGTCGCAGTCGCCGACGATGATGTCGCCCGGCCGCAGCTGCGCGCCGGCGAAGGCGACCGGCACGTTGGCCGCCGTCAGTTCCAGGTGGGTGGAATACGGCCGCGTGCCGGCGCCGCGCGCGAATACGGGCACGTCGAGACCGGCCACTTCGTCGTGGTCGCGGATGCCGCCGTCCACGCAGATGCCGGCCAGCCCGCGGTACATCCCGACGTGGGCCTGGTTCTCGCCCAGCAGCCAGCACGGCGTGCCGCCCGCGGCGATCGCCAGCACCTCGCCGGGCTGCGCGATGTTGCGCATCACCTCGTAGTGGTTCGGCGCCTTGGGGCCGGTGCCGCGCTTGGGCAGGTACTGCACCGTCACGGCGCGCCCGGCGAAGCTGCGGCGCACGGGCGAAACGGGCCGCACGCCGTCGGTCCAGCCGCAAACGCCCAGGCGCGACATGGCGTCGACCAGCCAGCCGGTGGGCAGCGAGCGGACCTGTTCGATGATGGATTCTTGATTCGACATGGAAGCGGCATCGATGAGAGAGGGAAACGGACACTGCGGCGCCCGCGGGCGCCGCCGGCGCGGAAGGCGACGCTCAGCGGTCCGGCGTCGCCTCCCAGATCTTCGAGAAGAAGGCCTTCTGCTGCGGCATGCGCCTGGCCCAGTCGGCGCCCGACTGGAACAGGATGGTCGGCGCCTGGTCCTGCACCTTGGCCAGGAAGTCCGGGTTGCGCAGCGTGGCCTGGATCGCGTATTCCAGCTTGGACAGGATCTCGGGCGGCACGCCGCGCGGCGCGGCGAAACCGCGCTCCGAGGAAATCGCGATGTCGTAGCCCTGTTCCTTGGCGGTCGGCACCTTGTCGAGGAAGGCGCGCCGCGCGGGCGAGAACTGGGCGATGGCGCGCAGCCGGCTGTCGCCCTGCGAGGCCGACAGGTACTCCGTGGCGCCCATCACGGCCAGGTCGATGTGGCCGCCGCTGAGCGAGGTGCGGATGTCGCCGGCGCCCTTGAACGGCACCACGTTGAGCTTGACGCCGGCGGCCGCCAGCGAACGCGCGACCATGTCGCCGTTGGTGCCGACGCCGTTGGTGGCCAGCGACAGCTGCTCGGGCTTGCCGGCCAGGAAACGCGCGGCCTCGGCCAGGCTGTCGAACTTGGTGCGCGGGCCGGCCACCAGCACGGCGGGGTCGTCCATCGCGCGCGCCACCGGCACGATGGCGGCCGCATCGTACGACGACAGGCCCCGGATCTGGTTGGTCAGGAAGGCCGGGGTGGCCATCATCGCGATGGTGTAGCCGTCGGGCTTGGCGCGCGCCAGCTGGCTCCAGGCGATGTCGCCCGAGGCGCCGGGGCGGTTGACCACGACGAACTTGGCGTTGCCGCCCAGCAGCTTTTCCATGAAGGGCGCCATCATGCGCGGCATGACGTCGTTGGCGCCGCCGGGGGCGAAGCCCACCAGGATCTCGATGGGCTGGTCGTCGGGCCAGGCGGCGTGCGCCGCCGGCGCGGCCGCCACCATGAATGCCGTCGCCAGCGCGGCGACGTGTCGGTATTGCCTTGTCACTACTGTCTCCTCGCAGGCTGTTGCCTGGCCGTCCCGCTGCGCTGCCGGCGCATCCGGCGGCGCCGGGGACGGCCGGCATCCTGTCTCCCCGGCCGCCTGCCGATATCGGATCCGGTGTCCGGTGCGAAGCGATAGTAAGACGATTCATTGATTCCGTCTGCTTGATTATTTTTTATATTTGATCGCTAATATTGATCGATTGAACAAGCCTGGACCTGAGGCGCGCGCCGTGGAATTGCGGGATCTCAAATACTTCGTCGCCATCGCCGAAAGCGGCAACACGCGCCGCGCCGCCGCGCTGATGCACCGCAGCCAGCCGACGCTGATCAAGGCCGTCGACCGCCTGGAGGCCTCGCTGGGCGTGCGGCTGTTCGAACGCGACGGCCGCGGCCAGACGCTGAGCGCCGCCGGGCGGGCGCTGCTGAACCGGGCCACCTCGCTGCTGGGCATGGCCGACGACGTGCGCAACGAGGTCGATGCGCACGGCCGCGGCACCGCAGGGCTGGTGCGGCTGGGCTGCGGGCCGCTGGGCGCGGAATACCTGCTGCCGCGGATCTCGCTGTTGCTGCTGGCCGAGGCGCCCGACATCGCGCTGCAGGTGCGGGTATCGATCAACTACGAGATGCGGCGCGAGCTGCGCGAAGGCACGCTCGACCTGATCCTCGGCTTCGTGCCCGACGGCGAGGACCAGGAATTCGCGTTCCGCACGCTGCTCAAGGACACCGTGGTGGTGGCCGCGCGCCGCGGCCACCCGGTGTTCCGCCGCCGCAACCTGCGGCTCGATGCGCTGGCGCCGTACCGCTGGGCGCTGCCCAATACCTCCGTGCCCAGCCGCACCTGGCTGGACGCGGTATTCGAGCGCCAGGGCCTGGCCCGCCCCGTGCCCCAGATCGAAACCAATTCGCTGTCGCTGATCCCGCAGGTGGTGGCCGAGACCGACCTGCTGGGCTTCGTGTCGCGCCGCATGCTGGCCGGCGTCGATGCGCTGCGCGAAGTCCCGCTGGCCGGCACCACGCTGTACCGCAACTTCGGCGTCACCTATCTGAAGGACCGCCCGCAATCGCCCGTGGTGGAGCGGCTGGCCGCGCTGCTGCACGCCAAGGCCGCTCCTTTGTTCAAAGGCACGGCGAACAACTAGAATGCGCGTCGAACGGACCGCCGCTGCCGCGGTCCACATGGAGACGACGCCGGTGCGGCGCATGGAGGAAGGGCACTATGAAGATCGTGGAACGCTTGATCCTGGACCAGTCGCTGACCGACGACAACATCGCCTACCTGAGGCAGCTGGGCGTGGACCAGTTGACCGTCGCCTTTCTCGACATGGGCGTGAACGACCCGACCGGCAGGTCGTCGCTGTCGCGGCTGCGCGAAGGCGCGTACTACGAACTGGACGATCTGGTCGCATTGAAGCAGTGGGTCGAGGCGCGCGGCATGACGGTGGCGGCGCTCGGGCTGCCGAACTTCCGCCGCTGGGACAAGGTGTTCTTCGGCTTGCCCGGCCGCGACGAGCAGATCGAAGACCTGTGCCGGACGGTGCGCAACATGGGCCGCGCCGGCATCCCGATCCTGCAGAGCGCCTGGCACTACAACGCCGGCGCGCCGATCCCGCTGTGGCGCACGTCGATCGAGGAGGGCCGCGGCGGCGCCAAGATCACCCGCTTCGAAAGCGCGCTGGTGCAGGGCGTGCCGCCGTCGCGCTACGGCACGCTGGCCGAGGAAGACGCGTGGGACAACTTCCTGTACTTCCTGCGCGCCATCGTGCCGGTGGCCGAGGAAAGCGGCGTCACGCTGACCATCCACCCGTCCGACCCGCAGGTGCCGGCCATCGCCGGCGTGGCCCGCATCGTGCGCAGCGCGGAGGCCTACGACCGGATGTTGGCCGCGGTGCCCAGCCCCGCGCTGGCCATGACCTTCTGCCTGGGCTGTTTCGCGCAGATGATGGAGCCCGAGGCCGTGTACCGCGCGATCGACCATTTCGGCCGGCAGGGCCGGATCGGCTACGTGCACTTCCGCGGCGTGCAGGGCACGCCGGAGAAATTCGACGAAGTGTTTCCCGACGAAGGCAAGCTCGACATGATCCGGACGATGAGGGCGCTGCGCGCGGCCGGGTACGCAGGCCTGGTGCAGCCCGACCACGCGCCCCACGTGACCGGCGACACCGACTACGGCCACGCCAGCCACGCGTTCCAGATCGGCTATCTGCGCGGCGTGCTGCAGGCCGCGCAAACGGACGGCGACGCGGGGCGGGCGCCGGGGATGTGATAATCGACGGAGCGCCCCGCCGCGGCGCAAGGAAACCGTCATGAGCTATACGCTGGAACAATTCGCCGCCGACTGCCGTGCGGCCCTGCTGGCCGAACCGGGGCCGGCGGGGCGCGAGCAGGTCCGCCGCCACGTGGAACGTGCCTGTTCCGATGCCGACTTCGTGGCCGACAACGTCCGCCCCGACCAGGCGCAGGAACGGCATTTGCTGTACGAGGACCCCGATCTCGGCTTCTGCATCCTGGCGCACGTCTATCGCGGCGCGCGCCACAGCGGGCCGCACGACCATGCCGACAGCTGGGCCATCTACGGCCAGGCCGAGGGCGTGACCGAGATGACCGACTGGCGCGTGCTCGAACGGCCCGCCGCCGGCCGGCCCGGCAAGGTGGCGGCCGAGCGGGTCTATTCGCTCACGCCGGGGGTCGCCTATCTGTACAACGAAGGCGACGTCCACTCGCCCAGCCGCGCCGCCGACACGCGGCTGATCCGCATCGAAGGCGTCAACCTGCTGGGCAGGAAGCGCGACAGATACGAGGTGGTCCAGGCCTAGCGGCCGGGGATCTTCCGCATGGTTCGCAGGAAAATCGATTTGCGGGGGCAGGCCTTCCGGGACGTCCTCGGCTTCACTTTCAGGCATTGGGGCCGGCAGCCCTGGCGCATCGTGTTCATCGGCCTGTCGGCGCTGCTGTCGGCGGGCGCCGACGTTCTGGTGCCGCTGATGGCCGGGCGCCTGGTCGGCGCCGTGGCCGCGGGCGCGGCCGACGATGGCGCCTGGCGCACCGCCGTCACCGCGCTGGCCACGCTGATTTCGCTCGGCGTCTGCGCCGCGCTGCTGCGCCAGAGCATGTTCCGCAACATCATCTCGTTCACGCTGAAGATGATGAGCGAGATCGGCGCCGGCGCCTTCCACCGCGTGCAGCGCTTCTCCAGCGACTGGCACGCCAACAGCTTCGCCGGCTCCACCGTGCGCAAGATCACGCGCGGCATGTGGGCGCTCGACCTGCTCAACGACACGCTCTTGATCGCGCTGCTGCCGTCGCTGGTGATGCTGCTCGGCTCCACGGTGCTGCTGGCCTTCCACTGGCCGGTCATGGGCCTGGTGGTGGGGCTGGCCTCGCTGCTGTACATCGCGATTACCGTCACGCTGTCGCTGGCCTACGTGGCGCCGTCGGCGCGCCTGGCCAATAGCTGGGACACGCGGATGGGCGGCGCGCTGGCCGACGCCGTCACCTGCAACGCGGTGGTCAAGGCCTTCGGCGCCGAAGAGCGCGAAGAGGCGCGTCTGGCGCGGGTGATCGGCAAATGGAAGCTGCGCACCCGGCGCACCTGGAGCCGCGGCACCACCAACGGCGGCGTGCAGAGCGCGCTGCTGCTGGCCATGCAGGCCGCGGTGCTGGGCTCGGTGCTGGTGCTGTGGCGCAACGGCCGGGCCGGCGTCGGCGACATCACCTACGCGCTGACGATGTTCTCGATGCTGCAGGCCTATCTGCGCGACATCGGCATGCACTTCCGCAACCTGCAGCGTTCGGTCAACGACATGGAAGAGCTGGTGGCGATGGAAGGCCAGCCGCTGGGCGTGGAAGACCGCCCCGGCGCGCCGGCCATCGCCATCGACCGCGGCGAGATCCGTTTCGATCACGTGGGCTTTCGCTACGCCGGCCATGCCACGCCGCTGTACGACGACTTCAACGTGCGCATCGCCCCGGGCGAGCGGGTCGGGCTGGTAGGCCATTCGGGCTCCGGCAAGACGACCTTCGTCAAGCTGATCCAGCGCCTGTACGACGTGACCGCCGGCCGCATCCTGATCGACGGCCAGGACATCGCCGCCGTCCGGCAGGCCTCGCTGCGCCGGCAGATCGCCATCGTCCAGCAGGAGCCGCTGCTGTTCCACCGCACGCTGGCCGAGAACATCGCCTATGCCCGCCCCGGCGCCACCCGCGAACAGATCGAGCGCGCGGCGCGCCAGGCCAGCGCGCACGACTTCATCATGCAGCTGCCGCGCGGTTATGACACGCTGGTGGGCGAACGCGGCGTCAAGCTGTCGGGCGGCGAGCGCCAGCGCGTGGCGATCGCGCGCGCCTTCCTGGCCGACGCGCCCATCCTGATCCTGGACGAAGCCACTTCCAGCCTCGATAGCGAAAGCGAAGTGCTGATCCAGCGCGCGATGGAGCGGCTGATGGAAGGCCGCACCACGCTGGTCGTGGCGCACCGGCTGTCCACCGTGCGCGCGCTGGACCGGCTGCTGGTGCTGGACAAGGGCAAGCTGGTGGAGGAAGGCAGCCATGCCGAACTGATCCGCATCCCCGGCGGCCAGTACCGGCGCCTGTTCGAACGGCAGGCGCTGGAACTGACGCGCGGGCTCACGCTGGCCGATGGGGCGCTGGCGGGCGCGAAGGCCGCGAGCCCCGAGGAAACCTGGCCGGAAGACGACGAGCCGGCGGCCATCCGGCACGAGGCGGGGTGAGCAGGCGGCCAGGCGCGCCTAGTCGATCTTGCCGATCTTCTGCACGGCCGCCGCCAGCTTCGCGGTGTCGTCCCGCCAATAGGCCTGGAACTCGGCGGCGTCCTGGTATTGCACGGATATGCCCACGTCCTCGATGGCCTGCCTGACCTTGGCATCCTGCGCCGCGAAGCGGGCGGCCGCGCGCAGTTTGTCGACGACGGCGGACGGCGTGGCGGCCGGCACGAATACGCCCGACCACTGGGCGAAAGACACCGGATAGCCGGCCTCGGTCAGGCTCGGCACGTCGGGCAGCGATGCGATCCGGCCCGTGCCCCAGTGCGCCAGCACGCGCAGGCGTCCGGCCTTGACCTGCTGCATGACCGATGCGGGCGAACCGATGATGGATTCGATCTGGCCGCCCAGCACGTCGACGACCGCGGGCGCCGCGCCGGCATAGGGTACGTGCTGCAGGCGCAGGTTCGCCGCCGACTTGAAGGCCTCCATGAAAATGTGCAGCGCGCCGTAGGTGCCCGGCGAGCCGTAGGTGATGTCGCGCTTGTGCGCTTCGGCCACGTAGTCGCCGATGGTCTTCCACGGACTGTCGGCGCGCACGGCCAGCACGACCGTATCGGCGGTGATGCGGGCGATCGGCCTGAACTGGCCGAGCGTGAACATCGGTTCGCGGCCCATGACCTTGTCCGTCTCCGGCAGTATCGATATGGAAGGCAGGGACATCAGGATGGTGTAGCCGTCCGGCGCCGACTTCGCCACGTGGGCGATGCCGATCCGGCCGGCCGCGCCGCCGCGGTTTTCCACCACCACCGTCTGCCCGAGCGCCCGCCCCATGGCCTCGGCCACCGGGCGGGCGATGTTGTCGGACACGCCGCCGGGCGTGAACGGCACCACCATCGTTATCGGCCTGGCGGGCCAGTCGGCCTGCGCCCGCGCAGCGGCCGGGGCCAGCCCGCAGGCAAGCATCGCCGCAACGGCGAAGTACGACATCTTGCGCATGGAATCTCCTTTGATGAGTGCAATACGTGGGCGGGCGCGCCTTGCGCACCCTGTGGATGGCCCGCTCAACGGGCAAGGCTCTTGTTGCGCAGCTCGGTGAGCGTCATCTGGGGCTTGATCGCCTCGGGGTCGATGCGCAGTTCGATCAGCGCGCCGCGCTCGGCCTCGAGGGCGCGCCCGAAGCAGGCGGGAAAGTCTTCGGTTCTTTCCACCCTGAATCCCTCGAGCCCGTAGGAAGACGCGAGCGCGGGGAAATCGGGGTTCTCGAGCGTGGTGCCGAACACCCGGCCGGGATAGTGGATCTCCTGGTGCATGCGGATGCTGCCGTACATGCCGTTGTTGACCACGATGAAAATGATGCGCAGCCCGTACTGCTTCGCGGTGGCGAGTTCCTGGCTGTTCATCAGGAAACAGCCGTCGCCGGCGAAGCAGATCACGCGCCTGTCCGGATGGACCAGGGCGGCGGCGCAGGCCGCCGGCGTGCCATATCCCATGACGCCGCTGGTCGGCGCCAGCTGGGTGCGGAAGCCGCGATACTGATAGAAGCGATGGACCCACGAGGCATAGTTGCCCGCGCCGTTGGTCACGATCGTGTCGGCCGGCACGTGGCGGCGGATATGCGTGACGACCTCGCTCAGATTCAGCCTTCCCGGCGTCGGTACCGGCGCGAGGCGTTCCAGGTAGTCGTCGCGGGCGGATGCCGTCCATGCCCCCCACGAGACGGCTGCGGCCGGCGCCAGGGCGCGCGCCGCGCGTGCGAACTCCGGCATGCCGGCATTGATCGCCAGGTCGGGGTGGTAGACCTTGCCGAGTTCCTCCACGTCGGGATGGATGTGGACGAACGCCGCCTTGAGCTTCGGGATGTCGAACAGCGTGTAGCCGGCGGTCGTGGTTTCGCTCAGGCGCGCCCCGGCCGCGATCACCAGATCGGCGTCGCGCAGGCGCTGCGCCAGCCTGGGGTTGATGCCCGAACCGATGTCGCCCGCGTATTGGGCATGGGTGTTGTCGAACAGGTCCTGCCGCCGGAAGGCGGTGCCGACCGGCAGCCCGAAGGCCTCGGCGAACGCCGCGATGCCGTCGCAGGCCTGCGCGTTCCAGCCGCCCCCGCCCAGGATCAGCACGGGGCGGCGCGCGGCCGCGAGCAGTTCGCGCAGCGACTTCATCTGGGCGTCGCCCGCATGTGCAGCGGTCCGTCCCGCCACGCCGGCGTCCGGCACGGCGATCTGGCGGTAGAGAAGGTCTTCCGGCAGGGCGATGACGACAGGCCCCGGCCTGCCGGAGGTGGCGACGTGGAAGGCGCGGCTCAGCAGTTCGGGCATGCGCTCCAGGTGATCGATCTGCGTCGCCCATTTGGCCAGCGCGCCGAACGTGCGCCGCACGTCGATCTCCTGCCACGCTTCGCGTTCGAGGCAATCGGTGCCCACCTGGCCTACCAGCAGGATCATCGGCGTCGAATCGTGGCGCGCGGTGTGCACGCCGATGCTGGCGTTGGTGGCGCCGGGGCCGCGCGTGACCAGGCAGATGCCCGGCTTGCCGGTCAGCTTGCCGTAGGCCTCCGCCATGTGCGCGGCGGCGCCTTCCTGGCGGCAGACGATGGTGCGAATCGTCCCGCTCGCGGCGTGCAACGCATCGAGCACCGGCAGGAAGCTCTCGCCGGGAACGCAGAATGCATGATCGACGCCGTGGATCTTGAGGGCATCGACCACCATCTGGCCGCCGGTTCTGGGGATGGGGGCTGGCGCCATGCAAGGGTCTCCTTTGTGTGGTCCGGCAAGGGCCCCGGAAGCAGGGCTCTGTGCGAAGCGGACAAATTGCTTCTCTTTTTATTGCGCTATGCGCAAATTCAGGAGCAAATGGTAAGGAAACCGGGCCAGCCGGCGCACTACCCGACAGTCTGGTGGGCTACCTGGGGGTCGGATTTTCGGCGCAACCCGGCTATCCGGGCGTCGGCCCTTCAAGCGGCCGGCGCTTGGAACGCGCCGCCTGCCACCACAACCCGGTTGCGCCCCGCCGCCTTGGCTTCGTACAAGGCCTTGTCCGCCGCTTCCTGGAAGGCTGCCATCGACATTTCGGACGTGGGATGGACGGCGTTGACGCCGATGCTGACGGTGAACGGCGGCAGTCCGGCGTCGAGGCTCTCGCAGGCGGCGCGGATGCGCTCTGCAACGGCCAGCGCGCCTTCGCGGGTGGTGTCGGGCAGCACGACGGCGAATTCCTCGCCGCCGTAGCGGGCGCACAGGTCGCCCACGCGCTGGGCGGCCGCAGCCACGATCCGGCCGAGCGCCCTGAGCACTTCGTCGCCTCGCGCATGGCCATGCCGGTCATTGAGCTGCTTGAAGCCGTCCACGTCCAGCAGCAGCAGGGCCAGCGGCGAGCCGGTGCGCGCGGTGCGGCGCCACTCGCGGCGCAGCATGTCGTCGTAGCGGCGGCGGTTGGCCAGGCCGGTAAGCGGATCGGTCAGCGAAAGCCGGGCCAGGTCGGCCTCGATGATGGCGCGCGAGCGGAACTCGCGGCGCAGCAGCAGCGACAGCGCGACGATGATCGCGCAGGTCACCAGCGTCAGGCCGCCGGTGACGATCGAACGCTCGCGCCAGGCTTCGAACATATCGCCGGTGGCGAAGGCGACGTTGACGATCAGCGGCTGGCCCGGCACGTGCGTGAAGGTGTAGTAGCGTTCAATGCCGTCCACCACCGCCGTGCCGACGAAGGCGCCCGAGCCCATCTCCTGCATGCGCCTGAACACGTCGCTCTGCGAAATGTCGGTCCCGACCTGGCCCTGGCGGTCGCGCGGCGGCTGCCGCGCCAGGATCTTGCCATCGCCGCTGAGCAGCAGCAGCGCGCCCTGCGGCCCCATGTCGATGGTCGACAGAAAGGACTCGATGTAGGCCAGCCGGATGGAGATCGCGACCACGCCCGCGAAGCTGCCATCCGGCCGGGAAATCCGCCGGCTGAGCGCGATGCTGGTGCCGGGGGTGACCCGGTTGGCGAAAGGCTTGCTGACGTAGACGCCGACGTGCGGATCGTCGCGATGGACGGTGAAATAGTCGCGGTCCGCGAAATTGAGGCCGGTGGGCACCGAGGACGACGCCATGATCACGTCGCCTTTGGCGTCCAGTTCCAGCACGCCGCTGACATAGGCGTTGCTCTGCGCGGCCAGTTCCAGCATCAGGCGTTTGGCCTCGTCCGGCAGGCCGCGGGTCTGCGGCGAATGCAGCGCGCCGTAGGCGAAATTCAGGGCCGCCGTGTACAGCCGCATGTGCTGGTCCATATAGCCGGTCACGCTCTGGCGCAGGTTCTCGGCCGCGCGGCGGCCCCGCTCCCAGGCGTACTGGTAGGTCTGCCACAGGGTCACGGCCGACACGATCAGGACGAGCGCGGCCGTCGACAGGCTGCCGAAGAAAAGGAAATGCGCGATACCCGGCACCGCAGGCCCGTCACGGGCCGGCGTTGCGCTGCTGGCCGGCGGACGGGCGGCCCTCCTCAGGAATCCTGGCATTGGCACGCCCCAGCGAAGACGGCGGAATTTTATCCTTCGCTATGTATGAGTGTGCACACGCTTTCGGCACTTGCGGCGGCAAGCGATGATAAACAAATGTAAACCCAATCGGGCCAAGGCCTTGGGGGAAGCGTTCGCCCGGCCCGCCGGCTGGCAGCCGTGGTCTTCAGCCGGCCCTGGCGGGCCGCCAGCGCAGCACGCATTTGTCGCCGCTGGCGCGGCGTTCGACGGTCACGGCCGATAACAGGGGCAGCCCCGGCTCCAGCTGGCGGCGGATGAAACCGCAGAGGTTTTCCAGGGTGGCCGGCCGCAGGCCGGGCACTTCGTCGAGGAAGTGGTGGTCGAGCATGTCGCGCACGCGCGCGATCTCCTGGCGCAGGAAGGCCAGGTCCATCAGCATGCCCGAAGCCGGATCGGGCACGCCGCTCAGGGTGACCTCGGCCTCGTAGGTATGGCCGTGGATGCGCCGGCTACCGGCGGTTTCGATTTCGCGCTCCAGGGTATGGGCCGCCTCGAAGAAAAAGCGCTGCGACAGCTCGTAGATGGCATCGGAAGAAGCGGAAGTCGTCATCGGATGTTCAATACTTTGTGGGTCTGCATCGACAGGCGCCATTGCGGGTGCGCCTGGCAATAGGCGATGGCGGCACGCGTATTTTCGCGCACCTGCGGGCCGTCCATCGGCTGCAGCAGCAGATGCCGGAAACCGGAGCCGTCCACCGCTTCGGGCGGCAGGCCCGGCTGCGGGTAGACCAGCTTGAGTTCGTGCCCGCTGCGCTGCACCCAGGTGGCGCCGGCCTTGGGGCTGACGCAGATCCAGTCGATCCCGGGCGGCGCGGCCACCGTGCCGTTGGTTTCGACGGCGACCTCGAACTCGTGCGCATGCAGCGCGTCGATCAGCGCGGCGTCGACCTGCAGCAGCGGTTCGCCGCCGGTCAGGACGACGTAGCGGTGCCCGGCGCCGGCCGGCCACTGGGCGGCGATGCGCGCCGCCAGCAGGCCGGCCGTGGAGAACTTGCCGCCGAGCGTGCCGTCGGTGCCGACGAAATCGGTATCGCAGAATTGGCAGACCGCATCCGGGCGGTCGGCCTCGCGGCCGGTCCACAGGTTACAGCCGGCGAAGCGGCAGAATACCGCCGGCCGGCCCGCGCGCAGGCCTTCGCCCTGGAGCGTGTAGAAGATCTCTTTGACGCTGTAAGTCATATCGCCGCCCCCCGTCGCGGGGTGCATAAATATGAATTGTAGTGGACGCCGCGGCCCTCAATAGTTGAGCGGCTTGATGTTGGCGTCCTTCAACACCTTGCCCCAGCGCCCGATATCCGCCGCGATCTGCTTGGAGAACTGCTCCGGCGACAGCGGGGCCGGCGTGGCGCCTTCGTTGCGCAGGATCTGCAGGAATTCCGCCGACCCGAGGATGCGGTTGATTTCGCGATTGAGCGTGTTCACGATCTGCGCCGGCGTGCCGGCCGGCGCCAGGATGCCGTTCCAGCCGAACACCTCGAAGCCGGGCAGCGTATCCGACAGCGGCGGCACCTCCGGCAGCAGCAACAGCCGCTCGCCCTGGCTCACGCCGAGTACCTTGAGCTTGCCCGCGCGATAGGGCTCGACCACGTTGCTGGGAGAGGACACCATGTAGATGTCGACCTCGCCCGCCATGGTGGCGGTCAGCGCCTGCGGCGCCCCCTTGTAGGGAACGTGCGTCATTTTCGTGCCCGCCATCTGGTTCAGCAACTCGGAGGCCAGGTGCCCCAGGCTGCCCGTGCCGACCGTCGCATAGTTGACCCTGCCGGGGTTCTTCCTGGCGTAATCGATCAGTTCCCGCGTCGAACTGGCGGGCAGGTCGGGCCGCGCCACCAGCACCGGCGACACCTTGCTCACCATCGCGACCGGCGCGAACGACTTCACCGAGTCGTACGGCAGCTTCGGATAGAGGGTGGGGTTGACGACGTGGGACGGGAACGCCATCAGCAGCGTATAGCCGTCCGGCGGCGCGGTGGCCACCGATTGCGAGCCGACGATGCCGCCGGCGCCGGGCTTGTTGTCGACGTAGACCTGCTGCCCCAGGCTGGCGCTCAGGTCCTTGGCCAGCAGCCGGGCCAGGATGTCGGTGATGCCGCCCGCGCCGCTGGGCACCACGAGGCGGATCGGCTTGTCCGGATAGGCGGCGGCCGCGCAGGAAAAAACGCCCGCGCAGGCAACGAAAATCAGGCGTTCAAGCATTCTGCTTCGCATGGTGGTCTCCTCGATTCGTGTCGCTGTGCCCAATATCCGCGATGAAATCCGTGACGATGGCGGCGCAGCGGTCCGGCGCCACCGCCGCCGCGTGGTAGCCGTCCACCTCGATCTCCTGGTAGCGGCCGTTCGGCATGCGCGCGGCCATTTCCAGGAACGCCTCGCGGCCGCGGCGCGCGGTGTTGCCGGCCAGCACCAGCGCCGGGCAGCGGATGCCGGCCAGCAAAGGCAGGCAGTCGACGGCGGACACCCATTTCATATAGGCCAGCGCGGTGTCGAGCCGCGTGGCGCCCATCAGCCGGCTCCACCATTCGATGCCCGCTTCGGGCATGGCGTCGCCGAGCCTCTGCCGCATGGTCGACCGGGCCCATTCGTACATGCCGCCCTGCTCCATGCGTTCGAGCCAGCCCGTGGTGTCCGGCGCCTGCAGCGCGGGGCTGACCAGGGTCAGCGACGCCAGCCGGTCCGGATGCGCCGCGCCGAACGCCACGGCGCTGATCCCCCCACTCTTGCCGGCCACCAGGTGGACCGGGCGCCGCGGCGACACCGCCTGCATCAGCGCGTGGAGATCCTGCACGAACTGCGCCGTCGAAAAGCCGCGGCCGTCCACCGGCGGCGATTCGCCGAAGCCGCGCTGGTCGAAGCGCACGACGCGGAAATGCCGGCTGAACGCGGGCACCCAGGTGCGCCAGGCCTGAGTGTTCTCGGCGAAGCCGTGGACGAACAGGACGACCGGCGGCTGCACCCATGGGTCCGTGTGGTCGTCGATCCGGTAATGCAGGTCCGTCTGGCCGGCGCCTTGGCTGTCCGGCATTCGCGTGCCATCGGGATCAGGGGGTTCGCTCGCCATGGTCGGTCTCCTCAAAATTGGTACAGCGCCGCGGGGTTGGCCACCAGGATCCGGTCGAGCAGGCCGGCGCGGCCTTGCGTCCATTGCCTGAGCCGCGACAGGGCCGCGCCGTCGTCGACCGCCTTGAACGGCCGCACGGCCAGCCGTTCCGAACCGGGCACCATGGTGCCGACCGTGTGCGGCCAATCGCTGCCCCACAGGATCCGGTCCGGATTCGCGTCGATCAGCGCCCGCGCGAGGTCCTGCACCCCCGCCTCTTCTCCCGGGCCGGACATCCGGTAGGTGGCCGAAAGCTTCACATAGGCCTTGCCCTGCGCCAACAGCGAGGCCAGGACGTCGAAACCGGGCTGGCCGATGCCGGCGCCGGCCCTGGCGAGCGCGAAGTGGTCGAACACGATGGGGACCGGCAGGCGCGACAGCTCGCCGCGCAGGCCGGCGATGACGTTCAGGTCGGTAAAGGTCTGCACATGCCAGCCCAGCGGAGCGACCCGCCCGGCGACGCGCAATATCGATTCGCGGGCCGCCGACGCGCTATGGGTGCCCACCGTATGCAGGTTGACCCGGGCCCCGCGCACGCCGGCCCGGTGCAGGTCTTGCAGCTCGGCATCCGAGGTGCGGCTGCCGATCACGCAGACGCCCCGGGCTTCCAGCGCGCCGCCCCGGTTGATGGCGCGCAGCGAGTCGGCCAGGCAAGCGTGGTCGTTTCCCTGCGGGGAAGCCTGCACGATCACCGCGCGCCCGAGCCCCAGCCAGCCGAGCACGGCGGCCAGGTCGGCCAGCGTGGCCTCGGCGGGGGTATAGGGCCTGTCGGCGGCCAGCGGATACCTGCCGTGGTCCTCGAAGACGTGGACGTGGCAATCGCAGGCCCCGGCGGGAGGCGTGAAATCCGGTTTGGCGTGGGAGGATCCCAGCAGGTTCAGAGACTCGATTTTTTCACCTTCATGGTCGCGGATCGGAAAGGCGCGGGCGCGCCGCCTCACAGGTCCATCGGGTTGGTGCCGGCGTTGGCGATGGCTTCCTGGTGCGCCTTCGAAACCAGCGGGATGATCTCGAAATGCGCCGGGACGTTTTCCGACCACTGGTTGACCAGCTTGTGCAGCGCCTCGTTCGAGTCGACCTCGAACACCGCGACCGCCCCGCGGCCGGCCTTGAGCCATACGTGCCTGGCCACGCCCGACTCCAGCAAGGGATTCATCCAGTCCCAATACGCGCGCTGCCCGGCGCGCATGGCCGATGGTTGCTCGGGGCGTGGGGTGCTGATGACCATGAACAACATGCCGGTCTCCTCCGGTGGATTGAAAAATGGCTCGGGAAAAACCTAGGCCCAATAAGGCGGGTAGCCGGAATGCCTGGCCTGCGCTTCCAGCAGGCGCAGCATGGCGGGCCACTCCAGCACGCCGTAGGGCCGGCGCGTGCCCGGCTGGTACAGGTGGGCGGTGCGTGCGAGCACCTCGGGCGTGGGCAGCTGGAGTTTCGTGCCGCCCGCCAGCGCGTCCACCTGGGCGCGGCAGCTCAGTTCCAGGTTGTAGAGCAGGTTGAACGCCTCGGCCGCGCTGGGACCGCAGGTCAGCAGTCCGTGGTTGCGCAGGATCATGGCGTTGTGCTGCCCGAGGTCGGCCACCAGGCGCTCGCGCTCGGCCAGGTCGATGGCCGGGCCTTCGTAGGCGTGGTAGGCCAGGTGATCGACGAAGCGGATGCTGGTCTGCGACATCGGCAGCAGCCCGCATTCCATCGCCGATACGGCGATCCCGGCCCGGGTATGGGTATGGATGATGCATTTGACGTCGTGCCGGGCGGCGTGGATGGCGCCGTGGATGACGTAGCCCGATTTATTGATCCCATAATCGGTGGGCGGCTTGGAAAGGATATTCCCTTCCAGATCGATCTTTACCAGGCTGGAGGCCGTTATTTCCTTGTAGAGCAGGCCGTACAGGTTTATCAGCAGATGATCCTCGGTATTCGGGATCCGCAGCGTAATATGGTTGTAGATCAGGTCGGTCATGCCGAAAAGATCGACCAGGCGATAACAGGCCGCCAATTCCAGCCGTGCCTGCCATTCTTCCCGGCTCACCGTTTCCCGCACCGACGGAAAATCGGTCGTCAAATTGGGGAACGTCATCTGAAAATGCCTCGCTTAACTCGACGTGGGCAGCAATTCTGATGGCGCGCCGGCGGGACTGTCTAATCAATATTGATCGCCGGCCCATAAGGCCCGCTAATGCGCAGCCATCTCGGCCACCGTTTTTTTCAGGTGCCTGACGAACATGTCGACCAGCACCGAACTGGGCGCCGACTTGGCCCGCAGCAGCACCGTCCGGAAGTCGATCGACGACTTCAGCGGCCGCGCCGTCAGGCCCTGCAGCGGCATCGACGTCAGCAGATAGGGTTCGATCAGCGCCACGCCCGCGCCGTAGTAGGCGAGCGTCATGCCGGTCAGCGAAATGCTGATCTGGACGCTGATGCGCGGCGCGATGCCGGCTTCGTTGAATATCCGGTCCACGTGCGCGCGCATGTAGTAGTGCGGCAGGTAGGTGATGATCGGGTAGTCGGCAAGGTCGCGAACGCCGATCCGTTCCAGCCGGGCCAGCGGGTGCGTGTCGGGCATCACGCAGGCCACGCCGCTCTTGACCAGCACCTCGGTCTCCACCTCGGAATTGTTGACTGGCTCGAACGCCACGCCCAGCTCCACTTCGCGGCTGGCGACGCGATCGATCACTTCGGGCGAGGTCATCGACTGCAGCGTGACGTGCGTCTCCGGGCGTTCGGTAACCAAGGTGGCGATCGCCTTGGCCAGGTAGCCATTGGCGATGGGGAACGAGGCGGCCACCGACAGCGTTCCCAGCCGGCCGCCGGCCAGGTCCTGCATCAGGCGGTTGACCGCCTTGAGCCGGCCGTAGATGGCGACGATGTCGGGGAAGATCGCCACCGCCTCGGGCGTGGGCTGCAGCCGCCCGCCGATGCGGATGAACAGCGGCCGGCCCTGCCGCGCCTCCAGCAGCTTCAGCACCGAGCTGACCGCCGGCTGCGACACGTTCAGGAAACGCGCCGCGCCGGTGACGGACCCGGTCTGCATGATGGCGTGAAAGACCTCCAGGTGCCGCAGATTCATCATTTCGCCGTCTCCAACCGTTAAGTGAGTCTTATGGATGCCCATGGAAAATTAATTGGGCATGGTCTGCGCTTCGTTTGATACTAATAATCCTCGCCGATAACAATACGAGGAGACCAAAACATGAAGCCGTTGGCCAAGAGATTCGCCAAAGTGGGCGATCTCGATATCCATTATGAATTCGCCGACTATACCGACCCCTGGCAGCCGGGCGAGCCGGAAACCTTTCTGCTATACCCCGGTTACTGCCGCAATACCGAATTCTGGCGCGCGTGGAGTCCCCTTCTCGGCCGACACTACAGGGTACTGAGCCTCGACGCGCGCGGTTATGGGGATACCACCAAGCCGGCGCCGGGCTCGCCGCTGAGCCCCGAAATGCTGGCGGGCGACGCCATCGGCCTGCTGGACGCGCTCGGCATCGAACGCGCGCACTGGGTGGGCGAATCCACCGGCGGCGCGCTCGGCCTGGTGGCCGCGCTGGAACACCCGGACCGGATTTCTTCCATAACCCTGCTGAACACCGCCGCCAAAATGGGCGACGAAACCATCTCGACCTATGCGCTGGGCGAGGCCGACCAGGCCGCCGCGATCGAAAAATACGGCGTGGCCGAATGGTGCCGGCGCACGCTGCAATACCGCATGGACCTCAGCAAGGCGCCGCCCGGGCTGGCCGAATGGGTGCCCGCGCAGATGGCGCGCACGCCGGACTACATGGCGATCGCCGCCTTCCGCCTGTTCTCCACCGTCGACCTGACGCCGCGGCTGCCGGAGATCAAGGCGCCCACGCTGCTCATAGTCGGCAGCAAGTGCACCGAGCGGCGGCTGCGCCACATGGCCGAGATGCGCGACCTGCTGCCGACGGCCAAGCTGGTGAAGCTCGAAGGCTACGACTACGGCATCCACTTCCTGGCGCCCGACGCGGTCGTGGCCGAGATCCGCACATTCCTGGAGGAGCAGCGATGATCCCGCAGCGCAGAGTCCTCGCCCTGTCCCTCGCGGCGCTGGCGCTGTCGTCGGCCTCGTGGGCGGCGCCGTCGCTCGCCCAGTCCTATCCCAGCCGGCCGGTCACGCTGATCATTCCCTACCCTCCGGGCTCGAGCACCAACGACATCCTCGGCCGCATGCTGGCCAAGAAGCTGTCCGACGAACTCGGCCAGCAGGTCATCCCGGAAAACCGCGCGGGCGCCAGCGGCAACCTCGGCTCCAAGCTGGCCGCGCAGTCGCCGCCCGACGGCTACACGCTGCTGGTGGGCGTGGCGGCGCCGCTGGCGGTGGGGCCGGCGGTCTACAAGAACCTGGGCTACGACCCGGTCAAGGACCTGACGCCGATCGCCATGTTCGCCACCACGCCCTACCTGATGGTGGTCAATCCCAGCCTGCCGGTCCACAACGTCAAGGAATTGATCGCGCTGGCCAAGAAGGAGCCGGGCAAGCTCAATTTCGCGTCGTCCGGCGTGGCGGGCTCGCCGCATCTTTGCGGCGAGCTGTTCAAGTCCATGGCCAAGGTCGACATGACCCACGTGCCCTACAAGGGCGGCGCCGAGGCGATGACCGACCTGCTGAGCGGACGGGTGCAGATGATCTGCACCGGCCTGACGGCCCTGACCGAGCATGTCAAGAACGGCCGGCTGCGGGCGGTCGGCCTGGCCTCGCTGAAGCGCTCGGAGCAGTTGCCCGACGTGCCCACGATCAGCGAACAGGGCCTCGACGGCTTCGAGGTGAATTCGTGGACCGCGCTGTTCGCGCCCGCCGGCACGCCGGCGCCCATCGTGCAGCGCCTGTACCAGGCGGTGGCCAGGATCATCAAGCAGCCCGACGTCGACGCCTTCCTGCTTAAGCAGGGGTCGGAGCCGGCCTTGATGGATCCGGCCCGGCTCGGCGCCTACCTGAAGGCCGACACGGCCAAGTGGGGCGCCCTGGTCCGGTCCACCGGCATGACGGCCGAATAGGCCTGCCTGCGTCCGGGCCGGCGCCCGGACGCGCCTGCCATCACCTTGCAAAGCGAGCAGACATGCCGAGCGCACAGATCGACGCCAGCCTGGCCATGCATTACGTCATCGACGACTACACGGACCCGTGGAGCCATCCGGAAACCATACTGATGCTGCACGGCAATGCCGAGAGCGGCGCCGTCTGGTTCGGCTGGGTGCCCCACCTGGCCCGCCGGTTCCGCATCGTCCGGCCCGACATGCGGGGCTTCGGCCGCTCGACGCCGATGGAGCGGGACTATCCGTGGTCGCTCGACGGCCTGGTCGACGACTACGTGAAGCTGATGGACGGGCTGGGCGTCGCGCGCTTCCACCTGATCGGCGCCAAGCTGGGCGGCACCGTCGCGCGGCGCTTCGCGGCCCGGCACCCGGACCGCATCGCCTCGCTGGTCCTGGCCGGCACGCCGGTGGCCGACCGCGGCGACATGACCGCCCGCGTCGCGGCGTGGATGGAAACCTTCGAGAAGGACGGCGTCGGTTCGTGGGCGCGCAGCACCATGGCGTCGCGGCTGGGGCCGCGCTTTCCGGCCGAGGGCGTGCAGTGGTGGATCGACCTGATGTCGCGCACGCCGGTGTCGAGCCAGATCGGTTTCATGAAGGTGATTCCGGGCTCCGTGCTGACCGGCGACCTGCCGAAGATCCGGTGCCCCACGCTGGTCATCACGACCGAGGGCAGCGCGCTGGGATCGGTCGATCAGGTCAGGGCCTGGCAGACGAAGATCCCGCGGTCCGAACTGTACGTGGTGCCGGGCGACTCCTACCACGTGGCGGCCAGCGACAGCGATCTGTGCGCCGTGCAGGCACGCGCGTTCATCGAACGGGTGCGTGCGCAAGCGCCGGCCGCGGGCGCGGCGCCGGCTTGAGCCGGATCGGCCGCGCGGTCATGGCTCTTGCGCCAGCACGCGCCGCGGGCCGGCCGGCGCGGCGGCGTCGTGCTCCAGCCGCTGCATGGCCAGCGCGACTTGCAGCTCGAAACGCTGCGCCGGGTCTTCCAGATCGACGCCTAGCAGCGCCGCGATGCGGCCCACCCGGTAGCGCAGGCTGCTGATGTGGAGGCCGAGCCGCTGGGCGGTGGCGGCCAGATGGAAGCCTTCGTCGGCCAGCGCGGCCAAGGTGTCGAACAGGAAGCCGTTCTTCGCGCCGGCGCGCAGCGGCCCCAGGCGCCGCTCGATCAGCATCCGGCGCGCGTCGGCGTCGCCCATCAGCGCGCGCGGCAGCGTCACCTCTTCGAACGGCACCAGCCGGCCCGGCGCCAGCAGCGGCAGCAGCGCCTGGAGGTCGGCGCCGGCGGCGGCGACGCCGCGCGCCCCGGTACCGGGACGGCTGACCGCCATGCCGACGCCCTTGCCGCGCACGGCCTGCCACAGGGCTTCCGGCGATTGGTCCTGCGGCAACAGGAAATGGACCTGGTTGGCGGAAGCGAACAGGACAGCCGGCACGCCGCGCGCGCCCAGCGCCTGGCGCAGGCGCTCGGTCCAGGCCTCGATGCGCAGGAAGCCCGGCCGCGACAGCGGCAGCGTTTCGTCGTGCAGCGCCAGGCACACCCGGTACGGCGCGCGCGGATCCCAGCCGCGCAGGCGGGCGCGCTCCAGCGCCGCCTCGCTTTCCTTGAAGCTGCCGTCCAGCAGCGATTCCAGCAGGGTGTAGCCCAGCCGCTCTTCCTGCACCCGCAGCGCCTCGGCATGCGACAGGTGCAGGGCGGCCACGATGGCCGCGTGCTCGGCCGCCCGCACGTCCAGTTCGCCCAGTGGATGCGGGCCGTCGTCCAGCCACACCAGCGCGGCCTGCCCGCCGTGCACGACGATCGGGCAGCCCAGGCGGCGGGCGAAGCCGCGCTCGGGCATGGCCTCGATCCAGAACGGCGCGTTGCCGGCGCCGGGCGGCAGGGTGCCGTGCCGCGCCCTGGCCTCGCGCAGGTAGCGCCGCTCGTGGGCCTGGCGCGCCGCGCCCATGTCGGCCGCGCCGAGCAGCAGGCCGTCGTGGCTGATGAAGCAGACGTCGCGCCCGAGCAGATCGGCCAGGATGGCGGCCAGCTTCTGCAGGCTTTCGATCGACGCGGCGGCATTGGTCAGCGCGCGATGGATCGATTCGGAACGCTCGATCAGAGCGCCCTGATCGCGGATGATCCGCACGTGGATCTGTTCGGTGATCTGGCTGAACGGCACTTCCCACGGCAGTTCCAGCAGCGGCAGGCCGACGCGGTCGGCCGCCTTGCGGCTGGCCGCCGGGAAATGCGGCAGGGCATTGGGCACGGCCAGCACGACGCCGGCCAGGCCCTTGGCGTGCAGCTGTTCGACCAGCCGCGACTGGCGCGCCGGCGCGGCGGGCCAGTGGTAGCCAGTGGTCAGCAGCAGTTGCCCGGCGTCGACCCAGTCGACGATGTCCGGCAGGTCGACGATGTGCACCCAGCGCACTTCGTTGGAGACGGCGGCGCGCCCCGCCACCAGGGTCGCTTCCTTCAGCACGGTATCTTGGAGGATCGACGCGATATCCATGCCGAGACTATACCCGCGCCCCCGCCGGGCCGGCAGGACGGGCGCGGGGGCGTTCAAGCCGCGGGCAGCCCGACCGAAACGTACTTCAGGTCCAGGTATTCCTCCAGCCCCCAGTGGCCGCCCTCGCGGCCCAGCCCGCTGTCCTTGACGCCGCCGAACGGCGCCCAGGCGGTCGACGGCGCGCCGTCGTTGACGCCGACGATGCCGTACTCCAGCGCCTCCGACACGCGATGCGCGCGCGCCAGGTCGCGCGTGTACAGGTAGGCCGCCAGCCCGAACGGCGTGTCGTTGGCCTGCGCCACGGCTTCTTCCTCGGTGTCGAAGGCCAGGATCGGCGCCACCGGGCCGAAGGTTTCCTCTTCCAGGATGCGCATGCCCGGCGCCACGCCGGCCAGCACGGTCGGCCGGAAGAACAGGCCCTCGGCCGCGCGGCCCCCGGTGACCAGCGTCGCGCCCTTGTCCAGCGCGTCGCGCACCTGGCCGGCCACCTTGTCCAGGCCGCGGGCGTCGACCAGCGGGCCGACCTCGGTGCGCTCGTCGGCCGGGTCGCCCATCCGCAGCGCCTCCACGCGCCGCGCCAGCGCGGCCACGAAGGCCGGCAGGATGGCGCGCTGGACATAGATGCGGTTGGTGCAGACGCAGGTCTGGCCGGCGTTGCGGAACTTGGAGAGCATCACCTGCTCGACGGCGTCGTCGAGGTCGGCGTCATCGAACACCAGGAAGGGCGCGTGGCCGCCCAGTTCGAGCGACACCCGCTTGAGGGTGCCGGCCGCCTGCCGGTACAGGCTGCGGCCGACCTCGGTGCTGCCGGTGAAGGTCAGCTTGCGGATGCGCGGGTCGTCGAACATCACCTGCGACACGCCCGCCGCGTCCAGCGTCGGCAGGGTCTGCAGCGTGCCGGCCGGGCCGCCGGCGCGCTCCCACAGCCACGACAGGAACAGGGCCGTCAGCGGCGACTGCGGCGCCGGCTTGACGATGGCGGTGCAGCCGGCCGCCAGCGCCGGCGCCGCCTTGCGGGTGATCATCGCGGCCGGGAAATTCCACGGCGTGATCGCATAGACCGGCCCCACCGGCCGCGGCGTGGCGTACAGGCGCTTGCGCGCGTCCGGCCCGGAGAACGCCTCGCCGCGGATGCGCTTGGCCTCTTCCGCGTACAGCTCGATGTAGGCGGCGGCATAGTCGACCTCGCCGCGCGCCTCGCTCACCGGCTTGCCCATTTCGGCGGAGATCACGCGCGCGATCTCCTCGCGGTGCGCCATGATCTCGCCGAACCAGGCCTGCAGCAGGCGGGCGCGCTGGTGGGCGCCCGTCCGGCTCCACCGGGCGTAGGCCTGGACGGCGGCGTCGGCCGCGCGGCGGGCGTCGGCCGGCGTGGCATCGGGCACCGCCGCCACCCGCCGGCCGTCGGCCGGGGAAAAGACCTCGAAGCTCGGGCCGCCGCCGTCGCGCAGGCGGTCGGCCAGGAGGGAAAGGAAATCGGGCCGGTCGGCCGGGGTGTCGGGGCGGTTCATGACGTGAGGTTATCGGTAAGGGAGATGGGATCATAGGGAGGCGGACCGCGGCGGGCTACCTATTCCAGGCACGAAAAATGCCTTCGGATCCGGCATCGATTCCTATCAAAAACAGGATTCGGCATCTCCGGCGCCAGGATCCCGCGGCATGCCCCCTTGCCCGCCGGTAACGGACTGACGCGCCGGCCGCGCCGGCACGCGCCGAGCCTGCGCTGTCCGCCGGCCGCAGGACCCGCTGACCGGCCTGCCCAACCGCACCCTGTTCCGCGACCGGGTCGAGGCCGCGCTGGCGACCACCCAGGGCGGCATCATGGTGGTGGACCTGGACGGCTTCAAGGACGTCAACGGCGGCTTCGGTCACGCGGCCGGCGACGCCATGCTGGTGGCCACCGCGCAGCGGCTGCAGGTCCGCGAGCTGCTGGCCAACGCCGACCTCGCCCTGTACGAGGCCAAGTCGCAGGGCAAGCACTGCCGCCGCTTCTATTCCAGCCGCCTGCGCGAGGCCGCCAAGGCCAAGCAGGGCCTACCAGACGAGCTGCCGCGCGCGTGGGCCATTGGATGCTGGACACGGCCTGCGGTGCGGGCCCTGCCTGGAGCACGAAGGGCTGCCCTGTTCGAACGGCTGTTGAAGAAGAGGTCAGGAGGCGCAGGGCCCCTGGCTGGGCGGCCCGGCGCCGCCGGCCGCCATCTCGCTGAACACGGAACTGGCAGCACGGAAGCTTTCCAGGCTGTTGTAGACGCCGCCGTATACATAGGCCAGCAGGAATATCTCGGCGATGCGCCCGCGCGAGACGCCGCCGCGCAGCGCGCTGCGCACGTGGCGGTCGACCGCGCCGACCTGGCCTGTGGCAGAGGCGATCGCCAGGCACAATTCGCTGCGCAACTGGCGGTCGAAGGCGGGCCGCGACCAGATGTTGCCGAAGCAGAAGTCCAGCGTGGTTTCCCAGAACAGGTCGGTGAACGGATCGGCCTGGGCCAGGCCGCGGTCGACGTCGGCATCGCCGAACAACTGGCGGCGCATCCGCAGGCCGGCGGCCATGCGCTCCGCCACCGTCCGCGCCGGCGCGGGCCGGTTCCCGACCTGCCCCAGTGGCGGCGGCAGTTCGCCGGCCGCCTCCATCCGCTCCAGCGCGCGCCGCGCCGCGGTGAAGCCCGACAGCGAGGCGTAGACCCCGGCATAGCAATACACCTGAAGCAGCACTTCGCCGATCTCTGTCTTGCCCAGCCCCGCGCGCACGCACAGGCGCACGTGCTCCGGCACGGCCTCGGCCTGGCATTTGGCGGCCACCATGGCCAGCGTCAGCAGCGCGCGCCGCCGGGGGTCCATCCCGGGCCGGCCATGGATGGCATCCAGGCGGAAGGCGCGGTCGATGTCGTCGAACAGCCGCATGAAACCGTCTGCGGAATCGTCGTCGGTTGGCATGGATTTCCTCTTCGCTAGTCGATGCGCGCGCCGGAATCGCGCACTACCTTGCCCCACTTGGCCAGGTCGGACTTGATCAACGCGGCGAATTCTTCCGGCGAGGTATGGGCCGCCTCGAAACCCAGGTTCGCGAACTGCGCGCGCACGTCGTCCTCCGACAGCACCTTGCCGATCTCGGCATTGACCTTGTCGACGATGGGCCGCGGCGTATGGGCCGGCGCCAGCGCGCCGTACCAGACGTTGGCGTCGTAGTCGGGAAGATTGGCCTGCTCGGCGATCGTGGGGATGTCGGGCGCGAGCGAGGTGCGCCTGGCGGTCGTCACGCCGATGACGCGCAGCGAGCCGTTGCGTATCGCGGGCAGGATGGTCGGCAGCGAGCCCACGACCAGCTGGGTCTGGCCGCCCAGCGCGGCCGACACCGACGGCCCGCCGCCGTTGTACGGGATGTGCAGGAACTTGACCCCCGCCATCGTGCCCAGCAGCTCCATCGCCAGGTGCGAGGCCTGGCCGTTGCCGGGCGAGGCGTACGAGATCTCGCCCGGCCGCGAGCGCGCCAGTTCGATCAGCTCGTGCGCCGACCGCACCGGCGTCGAAGGGTTCGCGGCCAGGATGTTGGGCGCCACCGAGAGCAGGCTGATCGGCTCCAGGTCCTTGACCGTGTCGTACGGCATGTTCTTGTACAGGCTGGGATTGATCACCAGCGACGACACCGCGATCAGCAGCGTGTAGCCGTCCGGCTCGGCCTTGGCCACCAGGTTGTTGGCGATGTTGCCGCTGGCGCCGGGCCGGTTGACCACCACCGCGCTCTGCTTCCAGTCGTCGGAAAACTTTTTCGCCAGCAGACGGGCGATGACGTCGGTGCCGCCGCCCGGCGCGAAACCCACCAGCATCTGGATCGCCTGCGACGGATAGTCCGCGCTGCCGCCGGCGGCGCGGGGCGCCATCGTCGGCGCGAACGGACTCAATGCGGCAGCGGCGCCTGCGCTACAGAACCGGAGCGTCCGGCGTTTGGACAGGTCTGGCTTGAACATGGTTACCCCCTTGCTTCACGATCACCCGGGCGGCAGCCTGTCCACGGGCCGCTGCGCAATCACCATCGAAGCCGGCCACCGATACGGCATGGACGAGACCGGCCCGATCACGAAAATCAGGAATTCGGAGGTATGCCCGTGCGGGCCAGCGCGCCGGCGTCCGGCAGTTCGTCGAGCGCGCGGCAGTCGGCCAGCGTGCGCCCGATGGCAGAGGGGTCCAGACCGGCCAGCGCCGCCAGTCCCTGGAATTTGCGTTCGAGTTCGGCGTCGGTCAGCGGCCGCCGCGGCGTGCCGCGCGCGTGCTCGACCGCCATGTCGTGGCAGGCGCCGTCGTCCAGGACCACGCGCACCCGCGCCTGTCCTTTGCCGAGGGCGGCGTCGGCCGTGGCCGCCACGCGCGCGCGCAGGGCGGCGGCATCGCCGGCGGCCACCCGCGCGTCGCTGAACTGCGGCACGCCGACCTCGCCGTCGAGCAGCGCCGCGGCGGCGCAATGCGACAGGCTGAGCTTGCCCGCCAGGCCGTCGGCCGGATCGCGGCCGCAAACGCCCAGCGTGACCGGATCGACGGCCAGCTCGACCCGGGCGATGCGGCCGGCCTGCAGCCCATGGGCCTGCCGCAGGTCGAGGCAGGCGTCGATCACCGGATGGGTCACGATGCCGCAGGGATAGGGCTTGTAGCCGACCCCCGCCAATTCCCATTCGGCGCCCAGGCCGGCAAGCGCCTCGTGGGCGCGCGCGGGATCGCCGAACACGCCCGCCAGGCCGCGCGGCGATTCGATGCCGCGCGCCGAGGCCGTGAAGCCGGCCGCCGCCAGCATGGCCGCCGCCAGGCCGCTGCGCGCGGCGTGGCCGATGTTGAAGCTCTTGCCCATGGTGCCGAACACCTCGCTCAGCCCGCACGCCTGGGTGGCCGCCAGGCCCAGCGCCCAGGCCGTGCGGCCGGCGTCGAGGCCGAGCGCGCGGCTGCAGGCGGCCGCCGCGCCGATCCCGCCGCATACCGAGGTCGGATGCCAGCCCGCGTCGAACAAGCCGGGCGACAAGGCGTTGCCGACCCGGCATTCGACGTCGACGCCGAGCACGAAGGCGTGCAGGAAGCGCCGGCCGTCCATCGGCCGCCACTCGGCCAGCGCCAGCAGCGCCGAGGCGACCGGCACGGTCGGATGGATGACGGTGCGCATATGGGTATCGTCGAAATCGAGGATGTTCGACGCCACCCCATTGACGCAGGCCGCCGTCAGCGCGTCGTAGCGTTCGCCGCGGCCGATGGCGGTGGCCTGCGGCGGGCCCGCGAACGCGCCCAGCGCGGCCAGCAGCGGTTCCATGGTCGCGTCGCGGCAGCCGCCCAGCGCGCAACCCAGCCAGTTCAGGACGGCCCGCCGGCCTTCCCGGCGCACCGCCGCCGGCACGTCTTCCCAGCGGGAAACGGCGACGAACTGCGCGAGTTCACGGGTGACGTCCGTCATGGGGCGGGGCCGAATCAATGAGCGGTATAGCCGCCGTCGACGCAGATGTCTTCCCCTTGCAGGAAGGCGGCGGCGGTCGTGGCGAGGAACAGGGCGACGTCGGCGATTTCTTCGGGGCTGCCGGACCGCCCCAGGGGAATGTCGGCTTCCAGTTGCCGGTGCAGCGCCGGGTCGGCGCGCATCCGGTCGATCGCGCGCTGGGTGTTGACCGGGCCGGGGCTGATCGAATTGACGATGATGCCGTCGCGCCCCAGTTCGCAGGCCATCGACTTCGCCAGGTGGATCACGCCGGCCTTGGTCAGGCCGTACAGCGCGCGTTGCTCGAGCGCGACCTTGCCCAGCTGGCTGGCGACGTGGATGATGCGGCCGCCGCCCTGGCGCCGCATCAGCGGCACCACCGACTGCGAGGCGAAGAACGGCGCGGCCAGGTTGACCGCCACCACTTTGTCGAAGTCATCGCGCGTGTAGTCGCCGAAGTCTTTCGACACGCGCAGCGCCGCGTTGTTGACGAGGATGTCGACGCGCCCGAACCGCTGCGCGGCGTGTTCGACCATGCCTTCGGCGCCGCCCGGCGCGGCCAGGTCGAACAGGCCGTACTCGACCCGCGCGCCGGGAGCCGCCTGCCGGCATTCGTCGCACCGGGCGCGCAACTGTTCCTCGGTGCCCTCGGCCACCAGCAGGACGCCCGCGCCGGCCTGGGCCAGCCGGCGGGCAATGGCGACCCCGATGCCGTTGGGCAGCGAGGCGCCGGTCACGATCGCGATCTTATCCGTCAACGGCGGCATGCACTTCTCCCGTGTATTTGCCGAACAGTTCGTCGTGCCGGCGCTCCTGCTCGCGGTAGTGCTCGCGATAGCGGCGGTAGACGGCGTCTTGCATGGCCAGCCCAGCCGGCGTGAAGGCGCCGTCGGGCGGCGGCAGCAGGTCGAAATGGCCCCATTTGTCCTGTCCCCGCACCAGCAGCGCATGCAGCCGGTGCGAGCCGACGGTGGTGACGTGGGCCGGGATGTAGCTGATGCCGAAGCCCACGCGGCGGTGCGAAGAGCGGTTGGGCGAAGAGCGGTGCGGACACAGCGTGTTGTGCAGCGAGAACTCGCCGGCCTTCAGTTCCATCAGCACGCCCTGGCTGTCGTCGAGCGGCTCGACGATGGCCTGCCCTGCGCCGTTGATGCTGTTGGCCAGCCGGGCCGCGGCATGGTGCATCTGCCGCGGCTGGCCGTGCGACGACAGCACCTCCATGCAGCCGGCCTGCGCCGAGGCGTCCGACAGCGCGAGCCAGGCGGTTACGTGTTCGTGCGGGGCCAGGCCGAAATAGGTCGAGTCCTGGTGCCAGGCGGCGAAGGTGGCCGAGCCCGCCTCCTTGATGAAGAAAGTGCTGGTGAACACCAGCAGGTCGGGGCCCAGCAGGTCTTCGATCACGTCGAGGATGCGCGGGTCGCGCACCAGCCGGTCGAACTCGGGAAGGTAAATGTGGGGCGAGGAGCGCCATTGCCCGTTGGCGGGGAGCGATAGCGACGATCCCGCGTGCGCCTCGATCCGGTCGAGCAGGCCGAGGTAGCCGTGCGCCTCTTCGGCGTCGAGGGCCGGCAGCGGGAACAGGAAGCCGTCGTGGCGATAGCGGTCCACCTGCTCCTGGGCAAGAGCTTTCATGTCGTGTCTCCTGGGGTATCGAAGGTATTGAATGCTGGCGTGGCCACGCGAGGCTCCGGGGGCATGTCGATTTCGATCGATGTTAGGAATGCGCCGCATCATTCGTCCATTACAATTTCGAGCAATGAATATTTTCTTTTTCGAAATATTCCACCCATGGAGCTGAAAGACCTGGCCTCGTTCGTCGTGCTGGCCGAAGAGCTGCACTTCGGCCGGGCGGCGGCGCGGCTGCACATCTCCGCGCCGCCGCTGACCCAGCGCATCAAGCAGCTGGAAAATGAACTGGGCGTGGTGCTGTTCGAGCGGAACAACAGGCGGGTGGAACTGGCGCCGGCCGGCGCCTTGCTGCTCGAAGAAGCCCGCAGCATCCTCGACCGCACCCGGCAGATCCGCCAGCGCCTGCAGGCGGTCGAACTCGGCTATGCCGGCCGGCTGCGCATCGGGGTGAGCGGATCGGTCATCCATTCGGATGCGCGGCGCAGGCTGGAAGCGGCGATCCCGGCCGGCATCGATGCCAGCTGGGCGATGATGAGCTCGGCCGAACAGGTGAAGGCGATCCGCGAGCGGCAGCTCGACATGGGGGTGGTCAACACGCCCATCGACCACGACGGCCTCGCCGTGCATGTCCTGGAACACGAACCGTTCGTCGTGGCGGTGCCCGCCACCCACCGGTTCGCGGCGCGCAAATCGATCAGGCTGTCGATGCTGCGCGACGACACCTTCATCATCGGCGAGCGTCACCTCGGCCCGAACTACTACGACCGCATGATCAGCGCCTGCGAACGCGCCGGCTTCGTGCCCAAGGTAGACCTGCAGTCACAACTGCTGTCGTCCTACATCGGGCTGGTGGCGCTGGGGGCCGGCGTCACCTTCGCGCCGCGTTCGCTGGCCAGGGCCGGGCTGGCCGGCATCGCGTATCTGCGCATACGGGAACAGGCCCCGCACGCCGAGGTCTCGCTCGCGTGGAGCGCGCAGCGCACGTCGCCGGTCACCGACAGGGTGCTGAGCGGCATGCGCATCGCGCGCGGGCCATGATGCGGGCGCCGCCCCTTGCCGATTCGGCCGGCGGGCCGCGCGCGGTTACGAAGCGGTGCATCTTCGATGCCGCCCGGGCGCGGCCCGCGCGCCCGGGCGCGTGTAAACTCGCGGATTTTTGGAATTCCGACCCTGCCGTATGGTGCAAGAGTCCCGGCGGTCCGCTTTCGGCGGGCCGCCGCTCATCCGCCTGCTTGCCCGCCTGACGGACGTTGACGCGGCCGGCGCCGGCCAGCCGCTGTCCGACCGCCTGAGCCAATGGCTCGGCTGGACCGACGCCATCGCGCTGTCGTCGGCGCTGAACGCGCGCGCCGCGGCGGCGGATGGCGCCCGGCCGGCCGCAGCGCCGTCCGCCGCCGCGCCCCGCGCGGC
>NZ_BAABFO010000040.1:0-24089 GCF_039541095.1 Pigmentiphaga soli
CAGCCGGCCCCGGCCGCGCCGGAACCGCAGCCGCCCGGGCCGGCGGCCGCCGGAGCGCCGCCGCCCGTGCGCATCTGGCCGGCGCCCGTCTCGCGGCCGGCGGGCTACCGCGCCACGGATCTTGGCAAGCTGTACATCCGCTCCAGCTGGCGCAGCCTGCCCGGCTGGCGCGACGACGACCTCGAAGGCGCCTGGCGCGGCTTCGTGGAAAACTGCCGCGCGATCCTGCTGCGCACCGGCCGCCCGGCCGCCACCGCCGCGCCCCCCACGGTCGACGCCTATGCCTGGCAGAAGGTGTGCACCGCGACACGCGACCTGCCGGCCCCCACCGCCGCCCAGGCGCGCGCGTTCTTCGAGCAGTGGCTGGAGCCGTGGGCGGTGCGCGGCGCCGGCGCCGAACAGGCCTCCTCGATCGCCACCGGCTACTACGAGCCTTTGGTGCACGCCTCGCGCGTGCGCGGCGGCGCCTACCAATGGCCGCTGTATGCCGTGCCGCCCGACCTGCTGACCATCGATCTCGGCTCGCTGTATCCCGAGCTGGCGGGCAAGCGGGTGCGCGGCAAGCTCGACGGCCGTCGCGTGGTGCCTTACGACACCCGCGCCGACATCGACCGGCCGGAGCGCCAGCCGCCGGCCATCGTCTGGGTCGACGACCCGGTCGACGCCTTTTTCCTGCAGGTGCAGGGCACCGGCCGCGCCAGCATCGACAGCGGGCCGGGCCAGGGCGCCGTCATCCGCCTGGCCTACGCCGACCACAACGGCCGTCCCTACGTGTCGATCGGCAAATGGCTGGTCGACAAGGGCGAGCTGCCGCTGTCGGAGGCGTCGATGCAAGGGATCAAGACCTGGGCGCGGCGCAATCCGGGCCGCGTCAAGGAAATGCTCGACGCCAACCCGGCGGTGGTGTTCTTCCGCGAAGAGCCGATCGCCGACCCCGGGGAAGGGCCGCGCGGCGCGTTCGGCCTGCCGCTGACGGCGCGCCGCTCGATCGCGGTCGATCCGGCCGTGGTGCCGCTGGGCAGCCCGGCCTTCCTGGCCACCACCCAGCCCGGCGGGCGCCAGGCGATGGACCGCCTGGTGCTGGCGCAGGACACCGGCACGGCGATCAAGGGTCCGGCGCGGGCCGACTTCTTCTTCGGCTACGGCGAACAGGCCGGCGAACAGGCCGGCAGGATGAAGCAGCCCAGCCGCATGTGGGTGCTGTGGCCGAAGGGAGAAGGAGCGCCCGCGGCGGCCAGATAAGCCCGCCCCTACGCGCTTCGCGCGCCCCTCAAGGGGCGATGCGAGCGGACCGGCGGAGACGGATCCGCCGCATCCTGGATGAGGGCAGCTCAGACGTTGACGACGACGCCCAGGGCTTCCAGGAGTTCGGCGCGCAGGGCTTCGAAGGCCGCCGACGACTTGCCGCGCGGATGGGGCAGGTCGATGCGGCGGTCGACCGCGATCCGGCCCTCGTCCATGACCAGCACGCGGTCGGCCAGCACCAGCGCCTCGTCCACGTCGTGCGTGACCAGCAGCACCGTGGGGCGGTGGATTTCGACCAGCCGGAACAGCAGCTCGTGCATCTTGATGCGGGTGAGCGCGTCCAGCGCGCCGAACGGCTCGTCGGCCAGCAGCAGCGAGGGATTGCGCACCAGCGAACGGGCCAGCGCCACGCGCTGCTGCTCGCCGCCCGACAGCGCGTTCGGCCAGGCGTTCTCGCGGCCGGCCAGCCCGACGTCGGCCAGCACCGCCACCCCTCGCTCGCGGGCATCGGGCTCGCGCACGCCGATGGTGATGTTCTGCAGCACGGTTTCCCACGGCAGCAGGCGCGAATCCTGGAACAGCACCGACAGGTTGTCGGGCACCCGGATCGTCCCGCCGCCCGCCACGCTGTCGTCGATGCCCGCCAGCGCGCGCAGCAGCGTGCTCTTGCCGGACCCGCTCTTGCCGATCAGCGCGACGAATTCGCCGGCCGCGATATCGAGCGAAATGCCGTCGAGCACGGCGCGGTTGCCGAAGTTCCGCACCAGGCTCCTGACGCAGACGTCGCCGCCGCGTGCCGGCTTGCGGTCTTCTGAGAAATGGGCCGCTGCGTTCATGTTCCGAGCACCTTGCGATACGACAGCGCGCGCCGTTCCCACAGCCGCACCAGCGCGTCGGAGGCCAGGCCGAGCGCGGCGTAGATGATGAGGCCGACCACGATCACGTCGGTCTGCCCGTAGTCGCGCGCGCGGTTCATCAGGTAGCCGATGCCTTCGCTGGTGGCGATCTGTTCGAGCACGACCAGCGAGGTCCAGCAGGTCGTCACGGCCAGCCGCAGGCCGGTGAAGAAGCCGGGCAGCGCCCCGGGCAGCGCGACGCGCCGCAGGAATTCGGGATAGGTCAGGCCGACGGTGCGCGCCAGTTCGATGTAGCGCAGGTCGATGCCGCGCAGGGCCGCGTGGGTGTTGATGTACACCGGCACCAACACGGCGGCCGTGATGATGGTGACCTTCATCGCCTCGCCGATGCCCAGCCACAGGATGGCCAGCGGGATCAGCGCCAGCGTCGGCACCGCCCGCTTGACCTGCACCAGGCCGTCGATCGAGGCCTCGCCGGCGCGCGTCAGGCCGGACACCAGCGCCAGCGCCACGCCCAGCACGACGCCCAGCAGCAGCCCGGCATAGGCGCGCTGCGCCGACGCCAGCAGGTGCCGCCACAGCGTGCCGTCGGAGGCCAGGTCGAAGCCGGTGGCGATCGCCGTGGACGGCGCGGCCAGCAGGCGCTCCGGCAGCAGCCCGGTCATGGACGCGATCTGCCACAGCAGCAGCACCGCGAGCGGGCCGACCAGGATGCTGCCGCGCAGCGACTGGCCCGGCGCGAAGCGGCTGCCGCCCGTGCGGCGCGCGGCGGGCGCGGCGCCGGCGCGCGGCTGGCCGTCGCTCAGCGCCAGCGTGTCCAGCTTTTGTTCGTAGGCCATATCAGTTCTCCGTAGTACGCGCTGCGCTGCCCCATCCAGGGCACCGCGGATCCGGCTACGCCGTCCGCCGGTGCCGCCCTTCGAGGGGCGCGCGAAGCGCGTAGGGGTGGGCTACCTATTCGCAGCGTCAATTACCTGATCGAAGCGGAAATCGAACTCTTCCTTGGCGTCCAGGCGCTTGGGCAGCTCTCCGGCCTGGTGGATCAGGTCGATGATCTGCTGCTGGCGGCCGACCAGGCTGCTGAGCAGCGGGAAGGAGAAATCGCCTTCCGACTCGGTGATCAGGCGGCCGTTCTCGGCGGAGAGCTTCTGGCTCTTGACGAAGTAGGCGTCGATCCATTGGTCGCGGTTGGCCTGGGCCCAGTTGACGGCCTGGATCCAGCGCGTGATGAAGTCGCGGATGGCGGCCGCCTTGGCGGGGTTCTTCAGCGCGGCGTCGCTGGCGTACAGATAGCCCAGGTAGGTGGGCAGGCCTTGCAGTTCGCTGGCCGGCAGCGCGCCGGCGCCCTGCGCCTGGTTGTTCTTGATGTAGTGCGAGAACGGCGGCTCGTTCAGCGTGGCGACGTCGACCTCGCCGCTGCGCAGCGCGTCGGAGAAGTCGACGATGCGCAGCGGCACCAGCGTGACGTCCTTCTTGCTCAGGCCAGCCTTCTTCAGCGCCGACAGCACGAAGGTCTGCACCGCCGTGCCTTCGGCGTAGGCGATGCGCTTGCCCTTCAATTCCTGCAGCCTGGTGATCTTCAGGCCGGGGCGCAGCGCGACCTGGTACTGGGGCTTGGTGGACAGCCGCGCCGCGACGATGGGCAGCTTGACGCCGGCCGCGTGCGCCTGGATAGGCGGCGCGTCGCCCACCGTCGCCAGGTCGAGCGCGCCGCCGCGGAAGGCCTCGAGGATGGCGGGGCCGCCGCGGAAGTCGGCGAAGGTGACGTCGGAGGCCAGCTTCTTCTGCTGCCCGGAAGCCTGGAACAGCACCTGCAGGTTTTGCCGCTGGTCGGCCACGACCAGCTTGGTGCCCTTGGGCACGTCGGTGGGGATCGCGGACTGCGCCAGGGCGGAGGCGGCCGGGACGACGGCCGCCACGACCCCCGCCAGCAGCGCGGAGCGCAGCCGCGCGCCGAATTCGCTTATTTCTTGAAGGAATATGGATGACATGAAAGCCGACCGAAATGTGATTGAGGAGGCCATGCTACGAACCGCGCCCAAAAGGCGTCAAAGCCTCTTTTCGCATATGGATATGCGGTGTTTTCCCGGCCGTCCCATCCGTTGACCCAGATCAATGGCGCTATTCCCGGCGGCGCGTAGATTGCCTTCAAGAGCCGCGCCCCGGCGCGGCATCACCGGAGCCAAGCCATGTATCAACGAATCCTCGTCGCGCTGGACGGCAGCGATACCTCCCTGCGCGCGCTCGACGCCGCCGTCGGCATGGCCGCCGCGCTGGGGGCGGCCCTCGAGCCGCTGTACGTCGTCGCCATGCCTGTCCTGTACTACGAAGTGCCGATGTACGACCCGACATCGATCCGCGACGCTCTCCTGGAAGAAGGCGCGCAGGTCACCGCCAAGGCCGCCGAACTGATGAAGGCGAAGAACGTGGCGGGCACGCCACGCGTGGTCGAGACCGAAGGCGTGGACGACGTGGCGCAGACCATCGTCCGTACAGCGGCCGCCGACGGCGCCGACCTGCTGGTGCTCGGCACCCACGGCCGGCGCGGCTTCCAGCGCCTGATGCTGGGCAGCGTGGCCGAGCGCACGGTGCGGCTGGCCGCCTGCCCGGTGCTGCTGGTGCCGTCGCGGGAAGCCGGCGATGAACCGGCCTGACATCGAGGGCGGCGCCGGCGGACGCCGGCTCCAGCATGTTGCGGACTCCGCTCGGCGCCGGGCGCCGCTGGACGACATGAACGCACTGAACCACTCTGCGGCGCCCCTCCTGCACCAGAGCGCGCCGCGCTACCTGACCTACCCCGCGCGGGAATGGTTCGTGGAGGCCTTCGGGCCGGAGGAGCTGGAGCGGTGGCTCGACACCATCCTGCTGATCGAGCCGCAGCGGTCGATGTCGGTATCGGTGCGCGTGCCGGCCACGGCCGGCGAGCCTTCCCGCGCCGACGCCTGGCTGCGGGCGCTGCACGAAGAGGCCAGGCTGTACCGCAAGCGCGGCCGGGCGCAGCGCGAGATCGGCGAGATCCACTGTTCCGAGGCGGCCGGCTGGCTGCAGGTGGACCAGTTCGAGCGCCTGCTCGATACGCTGTCGTCGGGCTTCCGCTGGACGGCCGGCGCCCGCACGACGGTCGCGCTCGACCCGGCCTGCGTGTCGCCCGGGGTGGCCGAGACGCTGTCCTGGCTGTCGGCCATCGTCGCGCTCGACGTCAACATCGGCTTCGCCCCGGTCCATCCGGGGCGCGGCGCGGACGACGGCGGCGCGCCCGCGGAAACGCCCCGTCCGCGCGGCCTGGCGCTGGCCGCCACGGTGCGCCGCGCCGCGCCGGAAGCGTCGATCGGCATCGCGCTGGAATACGGCGGCGCCTGGCAACCGCTCGACGAACTGACGCTCCGGCTCGACGCGATGGCGGCGTTCCGGCCGCAGCGCGTCCTGCTGCGGGAAACGGACACCGCCCCGGGCACCGCGGGGCGCGCCGCGGCAGCCGCGGCGCGCGCGCGGATGACGGTGCTGCGGCACATAGCCGATCGCCTGGAGACCGCCGGCTACGTGCGGGTGGGGCCCGACTACTACGCGCAGCCCGACGACCCGGTCGCCGTCGCGCAGCGCCTGGGCTGCGCCACGCTCACGCCGTACGGCATGTCGGCGCTGCCCGGCGCCAGCACGCTGGCGCTCGGCCCGGCGGCGGTCGGCTCGCTGGGCGCCGTCTATTACGAGAACCAGCGCACCGAGGCGGCCTATTTCGACGCCCTGCGCCAGGGCCACCTGCCAGCCGAGCGCGGGCTGCGCCTGACGGGCGACGACCTGCTGCGGCGGGCGGTGATCCAGTCGCTGGCCTGCAACCAGTTCATCGACATCGGCGCGATCGAGGACGGCCACGGCGTGGATTTCGGCCGCTACTTCGCCCGCGAACTGGCCGAACTGACGCCGTTCGAGCGCAGCGGCCTGATCGATTGCGCGGCCGACGCCATCGAGGCCGTGGGCGACGGCCTGCTGGTGCTGGGCGCCTTGTGCCGGGTCTTCGACAGCTACGCGCGCCGCCGCCGGTGGCGGTAGCCCACCCCGGGCTGGGTGGCGCATACATGGTAAACCGCGCAGAATGCGCGCTATGCGCATTTCCTCATCCGTTTCGCCGCCGGCGCCGCAGGGCCGGCGGGCCGTCTCCTGGCCGATGATCGCGGCCGGCGCTTCGTTGCTGATTTCGATCGCCGCCGGCGGCGTGACCTGGCGCGCGCTGGCGCCGCACCTGGCCGCCGCCGATACGGCCTGGCTGGTCCGCGCGGGGCTGCTGGCGGTGGTGGCGGCCGGCATCGCGGCGGCGGTGCTGCTGTTCTGGTCGGCGCTGGCGATGCGCCGCACGCGGGCGGCGGCGGCCAGCGCGGCGCTCGACGCGCAAAGCCGCGAACGGCGCAACGCCGCGCGGCTGGACGGCATCATCCGCTCGGCGATGGAAGCCATCATCGTGGTCGACGACGCCCAGCGCGTCGTGCTGTTCAACCCCATGGCCGAGAAGCTGTTCCTGTGCAGCGCCGCCGAGGCCACGGGCGCCGCGCTCGACCGCTTCATCCCCGAACGCTACCGCGCCGGCCACAAGGAAGACGTCGAACGCTTCGGCCGCACCGGCGTGTCGGAACGGCAGATGGGCAAGCAGCGGCGCCTGTACGCGCTGCGCGCCAACGGCACCGAATTCCCGATCGAGGCCTCGATCTCCCAGTACCAGGAAGGCGGCCGGCGGCTGTATACCGTCATGCTGCGCGACATCACCGCGCGGGTGGAGGCCGAAGACGCGCTGCGCGCCTCGCGCGAGGAGCTGCGCCTGCTGTCCGGCAGCATCCAGGCCGCGCGCGAGGACGAGAAGACCCGCATCGCGCGCGAACTGCACGACGACCTCGGCCAGCAGCTGACGGCGCTGAAGATGGACGTCACCATCCTCGAAGACGAATTGCAGGCCGGCACCGAGCGCGGCCCGCTGCTGTCGCACCTGAAGGGCATGTACGAACTGCTCGACGCCACCGTGGCCTCGGTGCGCCGCATCGCCGCCGACCTGCGGCCGGTGATGCTCGACGACCTGGGCCTCGCGCCGGCGGTGGAATGGCTGGTCAACGACTTCACGCAGCGCTACCGGCTGCGGGTCGATGCCGAACTCGACGTCGGGCCCGTGCCGTTCCGGCCGGAGGCCGCCACCGCGATCTTCCGCATCGTGCAGGAGGGGCTGACCAACGTGGCGCGGCACGCGAATGCGACCCAGGTCTGGCTGGAAGTGCTGCGCGAGGGCGAGCGCTTCGTCGTCCGCATCGCCGACGACGGCCGCGGCATGCCGGCCGAGGCCGTGCCCGGCCGCAAGTCGTTCGGCCTGCTGGGGGTGCGCGAGCGCGCGCGGATGCTCGACGGCCGCGTGACGATCGACAGCGTGCCGGGGCGCGGATTCCGGCTGCAGGTGGACCTGCCGCTGGCGGCCGTGCTGGTGCAGCCGGAACCGGCCGGAGCCGCGCCATGATCCGCGTCCTGATCGCCGACGACCACGCGCTGGTGCGCGACGGCCTGCGCCACATCCTGTCCGGCGCGGAAGGCTTCGAAGTGGCGGGCGAGGCGGCCGACGGCGCCGGCGCGATCCGCCTGGCGCGCGAATGCCCGGCGTCGGTGCTGCTGCTGGACCTGTCGATGCCGGGCCGCAACGGCCTGGAACTCATCCGCCAGATCAAGGAAGAACAGCCGGGGCTGAAGGTGCTGGTGCTGACCATGCACGCCGAGGAACAGTACGCCAAGCGCGCCTTCGCCGCCGGCGCCTCGGGCTACCTGACCAAGGAAAGCGCCACCAAGGAACTGGTGGCGGCCGTGGCCAAGGTCGCCGCCGGCGGCGTATACGTGAGCCTGGCGATGGCCGAGCAGTTCGCCCGCGGCCTGACGGGCGCCGCCGACCGGCTGCCGCACGAGCGGCTGTCGGACCGCGAATTCGACGTGTTCCGCCGGCTGGTCGACGGCCAGCCACTGGGCGACATCGCCCGCGAGCTGTCGGTCAGCAGCAAGACGGTCAGCACCTACAAGATGCGCATCCTCGAGAAAATGCAGTTGCAGAGCGACGCGGCGCTGGTGCGCTACGCGATCCGGCACAAGCTGTTCGAAGAAGGGATTTGACCAAAGGGTTTTGACCCCCCCCCCTACGCGCTTCGCGCGCCCCCCAGGGGGCGATGCGGGCGGACCGGCGGAGCCGGATCCGCCGCATCCTGGATGAGGGCGGCTTGGAGGGGCGAATCGTCGTCGCGCTTGTCAGGATTTTCTTACACGGGCCGCCGCTCTCCTTACGCGATTTTCCGTAGCGCCTGATTTCGCGCGGACGGCGGCCGGCCGATACTGTGGCCATGCAAGCGATCGCCTCTCCTTCCTCGCTGAAAGTCTTCCTGGTCGACGACTCGCCGTTGATCTGCCAGCGGCTGTCCACGCTGCTGGGCGCGATCCCGGGCGTGCAGGTGATCGGCACCGCCGCCACCCAGGACGAAGCCCGGCAGCTGGAATCCAACCATGCCGACGTCGCCATCGTCGACATGCAGCTGCGCGACGGCAGCGGGATCAACGTCTTGCGCAACATCTCGGCCAGCGGACGGGCCATCGTGCCGATCGTGCTGACCAACTACGCCGACGCCCAGTTCCGCAGGCAATGCCTGCAGGAAGGCGCCCGCTTCTTCTTCGATAAATCGACCGAGTTCGGCCGGGTCCGCGACACCATCCGGCAGATGGCCGAGGCGCGGTCGGCCGGCCACCCAGGAGCCTCGTCATGATGCCGATTTCCGTCGCCCCGATGCCCGCCGCCGCCCCGCCGCAGCGCGAAGCCGTGCGGCACGGCAGCGTCAATTGTTCCAGCTGCGCGATGCGCAACGTCTGCATGCCCTGCGGCATGTCGGAGGAAGACTTCGCGCGGCTCGACGAGCTGATCCTGACCTCGCGCAAGGTACGCCGCGGCGAAGTGCTGTACCGCACCGGCGACCCGTTCCAGAGCATCTACGCGATCAAGGCCGGTTCGTTCAAGACCGTGGTCACGCTGCGCGACGGGCGCGAACAGATCACCGGCTTCCACATCGTGGGCGAGCCGCTGGGCATGGACGGCATCTGCAACGAACAGCACACCTGCGACGCGATCGCGCTTGAAGACAGCGTGCTGTGCATCATCCCGTTCCGCGTGCTGGAGTCGCTGTGCCGCGAGCTGCGGCCGATGCAGCGCCACGTGCACCGGCTGATGAGCGGCGAGATCATCCGCGAGTCGGGCCTGATGATGCTGCTGGGCAGCATGTGCGCCGAAGAGCGGGTGTCGGCCTTCCTGCTGAACATCTCGCAGCGCCTGCAGGCGCGGCGCTTCTCGGGCACCGAGTTCAACCTGCGCATGACGCGCGAGGAAATGGGCAGCTTCCTGGGCCTGAAGCTGGAAACCGTCAGCCGGATGCTGTCGAAATTCCAGAAAGAGAAGCTGATCGACGTGCAGGGCAAGCTGATCCGCATCCTGGACGCCGACGGGCTGCGCCGCGTGTAGCAGGCGGGCCCGGGGTTGCGGGCCTCAGCTCTTCTTGCTCATCGAATCCAGCCGCGCCCTGAGCTGGGCGGCCGGGATCGCGCCGCTGACGCGGCTGTCGTCGCCGAAGAAGATGGTGGGCGTGCCGGTCACGTTCAGCTTCTTGCCCAGCGCCAGCACGGCCTCCAGCGGCGCATTGCAATTGCCCGACGGCGGCGTCTTGCCGTTGAGCATCCAGTCGTCCCAGGCCTGGCCGGGGTTGGACGAACACCAGACGTCGCGCGCCTTGGTGGACGAATCGGGCGCCAGGATGGGATACAGGAAGGTGTAGATCGTGACGTTGGAGACGTCCTGCAGCGAGTGCCGCAGCTGCTTGCAGTAGCCGCAGTTCGGGTCCTCGAACACCGCCATGCGCCGCGAACCGTCGCCGCGCACCTGCTTGACGGCCAGGTTCAGCGGCAGCTCGTCGAACTTGACCGCCAGCAACTGCTCCATCCGCTCGCGCGTGACGTTCTTCTTGCTGGCGGCGTCGATCAGATTGCCGTTGAGCACGTAGCTGACCTTGTCGTCGGTGTACAGCAGGGTGGTGCCCAGGCGGACCTCGTACAGGCCGTAGGGCGTGCGGGACACGCCGTCGATGTCGACGTTGCCGAAGCGCTGCACGAACAGCTTGCGCACGTTCTGTTCGGCCGGCGACATGGCCGGCGCGGTAGCCGGCTGCCCCCACGACGACAACGCCGCCAGGCCCAGCACGGCGCCCAGCGCCAGCGAAATCCATCGGTTTTTCATTGCATCTCCTGTCGCTGCCGGACGCCGCCGCGCGGCCGCGCCCGGACGTTCATCGCCCCGAGGCGCCGTCGATCAGCGCCCGTTTGAGCAAGGGTAGCCGGTCTATGGCGTTCATGCCAGCATTGCGCAGCCACGCCACCGGCGGCGCATGGCTGCCGAACAGGCGCTGCAGGCCGTCGGTGACGGCGCGCATGGCCAGCAGCGGCTCGGCCCGCTCGCGTTCGTAGCGGCGCAGCACGCGAGCATCGTTCACCTGCCTGTAAGTTTCGCGGCCGGCGACGGCCCGCGCCAGCGCGCGCACGTCGCCCAGGCCGAGGTTGAGCCCCTGTCCGGCCAGCGGGTGCACCAGGTGCGCGGCGTCGCCCACCAGCGCCACGCCGGCGCCGTCGGTCAGGCGCGAGACGGTCTGCAGCGCGAGCGGAAAGCCCAGCAGCGGCCCGCGCGCGGCCAGCGCGCCGAAGCGCAGGCCGGTGGCCTGCGCCAGCAGCTCGGGCACCGCGGCGGCCTGGCCGTCGGCCGGCAGGTCGAGCAGCGCGCGCGCGCGGGCGGTCGGCATCGACCACACCATCGACACCTGGGGCGCGCCGGCGACGTCGGGCATCGGCAGCAGCGCCAGCACGCCGTCGCCGGTGAACCACTGGCAGGCCCGCCCCTGGTGCGGCAGTTCGGCCGTGAAATGCATGACCAGCGCGATCGTGTCGTAGTCGCGGCGCCGCATCGCGATGCCCGCGGCCGCGCGCAACGGCGAACGGGCGCCGTCGGCGGCCACCGCCAGCCGGCACGCCAGCCGCTGGCCGCCAGCGGTCAGCAGCACCGATTGCCCGCCGGCATCGGCTTCGCGGCCGGCCAGCGTGTCGGCCAGCCACGGCACGCCGGACCATTGCACCGCCTGCCGCAGCACCCGCTCCAGTTCGGTCGACTCGGCGATCCAGGCCAGGCAGTCGTAGCCGCCCTGCCAGGCCGACAGGTGCAGGTGGCCGGCCGGCATGCGCAGCGGACCGGGCGCCGGGCCGTCGCCGGCGATCTCCATCGCGCGGACTTCGGCCAGGCGATCGGCAGGCAGCGTGTCCCACACGCCCAGTTCGGCCAGCAGGTCGCGGCTGGCGACCGACAGGGCATAGACGCGCGGATCGAAAACGTCGCCGGCCGGCGGCAGCGGGGCCTTCGGGCCGAGCAGCGCGACGCGCTGGCCGGTCCGCGCCAGCGCCAGCGCGCAGGCCAGGCCGACGATGCCGGTGCCGACCACGGCGATGTCGGCCTGCTGAGGAAAGGAAGCCATCGTGAGGCGGGGCAGCCGCTGTGATGAGATAGCGCAAGTGTACCGCCGCCGCATCCCGGCCCGGCGCTTCCCCGGGGCCGCGGGTGGCGGCGCGGCGGCGTCCTGCCGGCGGGATCGGCGGCCCGTTAGGCCAATAGTCATGCGAGTAACAGATGTATGGGTCGGCTAAGCATGCTGCGCCGCAGCGGAGAGATACGCTAAGGTGTGGCCTTTCCGCCACCCATACCAAGGAGAGCTCTATCGATGACCAAGACCCGTCACCTCGTTTCCGCCGCCGCCCTGCTCGCCTGCAGCCACGCCTGGGCGCAGGCGCCGATGAAGCCCGACGGCGCCTGGCGCGGCGCCGTCAATGCCGGCCTCAGCTTCGCCAAGGGCAACACCGATGCGACCAGCGTCAACGTCGACGCCAACGCCGGCCGGGCCACCCAGGACGACCGCCTGAATTTCTATCTCACCTCGCTATACGGCACCAAGAAGGACAACGGCGTCAGCGATGAAACCGCCAACCTGCTGCGCCTGGGCGGCAAATACGATCGCGACCTGACCGGCCGCGTCTTCGCCTTCGGCTCTCTCGACGCCGAACACGACAAGCTGCAAGAGCTGGACCTGCGCACCGTGCTGGCCGGCGGCGCCGGCTACCACGTCATCAAGAACGAGAACACGCTGTTCGATCTCTTCAGCGGCTTGTCGTACAACCGGGAAAAATTCACCACCGAAACGCGCAACTCGCTCGAGGTGCTGCTGGGCGAGGAATCGAACCACAAGCTGACTGAGACTTCGTCTTTGCACCAGCGCTTCGCGGTCTATCCCAACGTGAGCGACGGCGGCGAGTATCGCATCCAGTTCGATGCCGGGGTGACGACATCGATCACCCGGCGGATCGAGCTGAAGCTCACGCTCTCGAACCGCTATCAGAGCAATCCGCTGCCGGGCGTGAAGAAGAGCGATACGCTGCTGCTGACCAGCATCGGCTACCGCCTGGGACCAGATTAAAACGACCCCGGGGCGCAGCGGATCCGGCTTTGCCGGTCCGCCAGCGCTGCCCCTTGAGGGGCGCGGCCGCAGGCCGTCAGGGGTGGGCTTCCCTTCCGGTCCGCCAGCGCTGCCCCTTGAGGGGCACGGCCGCAGGCCGTCAGGAGTGGGCCTGCTACTGCACCGAATCGGCCATTTCCTTGAAGTCAGGAATCTGGTCGAAATTCATGTAGCGGTAGATCTGCTTCTCGTTGGCGGCCAGCACGCCGGCCTCGGCCATGTACTCTTCCTTGGTCGGCAGGCGGCCCAGGCGCGAGGCGATGGCGGCCAGCTCGGCCGAGCCGAGGTAGACGTTGGTGTTCTTGCCGAGCCGGTTCGGGAAGTTGCGGGTGCTGGTGGAGATGACCGTGGCGCCCTCGCGCACCTGCGCCTGGTTGCCCATGCACAGCGAGCAGCCCGGCATTTCCATGCGGGCGCCGGCCGAGCCGAGCACGCCGTAGTGGCCTTCTTCGGTCAGCTGCATCTGGTCCATCTTGGTGGGCGGCGCCATCCACAGCTTGACCGGGATGTCGCGCTTGCCTTCCAGCAGCTTGGACGCCGCGCGGAAGTGGCCGATGTTGGTCATGCAGCTGCCGATGAACACCTCGTCGATCTTGGCGCCGGCCACGTCCGACAGCGTCTTGACGTCGTCCGGGTCGTTCGGGCAGGCCACCAGCGGCTCGTGCACGTCGGCCAGGTCGATCTCGATCACGGCGGCGTATTCGGCGTCGGCATCGGGTTCCAGCAGCTTGGGGTCGGCCAGCCAGGCTTCCATCGCCTTGACGCGGCGCGCCAGCGAGCGCTGGTCTTCATAGCCGTTGGCGATCATCCACTTCAGCAGCGTGACGTTGCTGTTGAGGTATTCGATGATCGGTTCCTTGTTCAGCCGCACCGTGCAGCCGGCCGCCGAGCGCTCGGCCGAGGCGTCGGACAGCTCGAACGCCTGTTCGATCTTCAGGTCGGGCAGGCCTTCGATTTCCAGGATGCGGCCCGAGAAGACGTTCTTCTTGCCCTGCTTTTCGACCGTCAGCAGGCCCTGCTTGATGGCGTAGTAGGGAATGGCGTTGACCAGGTCGCGCAGCGTGACGCCGGGCTGCAGCTTGCCCTTGAAGCGCACCAGCACCGATTCCGGCATGTCGAGCGGCATCACGCCGGTGGCCGCGGCGAAGGCGACCAGGCCCGAGCCGGCCGGGAAGCTGATGCCGATCGGGAAGCGGGTGTGCGAATCGCCGCCGGTGCCGACGGTGTCGGGCAGCAGCATGCGGTTCAGCCACGAGTGGATCACGCCGTCGCCCGGGCGCAGCGAGATGCCGCCGCGGGTGCTGATGAAGGCGGGCAGCGTGTGGTGGGTCTTGACGTCGACCGGCTTCGGATAGGCGGCGGTGTGGCAGAACGACTGCATCACCAGGTCGGACGAAAAGCCCAGGCAGGCCAGGTCCTTCAGCTCGTCGCGCGTCATCGGGCCGGTGGTGTCCTGGCTGCCGACCGAGGTCATGCGCGGCTCGCAGTAGGTGCCCGGGCGGATGCCCTTGCCTTCCGGCAGGCCGCAGGCGCGGCCGACGATTTTCTGCGCCAGGGTGTAGCCCCTGCCGGTGTCGGCCGGGTTGTGGGGCAGGCGGAACAGCGTGGACGGCGCCAGGCCCAGGGCCTCGCGCGCCTTGGCGGTCAGGCCGCGGCCGATGATCAGCGGGATGCGGCCGCCGGCGCGCACTTCGTCGAACAGCACGTCGGACTTGAGCTGGAATTCGGCGATCACCTCGCCGTCCTTCAGCACCTTGCCTTCGTACGGGCGCAGCTCGATCACGTCGCCCATGTTCATCTTCGAGACGTCGAGCTCGATCGGCAGCGCGCCGGCATCTTCCATCGTGTTGTAGAAGATCGGGGCGATCTTGCCCCCCAGACAGACGCCGCCGAAGCGCTTGTTGGGCACGAAGGGGATGTCCTGCCCGGTGAACCACAGCACCGAGTTGGTGGCCGACTTGCGCGACGAACCGGTGCCGACCACGTCGCCCACGTAGGCGACCTGGTGGCCCTTGGCCTTGAGTTCTTCGATCAGCTTGATCGGGCCGACCTTGCCGGGCTCCTGCGGCTCGATGCCGGGGCGCGGGTTCTTCAGCATGGCCTGCGCGTGCAGCGGGATGTCGGGGCGGCTCCAGGCGTCGGGGGCGGGCGAAAGGTCGTCGGTATTGGTTTCGCCGGTGACCTTGAACACCGTGACGGTGAGGCTTTGCGGCACTTCGGGGCGGCTGGTGAACCACTCGGCGTCGGCCCAGCTCTGCAGCACGGCCTTGGCGTTGGCGTTGCCCTGCTCGGCCTTCTCCTGCACGTCGTGGAACTGGTCGAACATCAGCAGCGTGAACTTCAGGCCTTCGGCGGCGATCTTGCCGACCTCGGCATCGTCCAGCAGCTGGATCAGCGGGCCGATGTTGTAGCCGCCCAGCATGGTGCCCAGCAGCTCGGTGGCCTTGGCGCGGTCGATCAGCGGCGAGGTTTCGCGGCCCTGGGCGACGGCGGCCAGCCACGCGGCCTTGACCTTGGCGGCGTCGTCGACGCCGGCGGGCACGCGGTGGGTGATCAGGTCGACCAGGAATTGTTCTTCGCCGGCGGGCGGGTTCTTCAGCAGAGCGACCAGGTCGGCGGTCTGCTGGGCCGACAGCGGCAGCGGGGGGACGCCCAGCGCAGCGCGCTCGGCGACGTGTTGGCGGTAGGATTCAAGCATGGACGTGTCCCATGTTGGTAGGGGAAAGAACGGCTCGGCGCGATTGTAGGACGATGATGGCAGCGGCGCAACTGTCTTATATCTTATATAAGACCTTAGCAAGACGGCGCGGCTGCTAATCTTTCCCATGGCGGAAGGCCGCGCCCGCGCGCCGGCGTCCGGATACGTCAACGCATCCACCGGAGCATCCTTTGACTTCCAAGACCTTGGGTATCTGTATCGCCGGCGAGGGCGCGATGGGCGCAAGCCATGCACGCGTACTGTCTTCCCTGCCCGGCGTCCGGCTGGCCGCCGTCGTCGCCGGCGAGGCCGGGGCCGGCCGGGCCTTCGCCGACAAATGGCGCATCCCCTTCCACACCCTCTCGTTCGACGAGGCCATCGCCCGGCCCGACGTCGACGCCGTGGTGGTGGCCACGCCGTCCGGCATGCATGCCGATCACGCGGCCGCCGCCGCCCGTGCCGGCAAGCACGTGCTGATCGAGATCCCGGTGGCCCTGTCGCTGGCCGACTCCGAACGCCTGGCGCAGACGCAGCGCGACACCGGCGTCACCATGATGGCCTGCCACAGCCGCCGCTTCGGGCCGCCCCACCGCCATCTGCGCGACCGCATGCGGGCCGGCGATTTCAAGCTGTACCACCTGGTGGTGGAAACCTACTTCATGCGCCGCACCAACCTGAACATGCTGGGCCAGCCGCGCTCGTGGGTCGACAACCTGCTGTGGCACCACGCCTGCCATTCGGTCGACCTGGCCGCCTGGCTGCTGGGCGATGCCGATTTCGCCAGCTATGCGCAGGCCGGCCCCGACCATCCCGAACTGGGCATCCCGATGGACATGAGCATCGCGATGCGCTCGCGGCGCGACGGCACGCTGGTGACGATGGCGCTGTCGTTCAACAACGAAGGACCGTTCGGGGGCTTCTATCGCTACATCGGCGAACAGGGCACCTTCCACGCCTGGCGCGACGAACTCAAGGACGCGCAGGGCAATGCCGTGCCGCTGGCGGGCAACGCCTTCGAACTGCAGGACCGCGAATTCGTCGACGCCATCGCGCAGGGCCGCACGCCGGAATGCGACATCCATTCGGTCGTGCCGTCGATGCGGCTGCTGGACGCGCTGCAGCGGTCGATCGACGCGCAGCGCCGATAGCGCTTGCCGCCGCGGCGGCAGGTGGCCCAAGATGCGAAGCCGTACAAAGGAGACATCGCAATGAACAGCCCCCGCCCCGCTTCCCGCCGCATCGGCATCGTCGGCGCCGGCGCCATCGGCGGCCACGTCGCGGCCAGGCTGGCGCTGGCCGGCCACGACGTCAGCGTGCTGGCGCGCGGCGCCACGCTCGATGCCATCCGGCGCGGCGGCCTGCATTACCGCAGCGGCGGCGACGAATGGCGGATACCGCTGCGGGCGGTCGGTTCGGCGCAGGAGATGGGCGCGCAGGAACTCGTCGTCATCGCCGTCAAGGGGCAGTCGCTGCCGGCGCTGGCCCCCGGACTGGGGCCGCTGCTCGGCCCCGGCACCGCCGTGCTGCCCGTCATCAACGGCCTGCCATGGTGGTACCTGCAGGTGCCGGGCCAGCCGCTGTCGGGCATGCGCCTGGCGCGCGCCGATCCGGACGGCGCCATCGAGCGCGCGCTGCCGCTGCCCCATGTGCTGGGCGGCACGATCTTCGCGTCCTGCCACACGCCGGCGCCCGGGTCGGTGGTACACAGCAGCGGCGCCCGGCTGGCGCTGGGCGAGCCCGGCGGCGGCGTCAGCGAACGGGCCCGCCTGTGGGCCGACGTGCTGGCGCACGCGGGGCTGGGCGCGGTCGCCGCCGACGACATCCGGCGCGAGATCTGGCTCAAGCTGCTCGGCAACGTCTGCGTCAACCCGCTGAGCCTGCTCACCTGCGCCACCACCGACCGGCTGGTGGGCGATCCGCCCGTGCGCGAACTGATGACGCGGATGATGACCGAATGCATCGGACTGGGCCGCGCGCTGGGGCTGGCGATCGACATCGATCCGGCCGAGCGCATCGCCCAGACCAGCCGGCTCGGCGCCATCAAGACTTCGATGCTGCAAGACCTCGAAGCCGGCCGCGGCGTCGAGCTGGACGGCATCGTCGGCGCGCCGCTCGAATGCGCCGCCCTGCTCGGCCATCCCATGCCGATGACCGGGGCCGTGTTCGCGCTGGCCTGCCAGCGCGCGCGGCAGGCCGGGCTGTACGCCTGAGCCGGGGCGCCGCGGCGCCCCTTCCCTCTTTTTCACTGTTTGAAAAACGAAAAAATTCGCCTTGAAAGCCACCGAGGCGGGGCGCATTCTTGCCGGCAGGAGACGAAGCGAATCCCCATAACATGCCCATCGACAGTTCCGTCATCAAGGCCGTCACGGCGTCGTTGTACGAACGCTCGCTGAAGGGCATCCCGCGCGACACGCGCGCCTTCCTCGGCCAGGCGCACCGGGACGAGTCCGACGCCACCGCGCGCCGTACCTTCGCCATCATGCTCGACAGCGCCGACCTGGCCGCCAGCAGCGGCCGCCTGGTCTGCAGCGACGTCGGGCTGCCCACCTACAGCGTGAAGATCGGCACCCGCGTGCAGTTCGACGGCCCGGTGCGCCAGGCCATCGCCGACGGCTTCGCCGAGCTGGCGGCCACCATGGATCCGCCTCTGCTGAAGATGGTCACGCATCCGCTCACCCACGAACGCAGCCATGCGGGCAAGGACGTGCCGGTGGTCAGCTTCGACCTGATCGACGGCGCCGACTACGTCGACATCGTCTGTGCCCCGAAGGCCATGGGCACCGGCCGCTGGGAAGCCATGGAATGCTTCGTCTACCCGACCGTGGAAGACGTCGAGAAATACGTGCTCGAGGTCGTGCTGCGCGCGGGCTCGCAGCCCTGTCTGCCGATCGTGGTGGGCGTGGGCATCGGCGGCACCTTCGACCAGGCCGCGCGGCTGGCCAAGGAAGCGATGCTGCGGCCGCGCGGCAGGCCGCAGCCCGATGCGCTGCTGGCCGGCATGGAAGCGCGCCTGCTGGCGGCCATCAACCAGATGGGCTTCGGCGCCATGGGCACCGGCGGCGATTGCAGCGCGATGGCGGTCAACGTCGATTATTCGGCCAGCCACGGCTTCGTGCCGGTGGCGGTCTGTTTCAACTGCTGGATCAACCGCCGCACCGCCGCCCGCATCCATGGCGACGGCCGCGTGGAAAACCTGGACGACTGAGGCGATCATGAGCCGGCTCCACGCATTGACGCTGCCGCTGAAGGAATCGCAGGTGCGCGCGCTGCGCGTGGGCGACATGGTCACCCTGAGCGGCGCGATCACCGTCAGCATCGGCATCCCGACCCACAAGCGCATGGCCGAGGCCGCGCGCGGCGGCGCGCCGCTGCCGATCGACCTGGAGGGCGGCGGCTTCTTCCAGCTGAGCACCTATGTGCGCGAACAGGCCGGCGGGCCGGTGCCGCTCTATCTCAACCCGACCACCAGCACCCGCTACGAAGCGTGGATGCCCGACATCATCCGCGGCCTCGGCCTGCGGCTGACGGGCGGCAAGGGCGGCCTGGGCGAAGCCAGCGTGCAGGCCATGCGCGACTGCGGCTGCGCCTATCTGTCTTTCCTCGGCGGCGGCTGCCCGCTGCTGTCGCAAGGGCTGCGCGGCGTGCGCAGTTCGCACTGGAACGAATACATCTCGCAATTCCGGCTGCTCACGCTCGACGTGGAAGCGCTGGGCCCGGCCACCGTGGCGATCGACGCCCACGGCGAAAGCACCTACGACCGCCTGCGCGAGCGCGCGCAGTCGCGCCTGCCGCAGATCCTGCAACGCATGGGCGAGGCGCGCGCGCAGGCGGCGCAACCATAAACATCGCAGTCATAGACACCGCAGCAGCAGGAGACTTATGCAACGCCGATACTTCCCCATCGCGCTGGCCGCCACCCTGGCCGCCGGCCTGGCAGGCCCCGCCATGGGCCAGGGCGCCTGGCCCGCCCGCCCCGTGCGGATGGTCGTGCCCTTCCCGGCCGGCGGCAGCACCGACGTGGTGGCGCGCTACATCGCCCAGAAGCTGGGCGACAAGCTCGGGCAGACCTTCGTGGTCGACAACCGCACCGGCGCCGCCGGCAACATCGGCACCGACGCGGTCGCCAAGGCCGCGCCCGACGGCTACACCATCGCGCTGTCGACGTCGGGCCCGCTGGTGAACAACAAGTATCTGTACAAGTCGATGCCGTTCGACTCCGAAAAGGACCTGGCGCCCATCGCGCTGGTGTGCGAGATCCCGCTGGTCATCGCCAGCAACCCGCGCGTGCCGGCCAAGGACCTGAAGACTTTCGTGCAGCAGGCCAAGGCCGATCCGCGCCACTACACGGTGGGCCAGCCCGGCAACGGCACCATCGGCCACCTGGCGCTGGAGCAGCTGAGCATGGCCACCGGCGTCAGGCTCACCACCGCGCCGTACCGCGGCGACGTGCCGGCGATGACGGGCCTGCTGGGCGGCGAGATCCAGGCGCTGTCGGCGCCGATCACGGCGCTGATCCCCAACCTGTCCGACGGCAAGCTCACCGGCCTGGCGGTGACGTCGGCGCAGCGCTTCCCCGGCCTGCCGTCGATTCCGACCGCCAAGGAACAGGGCATCGACATGGTGGCCACCGTCTGGTTCGCCGTGGTCGGGCCGGCCGGCACGCCGCAGGATGTCGTCAACAAGCTCAACACCGAGATCAACGCAATCGTGTCGTCGGACGAAGGACGCGCCAAGCTGCAGCAGTATGGCGGTATCGTCAACGTCGGCCCGCCCTCGGCGCTGCGCACGTTGATGGACAAGGATTCGCAGAAATGGAAGGCGGTGATCGAAGCCGCCGGCATCAAGCTCGACTGAACGTCACGGCGCGCCCGCCGCGCGCCTTTTTCCGGAACCGCCATGAGCAATGCAAGCACTTCTACCGCCGGACAGCGCCCGCTGCTGTTCGACTCGCACGCCCACCTGGTCGCCGACGACCAGCAGAAATACCCGCGCAACCCGATGCAGCGCGCGGCCAACGCGCCGTACCGCCCCCCCGGCGTGATCGGCAAGCCCGGTGGCCACCACGGCCCCAATCCGATCAACGAGGTGCCCGACGTGGCCCGCGTGCTGCAGTGGATGAAAGAGCAGAACGTGGACGGCGCGGTGGCCGTGCAGAAACGCATGGTCTACCGCTACGACAACAGCTACATCCTCGACTCGTCCGACCAGTACCCGGACGTGTTCTCGGCGGTGGTGATCCTCGATGCGGAAGACGCCTCCACGGCGCCGCTGGTACGCCAGTACATCGAGCGGCACGGCCTGGCCGGCCTGCGCCTGTTCGGCGGCCGCGAGCCCGACGGCAGCATGCCCTGGCTCGATTCGCCGATGGCGCTGAAATCGTGGGAAGTGGTCGACGAATACGGGCTGGTGATGGACCTGGAAGTGCTGTCCCAGGGCGGCGGCGGGCCGTCGATCCCGGGCCTGATCCGGCTGGCGCGCCGCTACCCCAACGCGCGGCTGGTGCTCGACCACCTGCTCGAACCCGAAGTGGAGGAAGGCGAGCATTTCGGCCTGGACGAACGCTACGAACAGCTGTCGCCGGAGAAGAACGTCTACTTCAAGTGGACCTCGATCAACCTGGACCTGTGCCGCGAACTGGGCGTGCCGGCCGAGAAGGTGCTGCGGAGGGCGGTTGACCTGTACGGCGCCGACCGCATCATGTGGGGTTCCGACATCGGCACCTCGTCGGGCACCTACCAGGACATGGTGCAGCGCGCGCTGGACTCCACCGCGCTGCTGACCGAGGCCGAGAAGCGCGCGGTGCTGCACGACACCGGCCGCCGCATCTTCGTGAAGGGCGGCCACCGGCGCAAGGCGGGCTGAACTTCCATGCCGTCCAGCTACACCACCCTGGAAGCCGCCGATCTCGACACGGCCACCGCGTACCGGCTGCTGGTCGGCGCCGTGGTGCCGCGCCCGATCGCGTGGATCACCACCCGCAGCGCGGCCGGCGTGGTCAACGCTGCGCCCTTCAGTTCCTACAATTTCGTGGCCCACAGCCCGCCGATGCTGGCGGTCAACATCGCCCGGCGCGAGGGGGAGCTGAAGGACACCGCGCGCAACATCGTCGAGACGGGCGAGTTCGTGGTGAACGTCGCCACCTTCGACCTGATGGAAACGATGCACGGCTGCAGCGCCGAGTTCACGCCCGACGAGAGCGAGGCCGAGGCGCTCGGCATCGGGCTGGCGCCCAGCCGCCACGTCAAGCCGCCGCGAGTGGCCGCCTCGCCGGTGCAGATGGAATGCCGGCTGGCGCACACGCTGCCGCTGGGCCGCGGCATCAACACGCTGTACATCGGCGAAGTGCTGGCCTTTCATCTGTCGTCGGACGTGTTCGACGGCCGCTACATCGACAGCGTCAAGATGCGCCCCATCGCGCGGCTCGGGGGCCCGCTGTACGCGGAGCTGGGCGCCATCCACAACCGCCCGCAACTACAGAAACCGCCGAGATGAGGTCCCCCCTACGCGCTTCGCGCCCCCCCCAGGGGGGCGATGCGCGCGGACCGGCGGAGCCGGATCTGCCGCATCCTGGGTGGAGCGGCGCGGGTTCATGCGGCAGGGATGGCGCGTGACGGCTTGTAGGACTGAAATGACATCGAACGGAGGTTTTTCCCAATGACCCGACAAACGAAATTGGGCACATTCGTCAAGACGGCGTCGCCGCAGGTAATCGAGATCCTGGGTACGACGGGCTTGGATTTCGCCTGCGTCGACGCCGAACACGCGCCGTTCGACCGCGGCACGCTCGACCTGATGGTGATGGCGGGCCGGGCCGCCGGGATCGACGTTTTCATCCGGATCGCCGAGATCAACCCGGCCGTGATCCTGTCGGCGCTCGACATCGGCGCCGCCGGCCTGCTGGTGCCGCACGTCGACAGCGCCGAGCAGGCGCGCGAGGTGGTGGCCATGAGCCGCCATCGCGGCGGCACGCGCGGCTATTCGACCTCGCCCCGCTTCGCCGGCTACGGCAGCCTGGGCATGAAGGAAGCGCTGCGCGCCGGCGAAAACGCCCAGATCGTGTGCCAGATCGAAAGCGAACCCGCGGTGCGGGCCGCCGCCGAGATCGCCGCCGTGCCCGGCGTGGCCGGACTGTTCGTGGGCCGCGCCGACCTGGCGCTGTCGATGGGGCTCGACAACTCGCGCGACCCGCGCGTGCTCGAGGCCACCCGCCACTCGCTGGCCGCCGCCGCGGCCGCCGGCAAGATCGCCGGCATGCACGTGGGCAGCAACGCCGAACGCGACGAATTCGCGGCGCAGGGCGCCGACTGGTTCATCGTTTCTTCCGACCAGACGCTGCTGCGGCAGGCCGCGCAGGCGATCGCCGGGTAGGGGCTCCCCCCTTACGCGCTTCGCGCGCCCCCCAGGGGGCGACGCCGGCGGACCGGCGGAGCCGGATCCGCGGCGTCCCGGGTCGCAGCGGGGTCATGCGGCGGGGGGCGTGCTAGGCAGGGTCAACAACTGAGATTCGATATTTTCTTTGACAGGATAGCCATGCCGCTCCTTTCTTCCCAGATCGCCACGTTCTCGCGCCAATACGCGCACGCGCCGCAGCCGCTGGCCGGCGACAGCTGCCCGTCGTGGGTCACGCGCGGCGCCAATTTCGTGGTCGTGGTCACCCGCGCGGCCGACGGCGACACGCTCGCCCGCGCCCACAATCCCGACGAATACATCCTGCTGCTGCCGGACACGCCCGGCCTGGGCGCCACCGTGGAGGCCGGCGCCGAACGGCTGGAAGCCGGCGCCGACAGCCTGACCATCGTCCCGCCCGGCGCCAGCAGCGTGCGCATCCGCGGCGGCGGCCTGGTGGCCCGCATCTTCAGCGCCGACGCCGCCGACCTGGCGGCGCTGGCCGACAACGCCGCCACCTACGCCACGCCCAACCCCGACGTGGCGCCGCTCGTCGCATGGCCCGAGCCGGTGGGCGGCTTCAGGCTGCGCCATTACCGGCTGGCCGACTACGTCAAGGAAGGCAGCAATATGCGCATCTTCCGGTCGTGCAAGCTGATGGTCAATCCGCTGCTCAAGCGCACGGTGCCGCGCGACGTGCACAAGCTGTCGCCGCACAGCCACGTGGATTTCGAACAGGGTTCGCTCGCGCTGAGCGGCACCTACGTGCACCACCTGCGCTATCCGTGGGGGCCGGACATGACCCTGTGGCGCGCCGACGAGGCCGGCGAAATGGACAGCCCCTCGCTGCTGGTGGTGCCGCCCAAGGTGATCCACACCAGCCGCAATGTCGGCGATCAGCCCGGCGTGCTGGTCGACATCTTCGCGCCGCCGCGCCTGGATTTCTCGCGCAAGGGCGTGGTGTGCAACGCGGACGAATACCCGATGCCACCGGAGGCTGCGGCGGCCTGAGGGGCGCCGCCGGCAGTGGCCCCCGTGCGGAGAAACGGCGCCGCTCTCCGGATCAGGCGTCGAACACGTCCCGCAGACTGGCGGCGCTGAGCAGACGGATCGACCATGCCTCCAGCAAGGCCGAATCCGCAGCCGCCAGGCGATCTCGCACGGGATCGGGCAAGGGGCCGAACCGCGCTGCCAACTGCTTCTGGAGCAGAGCCTGCGCACCTTCGAGCCGGCCTTCTTGCCGGCCCTCTTGCCGGCCTTCCTCCAGGCCCTGCTGTTTCCACTGCCTGGTCCAGTCGATGACGCGTTCGG
>NZ_BAABFO010000041.1:0-22358 GCF_039541095.1 Pigmentiphaga soli
CGGCGCGGCAGCCGGGGCCGGCGCCGCGGCGGCGGCCGGCGCGGGGGGCGCCGCCGCGGCGGTGGCGGCGGTGTCGATCTTGGCGATGACTTCGCCGGCGGCCACGGTGCTGCCGTCGGCCTTGACGATTTCGGCCAGCACGCCGGCCGACGGCGCCGGCACTTCCAGCACGACCTTGTCGGTCTCGATTTCGATCAGGATTTCGTCCACCGCGACCGCTTCGCCGGGCTTCTTCTTCCAGGTGAGCAGCGTCGCTTCGGACACGGATTCGGATAGTTGGGGAACGACAACGTCGATGACGGCCATTTGATTGGATTCCAGTTCAATGTTCTTCGGGATCGGCGCCGTGCGCCGGAAGGCCACCGGGCCCGCGGCCCGGCAGCTGCATGATTACTTCGTCAGCACGATGCCCTTGAGGCGGCCGAAGGCCTGGTCGAGCAGCGCCTTGAGCTGCTCGATATGCTTGGCGTAGTAGCCGACGGCGGGCGAGGCCGAGGCCGGGCGGCCGGCATAGGCCAGCTTCTGGCCGGGCAGCATGTTTTCGTACAGGCGCTGCTGGACGTAGGTCCACGGGCCCTGGTTCTGAGGCTCGTCCTGGCACCAGATGACTTCGGTGGCGTTCGGGTACTTCTTCAGCTCGGCCGCCAGCGCCTTGTGCGAGAAGGGGTACAGCTGCTCGATCCGCGCGATGGCGACGTCGGAGGCGCCACGCTCGCGGCGGGCGTTGACCAGGTCGTAGTACACCTTGCCCGAGCACAGCACCACGCGCTTGACCTTGGCGCCCTCGATGCCGTCGTCGACTTCGCCGATCAGCGTCTGGAACGCGCCCTTGCTGAAGTCGGACAGCGGCGAGCTGGCGTCCTTGTTGCGCAACAGCGACTTGGGCGTGAAGATCACCAGCGGCTTGCGGAACTGGCGGATCATCTGGCGGCGCAGCAGGTGGAAGATCTGCGCCGCGTTGGTGGGCTGCACCACCTGCATATTGGTGTCGGCGCACAGCTGCAGGAAGCGCTCGATGCGGGCCGACGAATGCTCGGGGCCCTGCCCTTCGTAGCCGTGCGGCAGCATCAGCACCAGGCCCGACTGGCGGCCCCACTTGGCCTCGCCCGAGCTGATGAACTGGTCGATCACCACCTGGGCGCCGTTGGCGAAGTCGCCGAACTGGGCTTCCCAGATCACCAGCGAATTCGGCTCGGCGCTGGAGTAGCCGTACTCGAAGCCGAGCACCGCCTCTTCCGACAGGATGGAGTCGATCACGCGGAACGGCGCCTGCGCCTCGGACACGTTCTGCAGCGGCACGTAGACGCCCGAATCCCAGCGCTCGCGCTTCTGGTCGTGCAGCACGGCGTGGCGGTGCGAGAAGGTGCCGCGGCCCGAATCCTGGCCGGTCAGGCGCACCGGGTAGCCGGCGGCCACCAGGCTGGCGAAGGCCAGGTGCTCGCCCATGCCCCAGTCGAGGTTGAGCTCGCCGCGCGCCATCAGGCGGCGGTCGGCCAGCACTTTTTCCACGATCGGGTGCAGCTTGAATTCTTCCGGGATGGTGGTGATGCGCTCGCCCAGCCGCTTGAGTTCGGCCGCCGGCATCGCGGTATCGGCCGAATCGGTCCACTTGCGGCCCAGGAAGGGCGACCAGTCGACGGCGAACTTGTTCTTGTAGTCGGTCAGTACCGGATCGACCGTGTGGCGGCCTTCGTCCATCGCCGCACGGTACTGCCTGACCATCTCGTCGCCTTCGTTGGGGCCGATCACGCCCTGCGTGGTCAGCTTGTCGGCGTACAGCTTGCGCGTGCCCGGATGCTGGCCGATGCGCTTGTACATCAGCGGCTGCGTCAGCGCCGGGGTGTCCTGCTCGTTGTGGCCGAGCTTGCGGAAGCAGACGATGTCGACCACGATGTCTTTCTTGAATTCGGCGCGGAAGTCCATCGCCAGCTGGGTGGCGAACACCACGGCTTCCGGGTCGTCGCCGTTCACGTGCAGCACCGGCGCCTCGATCATCTTGACGACATCGGTACAGTACAGCGTGGAGCGCGCGTCGCGCGGGTCCGACGTGGTGAAGCCGATCTGGTTGTTGATCACCAGGTGCACCGTGCCGCCCGTGCCGTAGCCGCGGGTCTGCGCCAGGTTCAGCGTTTCCATCACCACGCCCTGGCCGATGAAGGCGGCGTCGCCGTGCACCAGCACCGGCAGCACCTGCGAGCCGCCGTCGGGGCCGCGGCGCTCCTGGCGGGCGCGGGCGCTGCCCTCGACCACCGGGTTGGCGATTTCCAGGTGCGAGGGGTTGAACGCCAGCGACAGGTGCATCGGCCCGCCGCGGGTGGTCACGTCGCTGGAAAAGCCCTTGTGGTACTTGACGTCGCCGGCGGCGAGGTCGTCGCTGTACTTGCCTTCGAATTCGGCGAACAGGTCTTTCGGCATCTTGCCGAGGGTGTTGACCAGCACGTTCAGGCGGCCGCGGTGGGCCATGCCGATCACGGTTTCCTGGATGCCGCGCTCGCCGGCGCGCTGCACCAGCTCGTCCATCGAGGCGATGAAGCTTTCGCCGCCTTCCAGCGAGAAGCGCTTCTGGCCCACGTACTTGGTGTGCAGGTAGCGCTCCAGGCCTTCGGCCGCGGTCAGCCGGCCCAGGATGTGCTTTTTCTGCTCGGCCGTGAAGTTGGGCGTGGCCTGGGTGCTTTCCAGGCGCTGCTGCAGCCAGCGCTTGATCACCGGGTCGGTGATGTGCATGAACTCGACGCCGATGGTGCGGCAGTAGGTGTCGCGCAGCGCCTTCACGATCTGGCGCAGCGTCATGTGCTCGGCCGTCGTGAAGTAGGTGTTGGTGGCCGAATAGACCTGGTCCATGTCGGCCTCGGTCAGCCCGTAGAAGCTCGGTTCGAGCTCGGGGATGGCCGGGCGCTCCTGGCGCTGCAGCGGATCCAGGTCGGCCCAGCGGCAGCCGAGGAAGCGGTAGGCGGCGATGATCGACTGGACGTGCACCTGCTTGGTGGCCACCGCCAGGTCGCTATCGCTGGTGCGCGACAGGAAGGCGTTGGCGCGGGCGCGCTGGGCGAAGGATTCGACCACCGGCGCATGGGCCTGGTCGCGGGTCGATTCCTGGCCGTCGACGGCGGGCGTGTGCTGCAGCTGGTCGAAATAGCTGCGCCAGTTGTCGGGCACGGAGCCCGGGTTGTCGAGGTAGGCCTCGTAGAGTTCTTCTACGTAGGGCGCGTTGCCCCCGAACAGATAGGACGAAGTGGTTTCTTCTTGCAGGCTGGACATGATGTGCGCTTCACCTTGGCGGGTGTTTCACCCGTTGGATGCAGGTCTTACCTTCCGCGACACGGCTTGGCCGGTTAGCGGATAGCGAGTGGGGCAGAAGGTGGCTGGGGGGACTACCTTGCGGCGTTTCCGGGAAATCTTTAAACCTGTTAAGCATAGCACTTGGCGCTTTCCCCTGCTTGAATCCGCGAACAGCAATGCTTTCGTCAGCCACACGTCCGGATCATTTCCGTTGATACCCACCATCATTAACTATTAATTTATCTGCATACCCCCTCATCGCTAGACTGTGGGCGCTCGCCGCGCCCGTCCGGACGGCGCCAGACCAAAACACACAGAGGGGATCTCCATGAACGTCGCCTACCGCCTTGCCGCCGGCGCCCTGGCCGCGGCAGCGGCGCTGCCGGCCGCCGCCCAGGACGCGGCCGCCTACCCGCAAAAAGCCATCCGCATCATCGTGCCGCGCCCGCCATCGGGCTTCAACGACACGCTGGCCCGGCTGCTGGCGGCCAAGCTGCAGGCGCGCTGGCAGCAGCCCGTGGTGGTCGACAACCGACCCGGCGCCGCCACCCTCATCGGCACCGAGGCCGCCGCCAAGGCCCCCGCCGACGGCTACACGCTGCTGGTGGTGGCCTTCCAGTTCGTCGTCAACGCCAGCCTCTACAAGAACCTGCCCTACGACACGCTGAAGGATTTCGCGCCCGTGGTCCTGGCCGGCGAAACCGCCAACCTGCTGGTGGTCAGCGCCAAGAGCCCGATCAAGAGCGTGGCCCAGCTGATCGAGGAGGCGAAAAAGCACCCCGGCAAGCTGAACTACGCATCGGCCGGCAACGGCTCGTCCAACCACATGTCGATGGAACTGCTGAAGAACCTGGCCGGCGTGGACCTGGTCCAGATCCCCTACAAGGGCAGCGGCCCGATGGTGACCGACCTGCTGGGCGGCCAGGTGGACGTCATGTTCGACAACGCGCCCAACGTGCTGCCGCACATCCGCAACGGCAAGATGCGCGCGCTGGCCTCGACCGGCACCCGCCGCTCCAAACTCGTGCCCGACGTGCCCACCATGGCCGAAGCCGGCCTGCCCGGCTACGAGGTATCGGTGTTCTATGGCCTGGTGGCGCCGGCCGGAACGCCCGCCCCCATCGTCGACAAGCTCAACGCCACGATCAACGAGATCCTGGCCCAGCCCGACGTCGGACAAACCTTCACGGCCCAGGGCGTGGAGCCGATCGGCGGCAGCGCGCAAGACTTCGCGCGCCACCTCGACACGCAGGTCGCCAAGTGGGCCAAGGTAGTCGCGCAGGCCGGCATCAAGCCAGATTGACCATGCCCGACGCCATCGCAATCACCGCCGTCCGCGCCCACGCGCTGCGGGTGCCGCTGCAGTTCGACCACGCCGGCGTGCGCCGCAAGACGAGCATGTCGTGCTGCCTGGTCGAGATCGACACCGACGCCGGACTCCAGGGCCACGGGCTGGCCGGCATCACGCAGGAACGGGTGGCCGCCTACGCGCTGAACGAGATCATCGGCCCCGCCCTGCTGGGCCGCAATCCGCTGGAGCACGAGGCGATCTGGGAAGACCTGTACTGGGAGCTGACCTCGCGCGGCCAGGGCGGCTGGGCGGTCAACGCGATATCGGCCGTCGACGTCGCCCTGTGGGACCTGAAGGGCAAGGCCGCCGGCCAGCCCGTCTGGCGCCTGCTAGGCGCCGCGCGCCCGCAGGTGCCGGTGTACCTGACCTTCGGCTTCCCCTTCCTCGATACCGAGGCGCTGACCGCCGTGGCGCGCCATTTCCGGCAATCGGGCTTCGACCACCTCAAGATGGTGGTCGGCGACGGCGCGCTGCGCAACCGCCGCCGGCAGCCGGACCTGAAAGCGGCCGTGATGCAGGATGTCGCGCGCGTGCAGGCCGTGCGCGCCGCCGTGGGCGGGGCCGCCCAACTGTACATCGATGCCAACTGCAACCTCGACTACGCGGCCGCCGAAACGCTGGCCCTGGCCGTGGCCGACTGCCACATCGGCTATTTCGAGGAGCCCGTCACGCAGAACGACGTGCCCCTGATGCGCAAGCTGCGCGACCGCACCGGCATTGCCGTGGCGTCCGGCCAGTGCGAAACCGTGATCCACCGCTTCCGCGACATGCTGGCCGCGCAGGCGGTGGATTACGTGCAGCCCAACGTGGTGATCGGCGGCGGCTTCACCCAGGCCGCCCGCGTCGCCGGCCTGGCCGCCGGCTTCAACGTGCCCGTCACCAACGGCGGCGGCTATCCCATCCACAACATGCATCTGCACGCCGGCCTGGCCAACGGCGGCATGGTCGAATGGCACCTGCCCATCGCCGAGATGATGCGGGTGCTGTTCGAGGGATTCCCGGTGCCGCAGCGGGGCATGCTGGCGCTGCCCGAGGCGCCCGGGCTGGGGTTCTCGGTCAACCGCGACGCGGTGGCCGCCCATCGGATCTGAGCGGCGCAAGGCCCCCGCCCTGCCCCAAAAAAGAACCCCGCCGGGCCTTCGCCTGGCGGGGTTGCGCAGCGCGGCCGGCCCGCGGCGGGCCGGCAAGGCAATCAACGCTTGTCGAGATCCTTGACCTCGCGCTCGTCGGCGCCGGTGTACAGCTGGCGCGGACGGCCGATCTTGTAGTCGGGATCGGCGATCATTTCGTCCCACTGGGCGATCCAGCCCACGGTGCGGGCCAGCGCGAAGATCGCGGTGAACATCGAGGTCGGCACGCCGATGGCGCGCTGCACGATGCCCGAGTAGAAGTCGACGTTCGGGTACAGCTTGCGCTGCACGAAGTAATCGTCTTCCAGCGCGACCTTTTCCAGCGCCATCGCCAGCTTGAACAGGGGATCGTCTTCCAGGCCCAGCGCCTGCAGCACTTCGCGGCACGTTTCCTGCATCAGCTTGGCGCGCGGGTCGTAGCTCTTGTAGACGCGGTGGCCGAAGCCCATCAGGCGCACGCCCGAGTTCTTGTCCTTGACCTTCTGGACGAAGTCGCCCAGCTTGTCGACGCCGCCCTGGGCCAGCAGCTCTTCCAGCATCTGCAGCGCGGCCTCGTTGGCGCCGCCGTGGGCCGGGCCCCACAGGCACGCCACGCCGGCGGCGATCGCCGCGAACGGGTTGGTGCCCGACGAACCGCACAGGCGCACGGTCGAGGTGGAAGCGTTCTGCTCGTGGTCGGCGTGCAGGATGAAGATGCGGTCGAGCGCGCGCTCCACCACTTCATTGACCTTGTAGTCTTCGCACGGCGTGGCGAACATCATCTGCAGGAAGCTGCCGGTGTACGACAGGTCGTTGCGCGGATAGATGAACGGCTGGCCGACGTTGTACTTGTAGGCCATGGCCACCAGCGTGGGCATCTTGGCGATCAGGCGGATGGCCGAGATCTCGCGGTGCTTGGGATTGGTGATGTCGAGCGAGTCGTGGTAGAAGGCCGACAGCGCGCCCACCAGGCCGGTCAGCACGGCCATCGGGTGGGCGTCGCGGCGAAAGCCCCGCAGGAAGAACTGGAGCTGCTCGTGCACCATCGTGTGATGGGTGACGAGGTGGTTGAAGTCGGCCTTTTCCTTGGCGTTGGGCAGGTCGCCGTTCAGGATCAGGTGGCACACTTCCAGGAAGTCGCACTTGACCGCCAGTTGTTCGATCGGATAGCCGCGATAGAGCAGCTGCGACTTGTCGCCGTCGATGTAGGTGATGCTGGACGAGCACGCGGCGGTCGACAGGAAACCCGGGTCGAGCGTGAACATCCCCGTCTGCGCGTAGAGCTTGCGAATGTCGATGACATCCGGGCCCACCGTTCCGTGGTAGACCGGAAACTCTGCACCCGGACTTCCGTCGGAGAAAGTCAGCGTCGCTTTTTTGTCGGATAGTTTCATCGAATTTACCTCTGCTCTATCGATTACTTGTTCAAGGGAAGCAGCCGTTCAAACCGCGCGCAGCCGCTCTAGCAAATCCTGCATGGCCGGCGTGTCGAGTTCCGCCGGCGGCGCCTTGCGGCCCAGCAGGCAGTCCATCAGTTCGTTGTCGGTCAGCTCGAGAAGACGGGTCAGCTCGGCCACGTCGGCATCGCTGAGTCGTGATTCATACGCGTCAAGGAAACGCGTCAGGATCAGGTCGTTCTCGAGCAGACCGCGCCGCGCACGCCAGCGCAGGCGCGTTCGATCATGCAGGTTGAATTCTGGCGCCACAGACTACACCGCGCGCCGGACCATCAGCTCGCGGATCTTGCCGATCGCCTTGGTCGGGTTCAGACCCTTCGGACAGACGTCGACGCAGTTCATGATGGTATGGCAGCGGAACAGACGATATGGATCCTCGAGGTTGTCCAAACGTTCCCCGGTCGCCTCGTCGCGGCTGTCGGCGATGAAGCGGTAGGCCTGCAGCAGGCCGGCCGGGCCGACGAACTTGTCGGGATTCCACCAGAACGACGGGCACGAGGTGGAGCAGCACGCGCACAGGATGCACTCGTACAGGCCGTCGAGTTCTTCGCGCGCCTCGGGCGACTGCAGGCGCTCTTTTTCCGGCGGCGGCGCGCCATTGATCAGGTAGGGCTTGATCGAATGGTACTGGTTGAAGAAGTGCGTCATGTCGACGATCAGGTCGCGGATGACGGGCAGGCCGGGCAGCGGCTTGAGCACGATGGGCTGCTTCAGGTCGCGCAGGTTGGTGGTGCACGACAGGCCGTTCTTGCCGTTGATGTTCATGGCGTCGGAACCGCACACGCCCTCGCGGCACGACCGGCGGAACGACAGGCTGTCGTCGACGTCGTTCTTGATGCGCGTCAGCGCGTCGAGCAGCATCTTGTCGTTCGGCTGGAGTTCGACTTCCAGCTTCTGCATGTACGGCCGGGCGTCCTTGTCCGGGTCGTAGCGGTAGATTTCGAACTTCACAATGCGCTTGGCACTCATTGAATACTCCTGCTTGATGCAGTGCCGGCGGCGGATCGGCCGCCGGGAATGAACCGTTTACATGGCGCGGGCAGCGGCCCGCGCCGCCATCAGAATGTGCGCGCCTTGGGCGGGAAGCTTTCGACCGTCAGCGGCTTGAGGTTGACCGGCTTGTACGCCAGGCGGTTGCCCTCGGAATACCACAGCGTGTGGCGCAGCCAGTCGACGTCGTTGCGTTCCGGGTGGTCGCTGTGCGCGTGCGCGCCGCGGCTTTCCGTGCGGGCCGCGGCCGACACGATGGTGGCCTTGGCGACCTCGATCAGGTTTTCCAGCTCGAGCGCCTCGACCCGCGCGGTGTTGAACACCTTGGAGCGGTCCTGCAGCGCCACGCCCTTGACCCGCTCGGCCAGCGCGTCGATCTGCTGCACGCCTTCGTCGAGCAGGGTCTGGGTGCGGAACACGCCGCAGTGGCGCTGCATCGAGTTGCGGATGTCGTTGGCCACGTGCTGCACGCGCTCGCCCTGGGTGCGGCTTTCGAGCGTGGCCACGCGGCCCAGCGTCAGGTCGGTGGCGTCGGCCGGCAGTTCCTTGTGCGAACGCTTCTTCAGCTCGGTGCCGACGATGTGGTTGCCGGCCGCGCGGCCGAACACCACCAGGTCGAGCAGCGAGTTGGTGCCCAGGCGGTTGGCGCCGTGCACCGACACGCAGGCGCACTCGCCGATCGCGTACAGGCCGCCCACCACGCTGTTGGGGTTGTCGCCCTTGGGCGCGACCACCTGGCCGTGGAAGTTGGTGGGGATGCCGCCCATCTGGTAGTGGATGGTGGGCACCACCGGGATCGGTTCCTTGATCGGGTCGACGTTGGCGAACTTGATCGCGATCTCGCGGATCGACGGCAGGCGCTTGTTGATCGTGTCGGCGCCGAGGTGGTCGAGCTTGAGCAGCACGTAGTCGCCGTGCGGGCCGGCGCCCCGCCCTTCCTTGATTTCCTGGTCCATCGAGCGCGACACGAAGTCGCGCGGGGCCAGGTCTTTCAGGGTGGGCGCGTAGCGCTCCATGAAGCGCTCGCCGTCCTTGTTGAGCAGGATGCCGCCCTCGCCGCGCACGCCTTCGGTGATCAGCACGCCGGCGCCGGCCACGCCGGTCGGGTGGAATTGCCAGAATTCCATGTCTTCCAGCGGCAGGCCGGCGCGCGCCGCCATGCCCAGGCCGTCGCCGGTGTTGATGAAGGCGTTGGTGGAGGCGGCCCAGATGCGGCCGGCGCCGCCGGTGGCCAGCACCGTGGTCTTGGCCTCGAACACGTAGATCTCGCCGGTTTCCATTTCCAGCGCGGTCACGCCGACCACGTCGCCTTCCGAATCGCGGATCAGGTCGAGCGCCATCCATTCGACGAAGAACTGGGTGCGGGCGGCGACGTTGCGCTGGTACAGCGTGTGCAGCAGCGCGTGGCCGGTGCGGTCGGCCGCGGCACAGGCGCGCTGCACGGGCTTTTCGCCGAAGTTGGCGGTGTGGCCGCCGAACGGGCGCTGGTAGATGGTGCCGTTGGCGTTGCGGTCGAACGGCATGCCGAAGTGTTCGAGCTCATAGACCGCGTTGGTGGCTTCGCGGCACATGAATTCGATGGCGTCCTGGTCGCCCAGCCAGTCTGACCCCTTGACGGTGTCGTACATGTGCCAGAACCAGTTGTCTTCGCTCATGTTGCCGAGCGAGGCGCCGATGCCGCCCTGCGCCGCCACGGTGTGCGAACGGGTCGGGAATACCTTGGAGAACACCGCCACGCTCAGGCCGGCCTGGGCCAGCTGCAGCGAACAGCGCATGCCGGATCCGCCGGCTCCCACCACCACGACATCGAACTGGCGGCGCGGAAGAGATGTTTTGACAGCGACCACGACTCAGACTCTCCAAAGAATTTGCGCGGCGTACACGATCGAGCCGAGCAGCCACAGAACCGTCAGCACCTGCAGCGCGATGCGCAGCCCGGCAGGCTTGACGTAGTCCATCCAGATATCGCGCACGCCGATCCAGGCATGGTAGGCGAGCGAGATGAACGCCAGCATGGCCAGCAGCTTGCCTAGCGGGAAGCCGAGGACCTCGAAATTGAACAGGTGCACCCAGTTCTCGTAGGTGAACTCGGGCGTGAGCAGCGCGCCGATGCCGAGCACCACCGTATAGACGGCCATCACGATGGCGGTGACGCGCTGGAGCAGCCAGTCGCGGGCGCCATAATGCGCGCCCACCACCAGGCGCTTGCTACCGATGTTTTGCGAGGCGGACATCAGAACACTCCGAACAATTTGAGACCGAACACCAGGGTGAGCGCGAGGCTGACCACGAACACGATGCCAGCGCTGCGTTGCGCTTTCGCTTTCTCGATGCCGACGTGGATGTCGAGCAGCAGAAAGCGGATGCCCGCACAGAAATGATGCAGGTAGGCCCAGATCAGGCCGAGCAGGACGATCTTGACCAGCGGGTGCGAGACGATGTCGCGGAAATCGGCGAAGCCGATTTCTGAGATCAGGCTGCGTTCGAACAGCGGCAGCAGCACCAGCGGCAGCGCCAGGAACAGCGCGAAGCCGCTCACGCGGTGCAGGATCGACAGCTTGCCGGGCAGCGGCAGGCGGTAACTGGCGATCTGCGAGATCTGTATATTGCGGAACTGTGGGCGGGGCTTTGCTGCAGAGTCGGGCATCACGACCTCGGGTAAGTAGGCAAGACAATGGAAGCGCCGCCGCGCCGGCACGCCGGGGCCGGCGGCAATCCGGAACGCGAGCCGCGGCCAGGCCGGCGGGCGCATCGCACTGACGCGCCCGCCGGCCTGGCACGGCTCGAAGAAGGTAGAAATAGAAAAATCGCGCTATTTTCGCGCATTCGACGCCGTCGTATCAAATCGTGTCCCCAAACGGCGTCAATTGAGGCTGTTCCGGTAATGGTGACGGGTCGTCAGGCACAGGCCGCGGCGCATTTCGACCGGCCGGTCGCCATAGGTGAACGCCACCCGGTCCACCTGCAGCAGCGGGGTGCCGGGCGCCACGCCCAGCCAGGCGGCGTCCTGCTCGGAGGCGGCCACGGCGCGGATCTTTTCGTCGGCGCGGATCATCCGCACGCCGAACTCCGACTCGAACAGGCCGTACATCGGCCCCTTGTAGCCGGCCAGCCGCTCGGCGGTCAGGCCGCGGAACAGCGCGCCGGGCAGCCAGAGCTCTTCCACCACCGCCGGCACGCCGGTGAACGACAGGATGCGGCGGATCTGCACGACGGCGTCGCCCGGGCGCAGTTCGAGCACCCGGGCGACCTCGGAAGGCGCCCGCAGGCGGCGGCATTCCAGGAAGTGGCTGTCGGACTGCACCGGATCGCCTTCGTCGGGCGCCAGGCGCATGAAGCGAAAGCGCACCCCTTCTTCGTGATGGGTGGCGACGAAGGTGCCCTTGCCTTGCCGGCGCAGCAGGATGTTGTCGGCCGCCAGTTCGTCGATGGCCTTGCGCACCGTGCCCTGGCTGACCTTGAAGCGCGAGGCGAGCTCGAGCTCGCTCGGGATCGCCTCCCCCGGCTTCCATTCGCCGCGATCCAGGCTCTGCAGGATCAGCCCCTTGATCTGCCGGTACAAAGGGCTGAACGCGGCCCGGTGCGCGGCCTCGCCGGCGGGTGCGGCGGGCGGCGCGCCGGCCTCGGTCGGCGCAGGCGGCGAAGGGGGGGGATTCGACATGGCCCGGATTGTGTCACAGCGCCGCCCGCAGTGTCCAACGGCACGGGCCATTCTTATGTTTTATATAAAACATAAGATAACCTTCGCCCCTGCCGATGGCCGCTACCGGGCGTCACGCCGCGGAGTTACACTGCGCGTCGCGTCCTTTATTCAACATCCCCCGCTTTCGGAGACCCAAATGACCAAGCCCGCACTGCGCGTTGCCGTTACCGGTGCCGCCGGCCAGATCGGCTATGCCCTGCTGTTCCGCATCGCCGCCGGCGAAATGCTCGGCAAAGACCAGCCGGTCATCCTGCAACTGCTCGAAATTCCCGACGAGAAGGCGCAGAAGGCGCTCAACGGCGTCATCATGGAGCTCGACGACTGCGCCTTCCCGCTGCTGCAGGGCGTGACCGCCCACAGCGACCCGCGCACCGCGTTCAAGGACGCCGACGTCGCCCTGCTGGTGGGCGCGCGGCCGCGCGGCCCGGGCATGGAACGCAAGGACCTGCTGACCGTCAACGCGCAGATCTTCACCGCCCAGGGCAAGGCGCTCAACGACGTGGCCAGCCGCAACGTCAAGGTGCTGGTGGTGGGCAACCCGGCCAACACCAACGCCTACATCGCGATGAAATCCGCGCCCGACCTGCCCTCGCGCAACTTCACCGCCATGCTGCGCCTGGACCACAACCGCGCGCTCACCCAGCTGGCCGCCAAGGCCGGCGTGGCCGTCAGCGAGATCGAAAAGCTGATCGTCTGGGGCAACCACTCGCCCACGATGTACCCCGATTTCCGCTTCGCCACGCTGGCCGGCAAGCCGGCGCTGTCGGTGGTCAACGACGACGACTGGAACCGCAACGTGTTCATCCCCACCGTGGGCAAGCGCGGCGCCGCCATCATCGACGCCCGCGGCCTGTCGTCGGCGGCCTCGGCGGCCAACGCGGCGATCGACCACGTGCGCGACTGGATCCTCGGCAGCAACGGCAAGTGGGTGACGATGGGCGTGCCGTCCGACGGCTCCTACGGCATCCCGGAAGGCGTGATCTACGGCGTGCCGGTCATCACCAAGAACGGCGAATACGCGGTCGTCAAGGATCTGGAAATCGACGCCTTCTCGCGCGAGCGGATGGATTTCACGCTGAAGGAACTGCTCGAAGAGCGCGACGGCGTCAAGCACTTGCTGTAATCCCGGGGGCGGCCCCATGAAGCATCCGTCCCAGGTGCTGCACGACGCCGGCCGGCAGCCCGCCGTGCTGCCGGTCTGCGACCACTACGCCGGCTCCGAAAAGCTGATGCGCAAGAGCCTGGCGCTGCAGGCCCAGGCCGGACCGGTGTTCGACGTCACGCTGGACTGCGAAGACGGGGCCGCCGTCGGCCGCGAGGCCGAGCACGTGCAGATGGCGGCCGGCCTGGCCGCCGGTCCCGAAAACCGCCACGGGCGGGTCGGCATCCGCGTGCACGACGTGCACCACCCCGCCTTCGTTCCCGACCTGGAGGCCGCGCTCGGCATCGCCGGCGAACGCCTGGCCTTCGTCATGATCCCCAAGGTGAATTCGGCCGCCGACGCCGCCAGCGCGGCCGACGCCGTCGAGCGCATCGGCGCGCAGGCCGGCCTGTCGCGCCGCGTGCCGGTGCACGTTCTGATCGAAAGCCACGGCGGGCTGCGCGAAGTGTTCCGCATCGCCGCCCATCCTGCCATCGAGAGCCTGTCGTTCGGGCTGATGGATTTCGTCTCGGCCCACCACGGCGCGATCCCGGCGCACGCGCTGACGGCCGCCGGCCAGTTCGAGCATCCGCTGGTGGCGCGCGCCAAGCTGGAAATCTCGGCCGCCTGCCACGCCTACGGCAAGGTGCCGTCGCACAACGTGGTCACCGAACTGGACGATCCGGCCGCGCTGGCCGGCGCTGCGCGGCGCGCCTACCGCGAGTTCGGCTACACCCGCATGTGGAGCATCCACCCGTCGCAGATCGATCCGATCGTCGCCGCCCTGTCGCCCGCCGAGGCCGATGTGCGCGACGCGGAACGCATCCTGCTGGCAGCTGCCGCAGCCGACTGGGGGCCGATCCGCGATCAGGACGCCGCCGGCGGCCGGCTGCACGACCGCGCCAGCTTCCGCTATTACTGGAACGTATTGCGCCGCGCGCACGCGGCCGGCGTCACGCTGTCGCCCGCCGCGCAGGCGCAGTTCTTCTCCTAGCTTTCCTTCCACGGAGCCAAGCATGCCGCACAACACCTTCAACACGTTGAAAGAGTTCAAGATCGGCGCGAAAACCGGCCGATACTATTCCCTGCCCGCGCTCGGCAAGGCGCTGGGCGTGAAAGTCGAACGGCTGCCGGTGTCGCTGCGCATCGTGCTGGAATCCGTGCTGCGCAACTGCGACGGCAAAAAGGTAACGGAAGAACACATCCGGCAACTGGCCCACTGGCAGCCCACCGCCAAGCGCGAAGAAGAAATTCCGTTCGTGGTGGCGCGCGTGGTGCTGCAGGACTTCACCGGCGTGCCGCTGCTGGCCGACCTGGCCGCCATGCGCAGCGTGGCCGCGCGGCTGGGCAAGTCGCCCAAGGCGATCGAGCCGCTGGTGCCGGTCGACCTGGTGGTCGACCATTCCGTGATGGTCGACGAATACGGCACCCCCAACGCGCTCGACCTGAACATGCGGCTGGAATTCAAGCGCAACCAGGAGCGCTACCAGTTCCTGAAATGGGGCATGCAGGCCTTCGATACCTTCGGCGTGGTGCCGCCGGGCTTCGGCATCGTGCACCAGGTCAACCTGGAATACCTGGCCCGCGGCGTGTACCAGCGCGACGGCGTCTACTACCCCGATTCGCTGGTCGGCACCGACAGCCACACCACCATGATCAACGGCATCGGCGTGGTCGGCTGGGGCGTGGGCGGCATCGAGGCCGAGGCCGCGATGCTGGGCCAGCCGGTCTACATGCTGACGCCCGACGTGGTCGGCGTCGAACTCAAGGGCCAGCTGCGCGAAGGCGTGACCGCCACCGACCTGGTGCTGGCCATCACCGAGATGCTGCGCCGCGAAAAGGTGGTGGGCAAGTTCGTGGAGTTCTGTGGACCGGGCACGGCCAGCCTGAGCGTGACCGACCGTGCCACCATCGGCAACATGGCGCCCGAATACGGCGCCACCATGGGCTTTTTCCCGGTAGACCAGCGCACCATCGACTACTTCACCGGCACCGGCCGCACCGACGAGGAAATCGCCGCGCTGGAAGCCTACTACCGCGCGCAGAAGATGTTCGGCATCCCCGAGGCCAAGGACATCGACTTCAGCACCCTGCTCACGCTCGACCTGGGCACCGTGACGCCCTCGCTGGCCGGCCCCAAGCGGCCGCAGGACCGCATCGAGATCGGCAACGTCAAGCACACCTTCATCGATCTGTTCAGCAAGCCCGCTAGCGAGAACGGCTTCTCGCAGCCGGCCGGACGGATCGACGAGGTCTTCACCACCGACAACGGCATCCCGGTGCAGAACGGCGACATCCTGATCGCCGCGATCACCTCCTGCACCAACACCTCGAACCCGAGCGTGATGCTGGCCGCCGGCCTGCTGGCCAAGAAGGCGGTCGAAGCCGGGCTCAAGGTGCGCAAGCACATCAAGACCTCGCTGGCGCCCGGATCGCGCGTGGTCACGCACTATCTGCAGCAGACCGGCCTCTTGCCCTACCTGGACCAGCTCGGCTTCAGCCTGGCGGCCTACGGCTGCACCACCTGCATCGGCAACGCCGGCGACCTGGCGCCCGAGCTGAACGAGGTCATCTACAAGAACAACCTGGTGTGCGCGGCGGTGCTGTCGGGCAACCGGAATTTCGAAGCCCGCATCCATCCCAACCTGAAGGCCAACTTCCTGGCCTCGCCGCCGCTGGTGGTGGCCTATGCCATCGCCGGCACGATGAAGCGCGACCTGATGACCGAGCCGGTGGGCCGCGGCACGCACGGCGACGTCTACCTGGGCGACATCTGGCCGTCGGCGGCCGAAGTACAGGAAGCAATGAAGGCTGCGCTCGATCCGCAGGCCTACCGCTCCAACTACGCGCAGGTCAAGACCAATCCGGGCGCGCTGTGGGAAAAGATCAAGGGCACCACCGGCCAGGTGTACGACTGGCCGCTGTCGACCTACATCGCCGAGCCGCCCTTCTTCTCCGACTTCCAGCCCGAGCCGCCGGCCGCCAACCCGACGGTACGCGGCGCGCGCGCGCTGGGCATCTTCGGCGATTCGATCACCACCGACCACATCTCGCCGGCCGGTTCGATCAAGGATACCTCGCCGGCCGGGCGCTACCTGATCGAGCACGGCGTTCCCAAGAGCGACTTCAACAGCTACGGTTCGCGCCGCGGCAACCACGAGATCATGATGCGCGGCACCTTCGCCAACGTGCGCATCAAGAACCTGATGCTGCCGGTCAATCCCGACGGCTCGCGGGTGGAGGGCGGGGTCACGCTGTTCCAGCCGGGCGGCAAGCAGATGTCGATCTACGACGCGGCCATGCAGTACATCGCCGAGGGCACGCCCACGGTGGTGTTCGGCGGCGAGGAATACGGCACCGGCTCGTCGCGCGACTGGGCCGCCAAGGGCACGCTGCTCTTGGGCGTGAAAGCCGTGATCGCGCGCAGCTTCGAGCGCATCCACCGCAGCAACCTGGTCGGCATGGGCGTGCTGCCGCTGCAGTTCAAAGGCAACGACAGCGCCCAGTCGCTCGGCATCACCGGCACCGAGACTTACGACATCACCGGCCTGGAAAACGGCATCCGGCCGCAGCAGGACGTGACGCTGACGATCCACTTCGCCGACGGCACGACCAAGGAAGTTCCGCTGCTGCTGCGCATCGACACGCCGATCGAGGTCGACTACTACAACCACGGCGGCATCCTGCCCTTCGTGCTGCGCCAGCTGATCGAGGCTTGACGACCGCCCAGCGAGACGACATGCCCCGCCAGATACTGGAAGGAATCCGGGTCCTCGAACTCGGCCAGCTGATCGCCGGCCCGTTCGCGGCCAAGACGCTGGCCGATTTCGGCGCCCAGGTCATCAAGGTCGAACCGCCCGGACAGGGCGACCCGCTGCGCAAATGGCGTCTGCTGCACGAGGGCACCTCGGTCTGGTGGGAAGCCCAGTCGCGCAGCAAGGAATCGGTCTGCATCGACCTGCGCCAGCCCGACGGCCAGGACCTGGTGCGCCGGCTGGCGCAACAGGCCGACGTGCTGGTCGAGAACTTCCGCCCCGGCACCATGGAGAATTGGGGCCTGTCGTGGGAGGCGCTGCACGAACTGAACCCGCGCCTGATCATGCTGCGCGTGTCGGGCTACGGCCAGACCGGCCCGCGCCGCGACGAACCGGGCTTCGCCGCCATCGGCGAGGCCATGGCCGGGCTGCGTTACCTGACCGGCGAGCCGGGCCGGCCGCCGGTGCGGGCCGGCCTGTCGCTGGGCGACACCATCGCCGGCCTGCACGGCGCGCTGGGCGTGCTGCTGGCGCTGTACGAGCGCGACGCGCGCGGCGGCCAGGGCCAGGTGATCGACACGGCGCTGTACGAAAGCGTGTTCAACCTGAGCGAAAGCCTGCTGCCCGAATATTCCGTGTTCGGAGCCGTGCGCGAGCCGGCCGGCGGCGCGCTGCCCGGCATCGCGCCGTCGAACGTTTACCGCTGCGGCGACGGCGAATACATCCTGATCGCCGCCAACGGCGACGGCATCTTCACCCGGCTGATGCGCCGCATGGGCCGCGATGACCTGGCCGACGATCCCGGCCTGGCCCGCAACGACGGCCGCGCCGCGCGCGCCGCCGAGCTGGACGAGGCCATCGGCGCCTGGACCGGCCGGCTCGACAGCGCCGCCGTGCTCGACATCCTGCGCGAGACCGACGTGCCGGCCGGCCGCATCTACACCGCGCGCGACATCGCCACCGACCCGCACTATCGCGCGCGCGACATGATCGCCCGCGTGACGGCGGCCAGCGGCATCGAGGTCGACATGCCCGGCATCGTGCCGCGCCTGTCGGACCACCCCGGCGCCATCCGCCGCCGGGCGCCCACGCTGGGCGAGCATACCGACGAGGTGCTGCGCGGCATGGGGCTGGACGATGGCCAGATCGCCGAGCTGCGGCGGCGAGGAGTGGTGGCATGAACGAACCAGGCGCATCGCGGAACCCGCCGCCGGACATCCACGCCGCGGGCGGGCCGATTCCCGGCCGGCAGGCCGGCACCGCGCCGCAGGCGCCCGTGGCCACCGGCGTGCCGCGCGGCAGCGCCGCGATCGAGATCAACGACGTCGCCCCGCGCGACGGCCTGCAGATCGAGCCGGTATTCGTGCCGACCGATGCCAAAGTGGCGCTGGTCGACGCGCTGTCGGCCTGCGGCTTCGCGCGGATCGAGGTCACCAGCTTCACCTCGGCCAAGGCCATCCCGGCGCTGGCCGACGCCGAGGCCGTGATGCAGCGCATCGCGCGCCGCCCCGGCACGATCTACACCTGCCTGGTGCCGAACCTGCGCGGCATGGAACGCGCGCTGGCCAGCCGCGCCGACGAACTGAACCTCGTCATGTCGGCCAGCGAAACGCACAACCGCGCCAACCTGCGCATGACGCGCGAGCAATCGGCCGCCCAGCTGGACGCCATGCTGCGCGCGGCGCAAGAGGCCGGCGTGCCGTGCACCGTGTCGCTGTCGACCTCGTTCGGCTGCCCGTTCGAGGGCGAGGTGGCAGCGGCCGAGGTGCTGCGCCTGGCGCGCCGCTTCGCCGACAGCGGCGCGGCCGGCATCACGCTGTGCGACACCACCGGCATGGCCTACCCGACCCAGGTGGCCGACCTGTGCGAACGGACGGCGCGCGCGCTGCCCGCCGTGCCCCTTACCGTACACCTGCACGACACGCGCGGCATGGCGCTGGCCAACGCGCTGGCCGCTTGGCAGAGCGGCATCGCCCGCTTCGACGCGTCCGCCGGCGGCCTGGGCGGCTGCCCGTTCGCGCCGGGCGCCAGCGGCAACGTCAACACCGAAGACCTGGTCCACATGTTCGACTGCATGGGCGTGGACACCGGCGTTGCGCTGGAGCCGCTGCTGGCCATCATAGCCACCCTGCCCGAACTGGTGCAGCGCCCCCTCTCCAGCCGGCTGCTGGCCGCCGGGCCGCGGCTGCGCACGCATCCGGCGCCGGCCTGGCTGGCAGGCCATTTCGGAGACTGAAGCAGGGCGCCCGGCCGCCCGGCCGCCGCGCGTAACAGGGCGAAACGGGCAGCAGACCGGCGGCGGGCGCTACACTACCGGGTTCCACCCCGCATTCAATCTCCGCGTTTCCACAAGAATCCATGGCCCGACTCCGCAGCAGCAAATCCTCTTCCCGCCTTCCCCGCGAAGCCGAACGCCTGGTCGCCCTGTCGCTGGCGCTCAACGGTTCCGGCAGCCGCGTCGAAGACCGCTACTGGGAGCGCGAACTGGGCAACGCGCTCGGCCGGCTGCTGCGCGGCGGCCACGACACCTCGATCGACGCCGCGCTGGAAGCGCTGTTCCAGAGCAATACCGGCGCCTACGAGATCCTGGTGGAACACGCCGAAACACTGTCCGAATCGATGGTGCTGGAGAAAGACGGCCAGCGCTACGACGTGCTGCTGATCGTGGCGCCGGTCGTGGCCTGGACCCGCTACCAGATTCCGAGCGGGCCGATCCGCCCCGACGTGCTGGAGGCGCTGCGCAACCAGTTGCACGGCCACGTCCTGGCGGCCGACGCGCAACTGGCGCTGGCCCCGAAGCTGTACAGCGTGGACCAGATGCCGCGTTCGTTCAGCGGCACCCAGCAGTGGCTGCACAAGCTGGGCGCGCAGGCGCTGGGCCTGCCCGCCGTGCGCGGCCCCGCGCTCGACGGCGAGGTGGCCGAGCTGTTGGCCGATACCCGCTACCTGGTGGGCGCGGTGGCCGTGGCCGAAGGCGCGGCCGTGTTCCGCTGGCAGGAGTCGCCGGGCAGCGTGCGCGCCGACCGCGACGGCTGCCTGCGGCAATGGACTGCGCAGGCCGAGCCGCTGTTCGCCGAGCTGCTGCCCGGCTGCGGCTTCGAATGCCTGCTGCCCGACGCCTATTACGTCAACAACCGCGAGGCCGACCGCCGCGTGCGGCCGCTGTCGCTGCGTGCCGGCGTGAGCTGGATCGCCAGCGCCGTCGGCATCGGCCCCGACCAGCTGCGCGCGGTGATCGCCGGCTGCGGCGAAACCGAGATCGAGGAATACCGCATCGGCTTCACGCCGCGCAACCGCAACGACGTCATCTATGGCTGCGTGTGGCCGCTGTTCGGCCGCGACGGCGATGCCGACGGCCAGCCCGTGCAGGAAGAAATCGCCGACCTGCTGCGCGAGCTGGGCGTGACGGAGATCCGCCGCCTGCCCGACCTGCTGCCGCTGGACTTTTGCGAAGACTGCGGCGCGCCGCTGTTCCCCAATCCGCTGGGAGAACTGGTGCACGCCGAACCGCCGGAAGAAACGGTCGACGCGCCAGCGCATTTCCACTAGCCCCCTACGCGCTTCGCGCGTCCCTCCAGGGGAGCGGCACTGGCTGACCGGCAGAGCCGGATCCGCTGTGCCCTGGATAGGTCAGCGCGGTGCGGGCTGCGCGGCTCTTACCGCTGGCGTGTCGGTCCGCGCAGCGTAGCGCCGCGCCAGCACGGCGCACACCATCAGCTGCATCTGGTGGAACAGCATCATCGGCAGCACGATGGCCCCTACCGCATGGCTGGCCAGCAACACCTTGGCCAGCGGAATGCCCGAGGCCAGGCTCTTCTTGGAGCCGCAGAACACGATGGTGATCTCGTCTTCCTTCGAAAAGCCGAGCAGGCGGCTGGTGACCGTGGTCAGCGTCAGCGCGACCCCCAGCACTACCGCGCAGCAGGCCAGCAGCCCGGCCAGCGTGGTGATCGACACCTGTGACCACAGCCCGCCCACCACCGCCTCGCTGAAGGCGGTGTAGACCACCAGCAGGATCGAGCCCTGGTCGACGTACTTCAGCATGCTGCGATGGCGCGTCACCCAGGCGCCTATCCAGCGCCGCGCCACCTGGCCCAGCACGAAGGGCAGCAGCAGCTGTTCCATGATGCGGCCGATGGCGTCGAACGACATGCCGGCATCGCCGTTGGTGGTCATGATGAGCTTGACCAGCACCGGCGTCAGGAAGATGCCCAGCAGGCTGGAGGCCGACGCGCTGCAGATCGCCGCCGGCACGTTGCCGCGCGCGATCGAGGTGAGCGCGATGGCCGATTGCACGGTGGCCGGCAGCGCGCACAGGAACAGAATGCCCAGGTACAGCTCAGGCGTGACCATCGGCGCCAGCACCGGCCGCAGGGCCAGGCCGATCAGCGGAAACACGCCGAAAGTGAACAGGAAGATCAGCAGATGCAGCCGCCAGTGGGTGGCGCCGGCCACGATGGCCTCGCGCGACAGCTTGGCGCCGTGCAGGAAGAACAGCAGCCCGATGGCGATGTCGGTGATCCAGCCGAAAGCGACGGCGGCGGAGCCCGAACACGGAAGCAGGCTGGCGAGCGTGACGGTGCACACCAGGCTCAGCGTGAAATTGTCGGGAATGAATGAAGGACGAGTCATGAAACGAACCTGCGGCCGGCGATAAGACAATCCGACATTATCGCCCGGCCGGCGGCCGGGACCAAACGCGGCCCGCCGCCGCGGGGGGCCGGCGACCCGGGGCGCCCCCCGGGCTGGCAGCCCGCAAACCCGAAAATCCCTGCGGAAAGGCCGCTTTTTGCCTCCGGCGCGGCGGCGATACCGGATAATCCCAGCCGGATCAGTCCAACGGAGTTGTGCATGCCTACCCAAGACACCCAGCCCGCCGCCCCGATCGAGCTCCATTCGTGGGCGACGCCCAACGGCCAGAAGGTGCACATCATGCTCGAGGAATGCCGCCTGCCGTACCGGGTGGTGCCCGTCAACATCGGCATGGGCGACCAGTTCAAGGAGGAGTTCCTCGAAATCAGCCCGAACAACAAGATCCCCGCCATCGTCGACCCCGACGGCCCCGACGGCAGGCCGATCTCGCTATTCGAGTCGGGCGCCATCCTGGTCTACCTGGCCGGCAAGACAGGCAAATTCCTGGGCCGCAGCGACCGCGAGCGCTACGCCACGCTGCAGTGGCTGATGTTCCAGGTGGGCGGGATCGGGCCGATGTTCGGCCAGGCAGGCCACTTCCGCAGGTACGCGCCCGAACGGATCGAATACGCGATCAACCGCTACACCAACGAGGCGCGCCGCCTGTACGGCGTGATGGACAAACAGCTCGGCAAGCACGCCTTCCTGGCCGGCCGCAACTACAGCATCGCCGACATCGCCTCCTGGCCATGGACGCGGCCCCACGCCAGCCAGGGGGTGGACCTGGGCGAATTCCCGAACGTCAAGCGCTGGTTCGACGAGATCCAGGCGCGGCCGGCGGTGCAGCGCGGGATCGAGGTATTGGCCGATCAGCGCGGGTATTGAGGTCCCCCCCTACGCGCTTCGCGCGCCCCCCAGGGGGCGATGCGGGCGGACCGGCG
>NZ_BAABFO010000042.1:0-20715 GCF_039541095.1 Pigmentiphaga soli
CGGCGCTGCTGGCGCTGGCCGACCCGGCGCTGGCCGCCGCGCCGGCCGCGGCGCCGGCGGCCGGCGCGACCGGCGACGGCGTGGTGCTCAACTTCGTCAACACCGACCTGGACGCGGTGGTGCGCGCGCTGGGCCAGTTCACCGGCAAGACCTTCCTGGTGGACCCGCGCGTCAAGGGCCAGCTCACGCTGGTATCGGAAAACCCCGTCGACCGCGACACCGCCTACCGCATGCTGCTGGGCGCGCTGCGCATGCAGGGTTTCGCGGCGGTGGAAGTCGACGGCGTGACCAAGGTGGTGCCCGAGGCCGACGCCAAGCTGCAAGGCGGCACGACCCAGGGCAGCGCGCGCGGCGACCAGCTCGTCACCCGGGTGTTCAAGCTGAACTACGAAAGCGCGACCAACCTGGTGCCGGTGCTGCGGCCGATGATCGCGCCCAACAACCCGATCAACGCCTACCCGGGCAACAACACGCTGGTCATCACCGACTACGCCGACAACCTGCGCCGCATCGCGGCCGTGATCGCCAACGTCGACACCCCTTCCTCGATCGCCACCGACCTGATCGAGGTCAGGAACGGCATCGCCTCCGACGTGGCGGCGCTGGTCAACCGGCTGATGGATCCGGGCACCGGCGGCAACGACGCCGCGCAGCGCATCACCGCGGTGGCCGACCCGCGCACCAACACCGTCCTGATCCGCGCCAGCAGCCCGGCGCGCGCGCGGCTGGCGCGCGACCTGATCGCCAAGCTCGACAGCCCGACGTCCGACCGCGCCACCAATATGCACGTGGTGTACCTGCGCAACGCCGAAGCGGCCAAGCTGGCCGAGGTGCTGCGCGGCGTGCTGACCGGCCAGTCCGGCGGCACCGGCGGCACGCTGGGCAGCAGCGGCAGCTTCGGCAGCGGGGGCCTGGGCGGCGGGTTGGGCGGCGGACTCGGCGGCAGCCTGGGAACGAGCGGGCTCGGCAGCACGACCGGCAGCACCACGTCCACCGGCACCGGCAGCCTTACCACCAGCGGCACCGGCCTGAGCGGCGGCGGCAGCGGCACCGCGCTGGGCGGCAGCAGCTTCGGGGCCGGCGCCAACACGCCCTCGGGCGCGATGGTTTTTTCGGGCGGCGGCGCCACGGTGCAGGCCGACCCGACCACCAATACGCTGATCATCACCGCGCCCGAACCGCTGTACCGCAGCCTGCGCGAAATCGTCGACCAGCTCGACGTGCGCCGCGCGCAGATCTTCGTCGAAAGCCTGATCGTGGAGGTGTCGAGCGACACCGCTTCCGAATTCGGCATCCAGTGGCTGACCGGGCTGGGCAGCCTGAACGGCAGCGGCACCTCGGTGGTGGGCGGCACCAGCTTCGGCGGCACCGGCTCCAACATCATCGGCGTGGCGCAGAACATCGGCACCATTGGCAATGGCCTGAGCATCGGCATCGCGCACGGCTCGATCACCATCCCCGGCATCGGCGCGGTCACCAACCTGGGCTTCCTGGCCCGCGCGCTGGAAAGCCAGGCCGGCGCCAACATCCTGTCGACGCCAAACCTGCTGACCCTCGACAACGAAGAGGCCAGCATCGTCATCGGCCAGAACGTGCCGTTCATCACCGGCCAGTACGCGCAGACGAGCGGCTCCTCCAGCGTCACCCCGTTCCAGACCATCGAACGCAAGGACGTCGGCCTGACGCTGAAGGTCAGGCCGCAGGTGTCCGAAGGCGGCACCGTCAAGATGGCGATCTACCAGGAAGTCAGCAGCGTCGACACCAGCCAGAGCAACAGCGCCGGCATCATCACCAACAAGCGCGCGATCGAATCCAACGTGCTGGTCGACGACGGCCAGATCATCGCCATCGGCGGCCTGGTGCAGGACAGCGTCACGGGCGGCGTCGACAAGGTGCCGGGGCTGGGCGACATCCCGGGCGTGGGCAACCTGTTCCGCTACGACAACCGCAAGCGCACCAAGACCAATCTGATGGTGTTCCTGCGGCCCTACGTGGTGCGCGACGGCGGCGCCAACAACAGCCTGATGGTGGACCGCTACGAATACATGCGCGCGCAGCAGGCCGCCTCGCAGCCGCAATCGCACTGGCTGCTGCCCGACATGCAGGCGCCGCAGCTGCCGCCGCGCGTGCCGGGCGCGGGCGATCCGCTGATCAGGGAAGGCGCCACCGGCGACAAGCCCGAGCTGTCGGTGGTGCCGCGCGACATGGCGGCGCTGCAGTCCGACTCGCCCACCACGGTGCTGCAGGTGGCGGCAGCGGCCAACGAGGCCGACGCCCGGATGACCGCGCGCAGGGTGGCCGACGCCGGCCTGAACGCCTACGTGGTCAGGACCGACAACGGCTGGAGCGTGCGTTCGCGCGTCTCGCGCGACATGGTCACGATGGACAGCACGCTGTCCACGCTGCGCGGCCTCGGCTATTCGGCCGAAGTGGTGACGCGGCCATGAACCCGCTGCCCTACGGCTGGGCGCGCGCGCAGCGCGCGCTGCTCAGCATCCGCCCCGACGGCGCGCAGCTGGTGGTGAGCCCGCGCACGCCGGCCTGGGCGATCGCCGAGGTGCAGCGCCGCCATGGCGCGCTGCGCATCGCGCGGGTATCCGACAGCGAACTGGAAACGCGCCTGGCCGCGGCCTACGCCGATACGGGCGACGCCGCGGCGGTGGTGGGCGCGGCCGAGAACGAGATCGACCTCGCGCGGCTGATGCAGGACATTCCCGAAGTGGAAGACCTGCTCGAAACGCAGGACGACGCGCCGGTGATCCGCATGATCAACGCGCTGTTCACCCAGGCCGCGCGCGACGGCGCCAGCGACATCCACATCGAGCCGTTCGAGACGCATTCGGTGGTGCGCTACCGCGTGGACGGCACGCTGCGCGACGTGGTCAGCCCGCGCAAGGCGCTGCACGCGGCGCTGATCTCGCGCATCAAGATCATGGCCAATCTCGACATCTCGGAAAAGCGCCTGCCGCAGGACGGCCGCATCGCGCTGCGCGTGGGCGGCCGCCCGATCGACGTGCGGGTGTCGACGCTGCCCACCGGCCACGGCGAACGCGCGGTGCTGCGCCTGCTCGACAAGGAGGCCGGCCGCCTCGAACTGGGCCGGCTCGGCATGGACCCGACGCTGCTGGCCGAACTGGACCGCCTGATCCGCCAGCCGCACGGCATCGTGCTGGTGACCGGCCCCACCGGCAGCGGCAAGACCACCACGCTGTACGCGGCGCTGGGGCGGCTGGACGCCTCCACCACCAACATCCTGACGGTGGAAGACCCGATCGAGTACGACCTGCCCGGCATCAGCCAGACCCAGGTCAACGCCAAGATCAACATGAGCTTCGCGCTGGCGCTGCGCGCCATCCTGCGGCAGGATCCCGACGTCATCATGATCGGCGAGATCCGCGACCTGGAAACCGCGCAGATCGCGGTGCAGGCCTCGCTCACCGGCCACCTGGTGCTGGCCACGCTGCACACCAACGATTCGGTGTCGGCCGTCACGCGGCTGACCGACATGGGCGTGGAGCCCTTCCTGCTGTCGTCCTCGCTGCTGGGCGTGGTGGCGCAGCGGCTGGTGCGCCGCCTGTGCCCCGACTGCAAGCGCCCCGAGACCGAGCCCGACGGCCGCGTCGTCTACCGGCCGGTGGGCTGCCCCTCGTGCAGCCATACCGGCTACGCCGGCCGCACAGGCATCCACGAGCTGTACGTGATCGACGACACCCAGCGGCGGCTGATCCACGAAGGCGTGGGCGAACAGGCGCTGCGCGAGGCCGCCGCCGCGGCCGGCATGCGGACGATGCGCGAGGACGGCGAGCGGTGGGTCGCGTCCGGCATTACGTCGCCGGAAGAAGTCCTTCGGGTGACCCGCGATGCATGAAGTAGTCCCCCCCCTACGCGCTGCGCGCGCCCCCCAGCGGGCGGCACTGGCGGACCGGAAGGGAAGCCCCCCCCTGGCGGCCTTCGGCCGCTCCCCCTCGAGGGGGCGGCACTGGCGGACCGGCAAAGCCGGATCCGCTGTGCCCTGGGCTGGTTGGTGGGGGGGCTGAGATGCCGTCTTATCGTTTCGAGGCGGCGGATGCGGCCGGCAAGCTGGATCGGGGGCTGGTCGATGCCGACAGCCCGCGCGCGGCGCGCGCGCAGTTGCGGGGGCGCGGGCTGACGCCGCTGTCGGTGGAGGAGGTCGATGGACGCTCGGGCAAGGCGGGCGGGGGGCGCGGCTGGTTCGGCGCGCGCATGTCGGATGCCGAGCTGGCGTGGGCCACGCGGCAATTGGCCAGCCTGCTGGAAGCGCGGCTGCCGATCGATGCCGCGCTGACGGCCACCGCCGAGCAGGCCGAGCGCAAGCACACGGCCGAGGTGATGACCGCCGTGCGCGCCGACGTGCGCGCCGGCCACCGGCTGGCCGACGCGCTGGCCGCGCGGCCGCGCGATTTTCCCGACATCTACCGCGCGCTGGTGGCCGCCGGCGAGGAATCCGGCGACCTGGCCCAGGTGATGGACAAGCTGGCCGGCTACATCGAAGAACGCAACGCCCTGCGCACCAAGGTGCTGACCGCCTTCATCTACCCGGCGGTGGTGACGGTGGTGTCGATCGGCATCGTCATCTTCCTGCTCGGCTATGTGGTGCCGCAGGTGGTCAGCGCGTTTTCGCAGGCGCGGCAGGAACTGCCGCTGCTGACGCGCGTGATGCTGCAGCTGAGCGAGTTCGTGCGCAGCTGGGGCTGGCTGGTGGCGCTGCTGGCGGCCGCCGCGATGGCCGGCTGGCGCATGATGCTGCGCAACGCCGCCACCCGGCTGGCCTGGCACGCCCGCGTGCTGCGGCTGCCGCTGGCCGGGCGCTTCGTGCTCGGGCTGGACGCCGCGCGCTTCGCCTCCACGCTGGCGATCCTGACCGGCAGCGGCGTGCCGCTGCTGCGCTCGCTCGACGCCGCGCGCCAGACGCTGGGCAACGACCGGCTGCGGGCGGCCATCGACGACGCCACCGCGCGCGTGCGCGAGGGCGTCGGGCTGGCGCCGGCCTTGCAGGCGCAGAAGCTGTTCCCGCCGCTGCTGGTGCACCTGACGGCCAGCGGCGAGAAAACCGGCACCCTGCCCGAGCTGCTCGACCGCGCCGCGCAGACCCTGTCGCGCGAGGTGGAGCGCCGCGCCATGGCGCTGACGGCGCTGCTGGAGCCGCTGATGATCCTGGTGATGGGCGGCGTGGTGCTGCTGATCGTGCTGGCGGTGCTGATGCCGATCATCGAGATCAACCAGCTCGTGCGCTAGGGAATCACGCGAACGACTTCGCGATATCAAGCCCGCGGATGATCGCCGCGGTCGACTCCACCAGCGGCGCCGGCGTGCCGCTGGCGGGCATGGCCAGCGTCAGGTTGTTGGTGATGGTGGGCTCGACGATGGCGGAATGGGCCAGGTAGTCCTGCCCCTGCATGTCGTGCAGCGCCGAATACGGAATGATGGTGAACATGCTCTCCTCGCTCATGGTTTCGAGGATGGTCTGCACCACGTCGACCTCGGCCACCACGTTCAGCGCCACGTTCAGTTCGCGGCAGGCATGGTCCACCAGCGCCCGGATGGTATTGGGCGCGCTCGGCAGCACCAGCGGATAGCGTCCCAGGTCGCGGGCGCGCACGCGCGCCGGCGGCACCGGCCGGCAGGTCTTGCCGTAGGCCAGCACCAGGTTCTCGCGGTAGATCGACTCGTAGCGCAGCAGCGCCGAAAGCGGCGGGTCGTACAGCAGCGCCAGGTCCACGCGGCCCTTGGTGAGCCATTCGTTCATCTCGTTGCTCAGGCCCTCGGCCAGCGTCAGCGCCGCGTCGGGATGCCGGCGGCGAAAGGCCTGCACGATCTGCGGCGCCAGCCGGCGCGCCACGCGGTGCGGCATGCCCAGCCTGACCTTGTCCTGCACCGGCGAGCGGAAGGTCCGCATGTCGTGGCGCGCCTGCGCGGCCAGGGCATCGATGGCCTTGGCATGTTCCAGGAAGCGCAGGCCGGCCTCGGTGGGCTCCACGCCGCGGCCGGTCCGGGCCAGCAGGTGGTGCCGCAATTCGCCTTCCAGCAACTGGATCTGCCGGCTGAGCGAAGGCTGCGATACCCCCAGCACCTCGGCGGCGCGGGACAGGTTTCGCTTTTCGCATATCACGAGGAAATAGCGGATTTGCCTGAGATCCATGCCGGCAATGGTATACGTTTTTCCTATATCAGAAGTCCGCGCGGCGACATTGCTCGGCTTGCGGGCCGTGCCCATGATGCGGGAACCGTCATAGACCCCGGCCCGCCATGCCCGATTGCGCCCCGCCGCTCGCCCGCGTCACGCCGCCCGCCGGCCCCTTGCCGGCCGACGCCTGCGATAGCCATTTCCACGTCTTCGGCCCGGCATCCCGCTTCCCCTATGCCGACGACCGGCCCTATACGCCGCCCGACGCCCCGTTCGAACGGCTGCGCGAGCTGCACCGGCAACTGGGATTCCGCCGCGGCGTGATCGTGCAGCCGGCTTGCCATGGCTACGACATGGCGGCCACGCTGGACGCGCTGCGGCGGGGCGCGGGCCAGTACCGCGCGGTGGCGCTGCTGGCGCCCGGCACCGGCGAAGACACGATCGCCGGGCTCGACCGCAGCGGCGTGCGCGGCGTGCGTTTCAATTTCACGGCGCACCTGGCCGGCGGGGGATGGGATGCCCTGGCCAACATCGTGCCGCGCATCGCGCCCTTCGGCTGGCACGTCTGCATCCATGCCGACCCCGCCGCGCTGGTCGCGCTGCTGCCGCGCCTGGAAACGCTGCCCGTGCCCTTCGTGATCGACCACATGGGGCGCGCCGAGGCCGCCGAAGGCACCGGCGGCGCGGCCTTCCGCGCGCTGCTCGCGCTGCGCGGCCATCCCGGCGCATGGATCAAGATCTCCGGCCTCGACCGCGTGTCGAGCCACGGCAGGCGCCCTTTCGGCGACGCCGAACCGCTGGCCGCCGCGCTGCTCGACAGCATGCCCGAACGCCTGCTGTGGGGCACCGACTGGCCCCACCCCAATGTGCGCGGCGACATGCCCGACGACGGCGAACTGCTCAACACCTTCCTGCGGCTCTGCCCCGATCCCGCCCTCCGGCGCCGGATCCTGGTGGAGAACCCGGACCGCCTCTACCGGTTCGAGCCCTGAACCCTTCCAGGATGAACATGGACCGACTGCTGATCAAATTTCCCGGCCAGGTCGTCGCCCCCGGGGCCATCGGCGCGCTGCCGGCCCCGGACCGCGCCGGCCTGCGCGTCTACCACGCCGACGACCGCGACGAAACCTATGCGCTGCTGCCCCTTCCCGCCGGCCCGGACGGACTGCGGGCCGCGCTGCGCCAGCGCCATCCCGCCGCCACCTTCGTCGAACTGGCGCAGACCACCGACTTGGCCGGCGAAGCCGCCGGCCAGCCGGCGCCGTGGTTCTACGTCGTCGAAACCGACGTTCGGCCCGAAGCGGCGGAGGACTTCGACCGCTGGTATGAGGAAGAACACCTGCCCGGGCTCGCCGCCGTCCCCGGCACCGTGAGCGCGCGCCGCTACGTCGCCCGCGACGGCTCGCCGCGCCACTACGCCTGCTACGAACTGGCGCGCCGCGACGCGTTCGGCTCGCCCGCCTGGCTGGCCGTGCGCGCCACCGGCTGGAGCGACCGCGTGCGCCCCAACTTCATCAACACCCGGCGGACCATGTTCCGCCTGGCGCCGGACGCGGCGCAGACCCCGGAACCGGCACGACAAGGGAGGCCGATATGACAGGCAGACTGCAAGGCAAGGTGGCCATCGTTACCGGCGCGGGCAGCGTCGGCCCCGGCTGGGGCAACGGCCGCGCGATCGCCTACCGCTTCGCCCAGGAAGGCGCGCGCGTGTTCGCCGTCGACCGCGACCCGGCCGCCATGGCCGAGACCGTGGACAAGGTGCGCGAAACCGGCGGCGAGATCGTCACCTGGCAGGCCGACGTCACCGACTCGGAAGCGGTGCGCGAGATGGCGCGCGCCTGCGCCGGGACGCTGGGCGGGGTCGATGTCCTGGTCAACAACGTGGGCGGCTCGCGCAAGGGCGGCCCCGTGGACCTGGACGAGGAAACCTGGGACCGCCAGATCGATTTCAACCTCAAGAGCGTCTACCTGTGCTGCCGCCACGTGCTGCCGCTGCTGGAAGCGCGCGGCGGCGGGGCCATCGTCAACGTGGCGTCGACCTCCGGCATCCGCTGGACCGGCGCGGCGCAGGTCGGCTACGCCAGCGCCAAGGCCGGCGTCATCCAGCTGTCGCGCGTGGTCGCCATCGAGTACGCGCAGAAGAACATCCGCTGCAACGCGGTCATCCCGGGCCAGATGCATACGCCCATGGTCGAGGCGCGGCTGGCCGGACAGCGGGCCGGCGGCGACGTCGGGCGCCTGCTGGCCCAGCGCCAGGCCCGCATCCCGCTGCCCTTCATGGGCAACGGCCTGGACACCGCCAACGCGGCGCTGTTCCTGGCCTCGGACGAAGCCCGTTTCATCACCGCCACCGAGCTGGTGGTCGACGGAGGCATGAGTGCGCGCTGCGATTGATCCGCCGGGACGCTACCCCGATCCGGCCGTCGTCGCGCTGGACCCGCGTTTCGCGAAACTGGTGCTGCCGCTGGCCGCGGTCGAGCGCCTGGCCGGCGGCTGCCGCTGGGCCGAGGGGCCGGTGTGGTTCGGCGACGGCCGCTACCTGCTGTGGAGCGACGTGCCCAACGACCGCATCATGCGCTGGGACGAAGTCACCGGAGAGGCGCACGTCTGGCGCCCGGCCTCGGGATACGCCAACGGCAATACGCGCGACCGCCAGGGCCGGCTGGTCACCTGCGAGCACCAGGGCCGCCGCGTCAGCCGGACCGAACACGACGGCCGCATCACGGTGCTGGCCGACCGCTACCGGGGCAGGCGCCTGAATTCGCCCAACGACGTGGTGGTCAGGTCCGACGGTTCGATCTGGTTCACCGACCCGCCTTTCGGCATCGTCGGCTACTACCAGGGCGAGAAGGCCGAACAGGAGCTGCCCGCGGCCATCTACCGCATCGATCCCCACAGCGGCGAACTGGCGCTGATGTGCGACACGGTCGACGGCCCCAACGGGCTGGCGTTCTCGCCCGACGAGAAGCAGCTCTACGTGATCGAGTCGCGCTCGCGGCCGCGCAACGTGCTGGTCTTCGACGTCGCCGCCGACGGCCGCCGCCTGGGCGCGCGGCGCGTGCTGTTCGATGCCGGCGAAGGCACGCCCGACGGCCTGCGCGTCGACGTCGAAGGCAACCTCTGGTGCGGCTGGGGCATGGGCACGCCGGAACTGGACGGCGTGCGCGTCCATTCCCCGCGCGGCGAGCCGCTGGGCCGCATCGCCCTGCCCGAACGCTGCGCCAACCTCTGTTTCGGCGGCAGGCACCGCAACCGGCTTTTCATGGCGTCCTGCACGTCGATCTACTCGCTGTTCGTCAACACCCAGGGCGTGGCCGGCGCCTGAGCCGGCACGGTCCCGCATGCCAACTACAGAAAGAGGAGAACATCATGTTCCAGCACCAGCCCCGCATCCTGAAATCCCTGGCCGCCCTCGCGCTCGCCCTGGCCGCCGCCGGCGCCCAGGCCCAGACTTCCACCAGCCTGGTGGTCGCCTTCCCGCCCGGCGGGCCGGCCGATTCCCTGGCGCGCATCGTGGCGTCGCAACTGGAAAAAGAACTTGGCCACACCGTGGTGGTGGAGAACAAGCCGGGCGGCAACGGCGCCATCGCCGCCAGCCAGGTGGCGCGTTCGCGGCCCGACGGGCAGACGCTGTTCCTGAGTTCGGTGGGCGCCATCTCCATCAATCCCAGCCTCTACCCCAAGCTGATCTATGACCCCGCCAAGGATTTCGCGCCCGTCTCGCTGCTGATCTCGACGCCCGAGATACTGGTCGTCGGCGCCGGCAGCCCGAGCAAGGATGCGCGCAGCTTCATCGCCCGCGCCAAGGAGAAAGGCCTGTCGATGGCCTCGTCCGGCGTGGGCAGCATGCCGCACATGGCCATCGTGCAGCTCAAGCTCGCCACCCGCGCCAACATCCTGCACGTGCCGTACAAGGGCGCCGCGCCGGCCATCACCGACACCATCGGCGGACAGGTGGACGGCTTCATCGGCGACGTGTCCGGACTGGTGTCCAACCTGAAGGCCGGCAAGCTCAAGGTGCTGGCCGTCGCGGCGCCCAAGCGGACCGCCGTCCTGCCCGACGTGCCGACCTTCGACGAGCTCGGCACGCCCAACGTCTATGCCGACAACTGGTACGGCGTGTTCGCGCCCAAGGACACGCCGGCCGGCACGGTGGCCTCGCTGAACGCCGCCATCCGCAAAGTGCTGGCCTCGCCGGAACTCAAGGCCTATGCGCAATCGACCGGCGTGGAACTGTCGCCTACCACGCCGCAGGAATTCGCCGACCTGATCCGGCGCGACACGAAAAAGTGGGGCGACCTGATCCGCACGGAAGGCATCACGGCGAATGAATGAGCCCACCCCCGGGCGGCCTGCGGCCGTTTCCCCTCAAGGGGCGACGCAGGCGGACCGGCGGAGCCGGATCCGCGGCGTCCTGGGTCGGCCGATGCTTGCGGGGTGTGTAGCGGGGCGGCACACTACGGGCTCATCGACGGGAGGGCCGCATGACCACGATCCATGATTTCTCCGCGCTGGACATCGGCGGCGACCCGGTCGCGCTGTCCGGCTTCCGCGACAAGGTGCTGCTGGTGGTCAACGTGGCGTCGAAGTGCGGTTTCACGCCGCAGTATGCCGGGCTGGAGGCGCTGTACCGCAAATACCGCGACCGCGGCCTGGTGGTGCTGGGCTTCCCGTGCGACCAGTTCGGCCACCAGGAGCCGGGCAGCGAGGAAGAGATCAGGCAGTTCTGCTCGCTGCAGTACGACGTGACCTTCCCGCTGTTCGCCAAGATCGAAGTCAACGGCCCCGGCGCCCATCCGCTGTATGCCTGGCTCAAGAGCGCCAAGCCCGGCGTGCTGGGCACCGAGGCCATCAAGTGGAATTTCACCAAGTTCCTGATCGGCCGCGACGGCGAGCCGGTCAGGCGCTATGCGCCGAACGACAAGCCGGAAGACATCGCCGCCGACATCGAAAAGCTGCTGTAAAGCCCCCTTTCCACAGCCTTACAAGTTGCGCCGTGCCGCCATCCAGGGCACAGCGGATCCGGCTCCGCCGGTCCGCCAGTGCCGCCCCCCGGGGGGCGCGCGAAGCGCGTAGGGGGAGTTATCTCCAGAAGGGCTTGGCGGCTTTCAGCGCGGCGAAGCCGGCTTCGGCCTTCGCGTGCAGCGCTTCCAGGCGGCCGGAGATCCAGCCGAGCGCGAACCAGGCCTGCGGGTGCCCTTCCGTCAGCGCGGCGTAGTGTTCGCGCGCCACGACGAGGTCGTTGATGTCGCCCAGGATGTCCTGCAGCGCGGCCAGTTGCTTGCGGTAGGGCCGCACGGCGCTGCGCCGGTACAGCGGTTCGGTGAACGACAGCGCGTAGCGCAGGCGCTTGGCCAGCTTGCGCAGGTCGTGGCGCTGCTCGTCGGCCAGGGCGTGGAAATTCTTGCCCTGGGCCGCCAGCCGCCGGTGCCATTTGCGCATGCGGCCGGCCGCCAGGTCGGCCAGTTTCGGCGCGGGCGCAGGCTCGGCGGAGCCGGCCGCACCGGCCGAAGCCGGCGCGCCGGCGGCCACCGCGGAGGCGGCCTCGCCGCCCGGCCCGAAAATCGTCAGCGCGCCGCGCGCCGCCACCGCGGCCGTCTCCGGGTCGGCCTTGGCGGGCCTGGCTGCGGCCGTGCGCGCGGGCGGTGGCCGGCAGCCCACGTTCCAGGCCTGCATGTCGAGCAGCCAGCCCTGGAAGGCGGGCGAAGCGGCCAGCGTAGCGGCGTCGGGCGCGTCTTCGGCCGCGGCGGCTGGCGCGATCGGCGGCATGCCTGCCGCCTGCAGCGCGGGCACCAGCGTACCGCCCAGCACGTCGCTGTCGCGCAGCGCGCCGAACGCGGCGAAGTGGGCCGACGCCGCCTGGCGCAGCCGCTCGTCGGGCAGCGGCGTCCATTCCTTGAACAGGCGCCAGGCCGAGCGCAGCCGGCGGATGCCGACGCGCAGCTGGTGCACATGTTCCTCGCCGCCGTCGCCGCAGGCGTCGGCCGCCTCGGCCAGCGCGGCCGCGTTGCGGATGATCTGGTCCACGCAGTCGGCGCTGATCGCCGTCAGCGCCTCGGCCGGCGTCATGTGCGGGCGGAGTCCGGTCTTGCCCGCCTGCACGGGCGCCCAGAAGCGGGCGATCTCGGCGCTGCGGGCGGCGGCCTGCCCGCCTTCGGCCGCGGCGGCGATGCGCGCCGCCGCGCCGGCCAGCGCGTCGCCGCGCTCGGCCTTGCTGCGCACGTCCAGCACCAGCCCGTGCGCGCGCAGCCAGCGGCCAGCCAGCGCGAACAGCCCGTCGACCCGGCCCGACTGCAATTCGAATTCGAGCTCGTGCACCGGCAATTCGAGCCCGCCGGCGCGGATCGCGCCGACGTCGTAGGCGATCTCGGCCGTGCCGCCACGGGTACGCACGCGGCAGGACGCCCGCATCACGTCGGTTTCATAGCGGGCCTCCAGCGGCCCTTCCAGCCGTTCCAGCAGCGGCGCGGCGGGCGTGCCGGCGTACACCGACAGATCGAGCTGCGGCGCGGACACGGGATGATTCAGTTCGATGCGCGACACCGCGTCGCCGCCTTCCATCTTGAACGTCTGCACCCATTTGCGGCCTTCCTGGCGCAGCCGGATCGCCGCCCGGCGGGAGGCGAGCTGGCGGTCGGCCGTGTCGAAATACATGGCCCGCAAACGGACCCGGCGGGAAGCGGCTAGGGAAGCGAGCTGGGCGGCGACGGCCTTGCGCGCCGCCGGCGGAACGAAAAGCTTGATTTCTTGTTCTAGCATGGAGCGCAGTGCCGCGCCGGCATCAGGGAAGGGGCCCCGATGTTAATGCCGGCATCCGCCGGGAATGATGACATGTCATTTTTATGACATCAGAATCTCGTGCTGCGCGACACCGACCAGCGCGCCGAGCAGGCTCCCAGCAGCGCCACGGCCACCACGAACAGCCCCAGCCAGGGCGCCGCCGGCAGCCGGATGGCGAATTCGGCGCCGTAGCTGCGCGCCAGGTCGGCCAGCGCCGCATTCAGCGGATCGAGCGCCAGCCGCACCAGGCCGATAGCCGCCAGGGCGGCCACGCCGCAGCTGATCGCGCCCAGGTACAGGAAGGGCCGGCGCACGAACGATTCGGTGGCCCCCACCAGCCGCGCCACGCCGATCTCTTCGCGCTGCGACAGCGCCTGCATGCGCACGGTGTTGAACACGGCCGCCAGCACCGCCGCCGCCACCACCACGGCCAGCATGATCAGCCCGGTGCGGGCAAAACGCACGATGGCCTCCAGCCGCTGCACCCATGCGCTGTCGACCTGCACCATGTCGACCTTGGCCCACTCGCGCCACGCCGCCGCCAGCCGGCCGGCGCGGCGCGCCAGGTCCTCGCCGGAAAGCGTGACCACGATGGCATCGGGCAGGGGGTTGTCGGACAGCACCGACAGCGCGTCGGCATAGGCGGGATTGGCCTTGAGATCGGCCAGCGCCTTGTCGCGGTCGATCACCCGCACGTCGACCACGTCGCTGCGGTAGTCGCGGCGGATGCGGTCGGCCACGGCGCCGGTCTCGGCCGGCGTGGCGTCGACCCGCATGAACACCGTCATCTCGGGCTCGGCCGCCAGGCGGCCCGACACCGGCTGCAGCGAAGTCAGCGCCGAAGCCACCAGCAGCGGGATCGCCAGCGCCAGCGTGACCACGATCAGATTGGCCAGCGACGAGAAGGGCTGGGCGAACAGCCGGCGCAGCGTGACGCCGAGCGCATAGCGGTGCTGGCGCAACAGCGGGCTCATTGCGGCCTCCCGTCGAAGCGCGGCGACGGCGCGGCAGGGGCCGCGCCCGGAACGGCGCCCGCAGGGGCGCCGGCGAAGCCGCCGCCGGCGGGCGCGGCGCTTGCCGCCCCCAGCCCCGGCGTGCGCGGCCCGCCGTCGACCACCCGGCCGCCGTCGACGAACAGCACGCGGCTGGCGTAGCCGGCGATCAGGGACTCGTCGTGCGTGGCCAGCAGCGTGGTCACGCCGCTGCGGTTGAAATCGCGGAAGATCGCCGCGATGCGATGCGCGCTGTCGCGGTCGAGGTTGGCGGTGGGCTCGTCGGCGATCAGCAGCGACGGCCGGTTGACGATGGCGCGGGCGATCGCCAGCCGCTGCTGGTCGCCGCCCGACAGCTCGCGCGGCCGCAGGTTTTCCTTGCCCGACAGGCCGACCCGCTCGATCGCCACGCGGGCGCGATTGACCGCGGCGCCGCGCGAATGGCCGGTCACCACCAGCGGCAGCAGCACGTTCTCGAAGGCGCTGCGGTCGTCCAGAAGGTGCGCGTCCTGCAGGATGGTGCCGATGGCCCGCCGCAGATAGGGCCGGGCGCGCGCCGGCAGCCGGCCCACGTTCTGGCCGTTGACCAGCACCGTGCCGCGGCTGGGCGTGTCGAGCCCCGCGATGAGCTTGAGCAGCGTCGACTTGCCGGCGCCCGACGGGCCCGAGACGAACACGAACTCGCCGGCGGCGATGCCGAAATTGACGTCGGCCAGCGTATCGACGCCGCGGCCGTAGGTTTTGAAGACTTGCCGGAATTCAATCATGGGTGCATAGGTTAACGCGCCGCTACACTAGCGTACATGGCTCCGCCCGGGCGGTGCTGCTTTATAGTCCATCGGCTTTTCGAAAGGGAAAACACGATGAAATTGTTGCAATCGGCCGTGGCAGGCCTGCTGATACTGGCCGCGGCGGGCGCCGCCCATGCCGGCCAGACGCTCGACGCGGTCCGGAAAAAAGGCTTCGTGCAATGCGGCGTGTCGACCGGCGTGGCGGGCTTCAGCAATCCCGACAGCAAGGGCGTGTGGACCGGCATCGACGTCGACCTGTGCAAGGCGGTCGCCGCCACCGTGTTCGGCGACGCCGCCAAGTTCAAGCTGACCCCGCTCAACACCCAGCAGCGCTTCACCGCGCTGCAATCGGGCGAGGTCGACGTCCTGCCCCGCAACACCACCGTCACGCTGTCGCGCGACGCGGGCCTGGGGCTGTCGGGCGCCGGCGTCAATTTCTACGACGGCCAGGGCATCATGGTGCCGAAAAAGCTGGGCGTCAAAAGCGCGCGCGAGCTCAACGGCGCCACCTTTTGCCTGCAGCCCGGCACTACCACCGAACTGAACCTGGCCGACTGGTTCCGCGCCGCGAAGTTGAACTTCAAGCCGGTGGTGATAGACAAGTTCGACGAACTGGTGCGCGCCTTCGCCGCCGGCCGCTGCGACGCCTACACCACCGACGCCTCGGCGCTGAGCATGATGCGCGCCACCATGCTGCCCAACCCCGACGACTGGGTGATCCTGCCCGAGCGGCTGTCGAAGGAGCCGCTGGGCCCGCTGGTGCGCAAGGGCGACGACCAGTGGCTGGACATCGTCAAGTGGACGCTGAACGCGATGATCGAGGCCGAGGAATACGGCATCACCTCGAAGAACGTGGACCAGATGCTCAAGAGCGCCAATCCCAACGTGCAGCGCATCCTGGGCGTCACGCCCGGCGGCGGCAAGAGCCTGGGGGTGGACGAGAAATGGGTCTACAACATCGTCAAGCAGGTCGGCAACTACGGCGAGAGCTTCGACCGCAACCTGGGCCAGGGCAGCCCGATGAAGATGGCGCGCGGCGCCAACGCGCTGTGGACGCAGGGCGGCCTGATGTACGCCCTGCCCATAAGATGAGTCCCACCCCTACGCGCTTCGCGCGCCCCTCTAGGGGCGACGCCGGCGGACCGGCGGAGCCGGATCTGCGGCGTCCTGGGTCGGGCCGGGACGGTCCATACGTCGTGAGCCATGGCCGGCACGGTAAGTATCTGAATCGATGACGCATCTACGCTGGAGCAACCCGTCGCTGCGGGCGGCGGTCTACCAGGTCGCGGCGCTGGCCGCGGTCGGGCTGGTCGCCTGGTTCCTGGTTTCCAACACGCTGGCCAACCTGGCCTCGCGCCACATCGCATCGGGCTTCGGCTTTCTGGGCCGCGAGGCCGGCTTCGCGATCGGCGAAAGCCCGATCGAGTACGGCCCGCAGAACACCTACGCGCGGGCCATCGCGGTGGGCCTGCTCAATACCGTGCGGGCGGCGGCGGTGGCGATCGTGCTGGCCACCGTGCTGGGCACGCTGGTGGGCGTCGCGCGGCTGTCGCGCAACTGGCTGGCGGCGCGGCTGGCCGGGGTCTATGTCGAACTGCTGCGCAATACGCCGTTGTTGCTGCAGCTGTTCCTCTGGTACGCGCTGATCACCGAGAACACGCCGGGGCCGCGGCAGGCGCTGCATCCGCTGCCGGGGGTATTCATATCGAACCGCGGCATCCGGCTGCCGGCCTTCGTCCACCACGTGGCCTTCGATTACGCGCTGGCGGGGCTGCTGCTGGCGATCGCGATTTCGCTGGCGCTGGCGCACCGCGCCCGGCGGCAGCGCCGCGCCGGCCATGCGCCGCGGCCGTTGGGGCGCCGGATCGTGGCGCTGCTGGCCGGGTTGCCGCTGCTGGGCTGGCTGGCCGGCGGCGCGCCCTTGCAGCTGGACCTGCCGCGGCTGCAAGGCTTCGACTTCGCCGGCGGCATCACGCTCACCCCCGAATACGCGGCGCTGCTGGCCGGGCTCACCATCTACACCTCCGCCTTCATCGCCGAAGTCGTGCGCGCCGGCATCCAGGCCATCGACCGCGGCCAGTGGGAGGCCGCCGAATCGCTGGGCCTGCGGCGCGGCGCGGTACTGCGGCTGGTGGTGCTGCCGCAGGCGCTGCGCGTGATCGTGCCGCCGCTCACCAACCAGTACCTGAACGTGGTCAAGAACAGCTCGCTGGCGGTGGCCATCGGCTATCCGGACCTGGTGTCGGTGGTCAACACCACGCTGAACCAGACCGGCCAGGCGATCGAGGGCGTGCTGATCATCATGGCGGCCTACCTGGCGGTCAGCCTTTCGATATCGATGTTCATGAACTTCTACAACCGGCGCATCGCGCTGGTCGAGCGATGAGCGGGGCCGCACGGCCGCCCGAAGGACCCGCGCCCTTCCTCGGGGAGGATGCCGCGCAGCGGCAGGAGGGCACTTCGTCCGGCGGGGCCGCACGGCCGCCCGAAGGGCGCACGGGCTGGCTCCGGACGCTGCGCGCGCGGCTGTTTTCGTCGCCGCTGAACACGGTGCTGACGCTGCTGTGCGCGTGGCTGCTGCTGATGATCGCGCCGCCGCTGGTGGAGTGGGGACTGGTCAAGGCCTCGTTCACGGCGCCGACGGCGCAGGCCTGCCGCGCCGCGGGCGGCGCATGCTGGGCCTTCATCGCGGAAAAATACCGGCTGATCCTGTTCGGCCTCTATCCCTACGACGAACAATGGCGGCCGCTGCTCACCACCGCGGTGCTGCTGGCGGTCGTCATCGCCAGCTGCCTGCGCCGCTTCTGGAACCGCTGGCTGGCCGTCCTCTGGATCGCCGCGCTGGCCGCGTCCGGCATCCTGATGTGGGGCGGCGTGCTGGGCCTGGACTATGTAGAAGACAGCCGCTGGGGCGGCCTGCCGCTCACATTGATCCTGGCCACCTTCGGCGTCGGCCTGGCCTTTCCGCTGGGCGTGCTGCTGGCGCTGGGCCGGCGCTCGAAACTGCCGGCCATCAAGGCGCTGTGCGTGGTCTACATCGAGCTGGTGCGCGGCGTGCCGCTGATCAGCCTGCTGTTCATGGCCTCGGTGATGCTGCCGCTGTTCCTGCCCGAAGGCTTCACCATCGACAAACTCCTGCGCGCGCAGATCGCCATCGTGCTGTTCGCCGCGGCCTACCTGGCCGAACTGGTGCGCGGCGGCCTGCAGGCGATCCCGCGCGGCCAGATCGAGGGCGCCGAGGCGATCGGCCTGGGCTACTGGCAGCAGATCCGGCTGGTGGTGCTGCCGCAGGCGCTGAAGGTCATCATCGCGCCGCTGGTCAGCATGTTCATCCTGGTGTTCAAGGACACTTCGCTGGTAGTCATCATCGGCATTTTCGACCTCACCCAGTCGGCCAAGGCGGCGCTGGCCGACACCGCGTGGGCGGGCTTCTCGGTCGAGGCCTATCTGTTCATCGCCGCCATCTACTTCGTGTTCTGCTATTCGATGTCGCGCTACAGCCAGGCGCTGGAACGCCGGCTGGCGGCCGACCGGCGCTAGGAGACCCGTCCATGTCCGTTCCCGAAACCTCCGCCGCCCAGGCTGCGGACGCCATCATCGAGATGCAGGGCGTCAACAAGTGGTACGGCAAGTATCACGTGCTGCGCGACATCGACCTGGCCGTGCGGCGCGGCGAGCGCATCGTCATCTGCGGGCCTTCCGGTTCGGGCAAGTCGACGCTGATCCGCTGCATCAACCGGCTCGAGGCGCACCAGCAAGGCCGCATCGTGGTCGACGGCGTCGAGCTGACCGACGACCTCAGGCATGTGGAAGCCATCCGCCGCAACGTCGGCATGGTGTTCCAGCACTTCAACCTGTTTCCCCACCTGACCGTGCTGGAGAACCTCACGCTGGGGCCGGTCTGGGTGCTGAAGCAGCCGCGCGCCCAGGCCGAGGCCACCGCCATGCGCTTCCTGGAGCGGGTGCGCATCTCGGAACAGGCCGGCAAATACCCTGGGCAACTGTCCGGCGGCCAGCAGCAGCGGGTGGCGATCGCGCGGGCGCTGTGCATGGCGCCGCAAATCATGCTGTTCGATGAGCCCACCTCGGCGCTGGACCCCGAGATGGTCAAGGAAGTGCTGGACGTGATGACCTCGCTCGCCGACGGCGGCATGACCATGCTGTGCGTGACGCACGAAATGGGCTTCGCGCGGCAGGTGGCGGATCGCGTGCTGTTCATGGACGAAGGACGGATCGTCGAACAGAACACGCCGGAGGCCTTTTTCTCGCATCCCCGGAATGAAAGGACGCGGCAGTTCCTGAGCCAGATCCTCTGAATGTCCTCACGATCGTGTGGATTCCTGTTTTTCCAGCCCCGCTTTTTTCAGAATCCGACGCAGCCGGCAGCATCGGCGTCAGCGAAAATTTCCTGGGCAAGGTGGAAAAGGGCGCCGAATCCGTGCAATGGAGCAAGCTGTTCCAGGTGCTGCACGGGCCGGGCGTGCACGTCTACATCGATGTCCCCGACGACATCGGCCCGCCGGTGGCCGCCCTCCTGTCGCCGCCCGGCCCCGGCGGCAAGGAAACGGATGGCGGGGGCGGCCGCGATGGCTGAACGCAGCCCGGACCTCTACATCGACCGCACCCGGGTCGGCCATCTGCGCGAGCGGGACGGCATCTGGGCATTCGAATACTCGCCCGAGTGGCTGGCCGAACCGCTGGATCGCCTGGCGGGGCGCATCGGCGTGGCCGCGGAACAGGTCTGTGCGGAAGCCGAGGCTGCCAATGCACAGTGGGCCGGCGATGGCCGCGTCGCCGCGGCGCTGGCCGGCGAGATGCGTTGTCTGCGGGCGCTGCGAGCCACGGTAATCGCCGAAATGGCGAGCCGCCTGGCCGGCTGAGGGCCGGGCCGCCCCGGTCAGCCGCCCAGCAACGCCCCCGCGAACTCGTCGGCCACGAAGGGCTGCAGGTCGTCGATGCCTTCGCCCACGCCGATCCAGTAGACCGGCACCGGCCGCACGCCCTGCGCGCCGGAGGCCACGGCGGCCAGGATGCCGCCCTTGGCGGTGCCGTCGAGCTTGGTGACGATCAGGCCGGTCAGGCCGAGCGCGTCGTCGAAGGCCTTGATCTGCGCCAGCGCGTTCTGCCCGGTGTTGCCGTCGATCACCAGCAGCACTTCGTGCGGCGCCGTGGGATCGGCCTTGGCGATCACGCGCTTGATCTTCTTGATCTCCTCCATCAGGTGCAGCTGGGTGGGCAGGCGGCCGGCGGTGTCGACCATCACCACGCCCATGCCGCGCGCGCGGCCGGCCTGGACGGCGTCGAACGCCACCGCGGCCGGGTCGCCGCCTTCCTGCGCGATCACCGTCACGCCGTTGCGCCGGCCCCATTCGGCCAGCTGTTCGCGCGCGGCGGCGCGGAAGGTGTCGCCGGCGGCCAGCAATACCTGCTTGCCCTGCAGCTGGAAGGCGCGCGCCAGCTTGCCGATCGAGGTGGTCTTGCCGGCGCCGTTGACGCCGGCGATCATCGTCACGACCGGCGCCGGCCGGTTGAGGTCGAAACGGCGCTCCAGCGGGCGCAGGTGTTCGGCCAGCAGTTCGCGCAGCGCCTGCCGCACGCGGTCGCCGTCTTCGATGCGCTCCTGGCGCGCCCGGGCGCGCAGCTTGCCGATCAGCGAAGTGGCGGCGGCCACGCCGGTGTCGGCCATGATGAGCGCGGTTTCCAGTTCCTCGAACAGGTTTTCGTCGACCTTGACGCCGACGAACAGCGTGGTCAGGGTCTGGCCGGTGCGCGACAGGCCCTGGCGCAGGCGGCTCAGCCACGAGGACTTGGCAGCGACGGCCGGGGCGACGCCGGCCGGTTCTCCGGCCAGGCCAGCGCCGGCTGCCGGACCGGGGGCCGGCGCAGCGGGCCCCGTGGCGCCCGGCGCCCCGGGCGCGGAAGATGCGGACGTGACAGACACGCCGGGTTCCGGCGCGGCCGCCGGCGGCGGCGCGGTGGTGGTCGGCGCGGGGCCGGCGGGCGCGGG
>NZ_BAABFO010000043.1:0-15835 GCF_039541095.1 Pigmentiphaga soli
CTCATGTCGTTTGTCTCGTTGTTGAACGGCGCGGCTTCCTGGCTGCCGGCGGGGAAAACATATCCGCCTGCAAGCCCCCTTGATGGCGGTCGGCATACGCCTGCATGAATTCACGCAGCACCTCCGATGCGTGCCGGTTTTCAGCCCGGCAGGCTCTTTGGAACGCCTCCCGGAGTTCCTTTTCGATGCGGATGCGGAGGCCTACGTTCTTGCATGGCATGGCGTGGATTATTGCATGGATACACCTTTGTGTATCCAAAAATCTAGCCGGCTTTGTCGCATTAGTCCTATATTCCGCGACACCCTGCCCTGACCCGCTTCCCTTGGCGTTTCATGTCGCGTTTATCAGTCGCGTAATGCCGCGTATCATACTGATATTTGCGACACGCCAAGGGGGAGCCCATGCAGATCGGTTACGCCCGCGTCAGCACCGACGCCCAAGACTTGACCACCCAGCGCGAGCTGCTGGCCGCCGCCGGCTGCCAGCGCATCTTTGCCGAGAAGATCACCGGCACCCGCGCCGACCGTCCCGAGCTGGCGCGGATGATCGATCACCTCCGCGCCGGCGACGTGGTGACGGTCACGAGCCTTGACCGGCTGGCGCGATCCACCCGCGATCTGCTGGACATCGCCGAGCGGCTGCAAGCCATCGGCGCAGGCCTGCGCAGCCTGTCGGAGCCCTGGGCGGACACGACCAGCCCGGCCGGCAAGATGGTTCTGACAGTCTTTGCCGGCATCGCCGAGTTCGAGCGTTCGCTGATCGTTGAGCGCACCCGGCGCGGCCGCGAGGCGGCCCGGCGGCGCGGCGTGCAGTTCGGCCGCAGGCCTGCCCTGACCCCGGCGCAGATCGAGCACGCCCGCGAGCTGATCGACCGTGACGGCCGGACGGTGAAGGAAGCGGCCGAGCTGCTGGCCGTGCATCGTTCGACCCTTTACCGGGTGCTGGCGCGTGGCGAGGAAGTGACAAAGACCGACGCCCGCCGACGGGCCGTCGATGATGAACGCCAGGAAGAAGGTCCGGCATTCCTTGATGACGAAGGCCCGGCGAATGACCTGCCGCTGCCGCCGTATCGAACGCAGAGCCTGCCGCAAATCCTGGCGGCCCTGCCCGATGACGAGCTGGCGAGCTGGCCCGGCGAGCTGGCCGACCAAGAGCGGGAACGCCGGCGGGTGCGGGCGCTGACCCCCGGCGAGCTGGCCGGGCTGCGCGAGGACATGGCCGAGGCCTCCGCCTGGATGCGGGCCGAGCTGACCCGGCGGCGAACCGAAAAAGGCCAGCCCTGAACCGCTTGCATGTTTTACGATTTTCCGTAAAATAACAATCACGCAAACGCGGAAAGGTTGAAAACATGATTATCGGACTCTTGAACCAGAAAGGCGGGGTAGGCAAAACCACCCTTAGCGTGAACCTGGCGGCCAGCCTGGCCCGCACCGGGGCGCGGGTGCTGCTGATCGACGCCGACCCCCAGGGCAGCGCATTGGATTGGGCCGCAGCCCGCGAGGGCGAGCCGCTGTTTTCCGTGGTGGGCCTGCCCAGGGCGACCGTCCACAAGGAAATCGGCCAGATCGGCCACGGCTACGACCACATCATCATCGACGGCCCCCCGCGAGTTACCGACCTGGCACGGTCGGCCATCATGGCCGCCGACGTGGTGCTGATCCCGGTGCAGCCTTCGCCCTACGACATTTGGGCGGCTGACGAAGTGGTGAAGCTGATCGACGAGGCCCGCGTCTACAAAGAGGGCCTGAAAGCCGCTTTTGTGGTTAATCGCAAAATCGCAAATACGGCAATCGGCCGCGACGTGGGCGAGGCGCTGGCGGCCTATCCGGTGCCGGCGCTGGCGGCCGCCATCACGCAGCGCGTGGTGTTCGCCGAAGCGGCCGCGCAAGGGCTGGCCGTTCATGAGATTGACCAGGAAGGGCCGGCAGCGGCCGAGATTGAGGCCGTAGCGGCCGAGCTGATGGAGTTCGCACGATGAGCACGAAGAAGATTTCGATTGGCACCAAGCCGACCGCCAAGCCCGCGCCGGTGGCGGCCGATGCCTGGGTGGAAAGCCGTGTTCCGGCCGAGGGGCCGGAGCCGATGAAGCGCCTCACCATCGACGTGCCGGAGAGCCTGCACCGCTCGATCAAGGCGCAATGCGCAATGCGCGGCACAAAGATCGCCGACGAGGTGCGCGAGCTGCTTTTGCAGAAATACGGACAATCGTAAATGAGCATTTGCGATGCTTTAGCCGCTAAATGGCGGCGGCCGAGCAAGTAAAAGGGGAGCACATGACCAAGCGCAACAACGGCCCGCAGCAGATCGGCAGCTTGATAACCGACGACCTGCTAGGGCGCATCGAGCAGATGCGAGAGCAGAGCCAGCGGCGGCGCATCGAGGCGGCCGCCAGGCCGGGTGAATCCTGGGAGCAAGCCGCCGCCAGACTGCGCGAGGAAGAAGCTAGGGCCGAGCGTGAGCGCGGTTCCGGCTCCGTTAAATCGGCCCCCCCCGCATCGAGCATCCGAAAGCCGCCGAGGGGAGACGAACAGCCGGACTTCTTTGTCCCGACGCTCTATGACGTTGGCACCAAAGACAGCCGCAGCATCATGGACGTGGCCGTGTTTCGCCTTTCCAAGAAGGACAGGCGAGCGGGTGATGTCATTCGCTATACCCTGCCCGACGGTCATGTCACCGTGTCGGCCGGTGCGGTTGGCATGGCTTCGGTGTGGGATTACGACCTGGTGCTGATGGCCGTGTCCCACCTTACCGAAGCCATGAACCGCTACAGGGAAGGGAAGGGAGCGAAGCCTGGCCGCGTGTTCCGGCCGCACGTTGCGGACGTGTTGAAGTTCTGCCGACGAGCGGACGGCGGCAAACAGAAAGATGACCTGGTGGAAACCTGCATCCGGCTCAACACCACGCACGTTGCGGTTCAGCGCACCAGGAAGGCCAAGAACGGCCGCACGGTGACGGTATCCGAGGGCGAGGCCCTAATTAGCCGCTACAAGGTCATCAAGAGCGAGAGCGGCAAGCCCGAATACATCGAGATCGAGCTGGCCGATTGGATGTACCGCGAGATCACCGAGGGCAAGAACCCGGACGTGCTGACCGTGCATCCCGACTACTTCTTGATAGACCCAGGCATTGGCCGTTTCATCTATCGCCTAGCTCGCCGCGCAGCGGGCAAGAGCGCCGCAAAGTGGGCCTTCCAGACGATCTACGACCGCAGCGGCAGCGCAGGCACGTTCAAAGAGTTCTGCCGCCTGCTGCGCAAGATCATCCAGGCCAACGACTTGCCGGAGTACGAGCTGCGCGAGGAAGCCGGGCAGGGCGGCCCGCTGCTGGTGATGACCCACCGCGACCATGCCGATGCAGAGCTGCCACCGCCTGCCGGTGTGTAATGTACGGAGGGAGAGGGCCACGAGTCCGCCAAAAGTTTAGCTAAACCCCGCTTTGACTGGTTCCGACCCTTTGACCTGTGGATAGCCCGTACTTTGCACACCGGAACCCGTACATTACCCACCCGATTCCGTACTTTGCACACCGGAACCCGTACATTACACACCTGGCACATTCGTAACCCATTGATTCATAAGCGAAAAATCGCACTTTTCCCGGCTAAAACTCTTTAAAACATATTAAAACTCTTAAAACCCGCCTGGCTTGTGCATAAGTCTCGGCCAAATCGAACCGCCGCAAGCGCCCTACGGGCGCGCCTACCCTCCGGTCGCTTCGCTCCCTCCGCCCCGCCGCTTCGCGTCGGCCTATCGCGGCCCGGTGGCCGCTCAAAAATGCCTGGCCTGCGGCCAGTGACTCTTACCAGGTCGCGGCAAGCCGCGACGGTGCCAGCTCCACCCCCTCAGCCCAAACCAAGCCCCTGCGCCGCCTGAAAGGCCGCTAAGGGTTTGTCAGTAAAGGATCGAGGCAAGCCCACCGCCTGCGCCCATCCTGAACGACTGCGCTGCCTGCAAGGCCGTAAAGGTTGAACGCCAAGAAGGGGGCGGGGAGCCGCTGCAACGGTCTACGCACCGGAGCAGGGCAAGAGCCGCCAGAATCGCGCCACACGACGCGGAAGGGGTCAGCCAAGGGGTCACCCTACCCCCACCCCTGAAAACGCCTCTGTGGGCGTTCTATGCGGTCGGCATGTTCGGGCGGGTTCCCAGGGGCCGGAGCTGGGCCGATCCGCGACCAGGTGGCGGCCGGTGTAAGGCTTGGCGAGTTGTAGCCTTGTAAATTGTAGTATGTAGTAGTATCATACAACATACTACAACGCTACATTTCATACAGGAGCAACCGCTATGGCAGTCACGAAAGAGCAGATTTTTTCCGCCGCCGACGAGCTGGCCGCCGCCGGCCAGAAGCCCACGCTTGAAGCAATCCGGCAGATCACAGGCGGGAGCTACACCACCATTTCCCCGGCGCTCAACGAATGGAAGGCACGCCAAGCCACGGCAGCGCAGCCGTTGCGCGAGCCAGCGCCCCAGGCCGTCGCCGACCGGCTGGCCGAGGTCGGGGCCGAGGTGTGGGGCATCGCCCTGGAACTGGCAAACGCCCGCCTGGCGTCCGAGCGCGAAGCACTAGACAAGGCCCGCGCCGACCTGGAAGCCGACAGGGCCGAGGCGACCGAGCTTGCCGACCGCCTGGCCGCCCAGGTCGATGACCTGCGCACGGAGCTGGACAGGGCGCACCAGGACGCCGACCAGGCACGTCAGGCGCTGGCCGAACAACTGGCGGCGACCCAGGCCGAACGCGACCAGGCACGCCAAGAGGCTGGCAAGGCCCGCGAGGAAGCCGCCCGGCTGGCCGGTCAGCTCCAGGCGCACCAGGAGCAGATCGCCGCGTTGCTGGCCCGGATCAACCCGGCCGAAAGCAAGCCAGCGAGCACCAGGAAGAAAGGTGGGGAGTAAGACCGCCCCTCAAGTGTCAATAACCCCCCCGGCACCATCGAGAGGGGCCAGGCACTTGAAGGCAGGGCACGAAAAGGCCCGCACATGGCGGGCCTGATATTGACACTTGAGGGGCGGGGGATTTTAGCCGCTAAAGCGTAAAAGCGTAAAACATCAAATCATTGTTTGATGTTTTCTTTACGGCGTTGCCGGAATGCCGCTAGGTCGATCACGTCAGCCGTGCGCCTGGCGGCCGTTTGCACCGGGGCCGGAGGTTGCCGCGACGGCCGGAAAAGTTCAGCCAGGAACGACCAGGCGAAGATGAACGGCAGTAGCGGCAGCACCAGGACGAAGCCCACCAGGCGAGCCAGGCCGACGCCGAGCGGCCGCAGGAACGCCAGCGGCCGGCGCAGCAGATCGACCAGGAAGCCGCCGACCAGCCACACCGGCGCAGCCAGAACAAACACCGCAGCGAACAACGCCGGGAACAGCCGGCGCAGGAACCACGCCAGGACGATGACACCGACAACGGCCGCGATGATGCCCGCCATGCGTCACCCCCTTAGCTGTGGTAAGGGTTCGGGTCGAACAGGCCCGCATACTCTGCATCGGTGAGGTAGTTCAACCGATCCAGCAGGTACGGCCGTTCGCCACGCACCAGGACAATCGGCTTTTCAGGCCCCAGGCGCATCACCTCGTCAGGCGTCAGCAGCTCGCGCCCGGTGAATTGCTGGCTTGTGCCGGTACTCTTGCCCCGGTTCATTGAGCCGCCACCGGCCGACAGGCCGCTACCGCTATTGCGCCCGGTGTTCTCCGTCTCAAATTCGACAGTGGCTTTGCCTAGGCTGTCGCTGATGTACTTGGCCGTGTCGTAGTCATCCGTCCCGTAGAAGGACTTGGCGCTGTTCGCTAGGAAGGTTTGCCACTTCGGATAGACCCCCTTGAGCTGCGACAGGTCTTGAATGAACACCCAGAAGGCCAGGCCGTAGCCGCGCAGCAGCGAAACGGCGTCCTCGATCTGTTTCATGTAGCCGAGCTGGCCGAACTCATCGAGCAGGAACGCGACCCGGTGTGCCGGCTGCACATTGCTCGACGTGATCGACGCAATCACAGAGCTGATGAACAGGCGCAGGAAACGGGCATTCGGGCCGATGCGATTGGCGGGCATGACCAGGTACACGGTCATGGCCGTGGACTTGATTTCCGACAAGTCGAAGTCCGAGCGCGACAGCGCGGCCGACACTCGCGGGTCATCAAGGAACGCAGTATTGCGGCGGGCCGTTGAAAGCACCGAACCGCGTTCCTTGTCGCCCATGCCCATGAGGGTGTTTGCCGCCCTGGCGGGGATGCCGAAGGCGGCCGTTTCATCCGCCGCCATCATGCCCAGGAGGTCGAAGAACTCCGCTTCCCCAGCGGTCAGCAAGCGCCGCAGCTCGCCCAGGTGCCGGCGTTCCACGTCATCGAGGCCGGCGACGTAGAGCATAAGGCCCTGCAAGAAGTTCTTGGCCGACTCATCGAAATGTACGCCGTCGCCCTTGCTTTCAGCGATCACCAGGGCGTCGGCTAGGATGGCCGATTCACTCACGCAATCTGGGTTCCACACATCAAGGCGATCCAGGACATTGAAGGCCGCGCCGCCATCGCCATTGACGGAGAACGGATCAATGACATGCACGGCCTGGCCGAGCGCCCGGCGGGCGCGAGCCGTCACGGCCGCGTTTTCGCCCTTCACGTCGAGCACCAGGCAGGAACCGGGATACTCCAGCAGGTTCGGAATGACCGCCCCGATGCCTTTGCCGGAGCCGGTAGGCGCGACGGTCACGACATGGCCGGTAAAGCGGAAACGGGCATCCAGCCCAGCCGGCGCATCGGGCACACGCGCAAGAGCGAAGCCGCCCGGCTTGCCAGGCGCGACCAGGTGGCCGCCCTGGCGGATTTCATCGACCGTTCCCCAACGGGCCGAGCCGTGCGAACCCAGCGGATGCGTGCTGCTGTTATCGACCGCCGCACCGGCGGCCGCAACTGGCCCGGACGGTTGCACCTGGCCGCGCAGGTTTTCAATCGTTGCGCCGAGGATGCGCAGCCGCTTTCCTGTCGGAGACTCCGCGCCGACCAGGCCCGCGAGCCAGCCGAACACCCGGCCCGCGTTCAGATACGTTGCCACTGTTCCGGCGACCGTCGCAGCGAGGATGAACCAGCCCGGAATGAACGGCGCGAACACGAACAGAAGCAACATGCCGACCGATGGAACGAGGAAGGCCAGGCCAACGGCCGTGCCGACCGTCACAGGGTTCTGCCGCCGCTTGTGCGCCAGCCACGCGCCGACAAAGCAGACCGTGACCAGGTAGAACAACCAGCCACCGAAAGCCGCCTTGATGCGCTCGCCGAAACCGCCGAAATAGCCGCTCAGGGTGGTTCCCTGGAGCTGTTCGTTTCGCTCAGCAATTCGGGCGTCCGTGTTCGCCCGATACTCTGCAAGAACCTTGTCCGTCTCCACGGCCGCCAGGCCGCGCACGAACTCGACGCCCCGCGTCACCGACTGCTGAACTACATTGACCCCGGCCGTAGCCGCAGCCGCCGGGCGCTCGCCGTCAAGACCGGCAATCACGCGCTCGCTGAACGCCTCCAAGCTGTTCGCAGTGCCAACGCCGGCATTCTGTAGGAAGTACGCAAGATCGGAGCGGTACAAACTGACAATCGGTGCCGCGCCGGTGGCGGTTCGGTTCGCCATTGCGGCCGTTTCCATCTCTTTCAAGATCGGCAGAAGCTCGGCCCACTTCTCCCGGTATGCCTGCCAATCGCCGGCATTGGTTGCTATCGACAAATCTTGCTGCCCTAGGTCGAGCGTTTGCAGGCGTTCTTGCCACGTCTGATAAGTGGAGTTCTGCGCGTCGCAGACCCGCGCCACCCAGGCGTCAGCATCGGCGTCACCGAAGAAGAGACCGCCTTCCGTCGCTGGGTCGCAAGCCGGAAAAATGTTCGCGTGGGCGGGAGCCATCGACACGCACCAGGCCCCAAAAAACAGGGCAAGAATAGCGGCCCAAAGCCGTTCAAGTATGTCTCTCAAATCCATGATTTCACCTCTCTGTCAGGCAAAAAAACGGCTACAGATGGTTGCCGCCATCCGCTCCGTTATCGTCAGAAAAAGCCCTGTCGCCGGCCTCACGAAAACGCTGTAAGGCAGCTTCGGCACTAGGACCGTTTAGCGCGTTCGCAGCAAGCGTCAGCGCCCCTAGCACGACCGCCGCCGGGTAGTCGGCCATCCCCGCTTTGACGACCAAGCCGCCAAGCTGAATCTTGCGCCGTGCGTCCTCTCTCCTGGCGTTCATCCGAAACCTTCCTAGCTCGCGCTCAGACCGCGCCAGGCGCTGCCGAAGGCGATGCAGCTTGCTTGCTTTCCTGGCCGCGAAACTTCGAGGCGATGGCCTCGAACTCCTTTCTCAGCGTGTCGTCGTCTAGGTCGAGATCAACAAGGCCAGCAGCCAAGGCAATCTTGCCGATCCGTTCAGCCGACTTTGCTTCTAGCTCGGCCAGCTCGGCCTTGATCTTTTGAAGCTCCGCGACCTTTGCCGCTTTGCGTTCTGCGAGTGTCTTACGTGCCATCGTATGCGCTCCTATGTTTGTGGTCGGAATTGCACCCATGATCTTACCAGTTGCACCACTGGTAGGGAAGGCACGGCGGTGGTATAGTCATGGAGCGAAGCGAAATGCGCACTTACGGGTTGCTGCGCAACCCTCATGCGGCCGGGGATACCCCGGCACCCCTTTTTAGCGGCTAAAACGCCAAGGGAAGATATGGCGATCTATCACCTGAACACGCACACGATAGGACGGGCGGCCGGGCATAGCGCCGTGGCTGCTGCCGCCTATCGGTCTGCGTCGAAGCTGGTAGATGAGCGCACCGGGGAAGTGTTCGACTTCACCCGGAAAGGCGGCGTCCTGTCGGCCGAGATCGTCACGCCCGCAGGCGTGCCGGTTCCCGAGCGCGGCGCCTTGTGGAATGCCGCCGAAGCCGCCGAGAAGCGCAAAGATGCGCGAGTGGCCCGCGAGTGGCGGGCGGCCCTGCCGCACGAGCTGAACGAAGCCGACCGGCGCGAGCTGGCAACGCGCATGGGGCAGGCTATCGCCGACCGCTACGGCGTTGCCGTGGATGTCTGCATCCACGCCCCGGACAGGGAAGGCGACGACCGGAATTTTCACGTTCATATGCTGGCGACCACGCGCACTATTCAGGCCGATGGAACGCTGGGCGCGAAGGCCATCATTGAGCTGGCGAACAAGGATCGGCAGAAGGCGGGCATTCCTGGCACCAGCCAGGGCGACATTACCGACATTCGCCGCGAGTGGGCTGAGCTGACAAACGAGGCTTTGGAGCGGGCCGGCATTAGCGCCCGCGTCGATCACCGCAGCTATGCAGATCAGGGCGTGGAACTCACGCCAACCAAGCACATCGGCAGCGATGCCGTGGCGATGGATAGGCGCGGCCTGGAAGCCGACCGCATCGACATTCACAACGCCGACCGGCAGGAGCAAGCCCGCCAGATTGCCGAGCGGCCCGAGATCATCCTAGACAAGCTCACGGCCACGCAAGCGGTATTCACGCGCCGCGATATTGCCGCAGAGCTGAACCGCTACATTGACGACGCCGAGCAGTTCCAGGCGCTTCTAGCGAAGCTGGAAAACTCGCCGCACCTGATCGAATTGGAGCCGGCCATAGGCCGCCATCCGGCCAAGTTCTCTACCCGCGAAATGATCGACACCGAGCGGGCGATGGTCGATAGCGCCGAGCGCCTGGCGAGCAGCGGCCAGCACGGCGTTTCCGAGCGCATCGTAAGTGCCGCGATTGACGGCGCGGGCACCCTATCGGCAGAGCAGCAGAACGCCGTCCGGCACGTTCTCAAGCCGGGCAGCCTGGCCGTGGTCATCGGCGACGCCGGCACAGGCAAATCTTTCTCGATGAAGGTTGCACGCGAAGCGTGGGAGGCGGCCGGCTATAACGTGCGTGGCGCTGCCCTGGCCGGCAAAGCGGCAGATGAATTGCAGGCGGGCAGCGGCATCGACAGCCGGACGATTGCGAGCATGGAACTTGCCTGGAAGAACGGCCAGGACAAGCTCACTTCCCGCGACGTTCTTGTGATCGACGAAGCCGGCATGATCGGCAGCCGCCAGCTTGGCCGCGTGCTGAAAGCCGCCGAGCAGGCCGGGGCAAAAGTCGTCCTGCTGGGCGACGACAAGCAGCTTGCCGCTATCGAAGCCGGCGCAGCATTCCGGGGCGTGGTGCAGCGCGTCAGAGCGGCCGAAATCACAGAAGTGCGCCGGCAGAAACACGCCTGGATGCGCGAGGCCGGCCAGCAGCTTGCACGCGGCTCCGTTGCGGATGGCTTGGCGGCCTATGCCGAGCGCGGGCATGTGCAGATTCACGACAGCCGCGAGGCCGCACGCGAGGCCCTGGCGGCCGCGTATGTGGGCGACCAGGGCAAGGGTAGCCAGATCATCCTTGCGCACAGCAATAAGGACGTGCAGGCGCTCAATGAAGCCGTGCGCCAGGCCCGCAAAGAACGCGGCGAGCTGCGCGGCACGGCCCGCTTTATGACCGAGCGCGGCGGCCGGGAATTTGCCCCAGGCGACCGCATCGTGTTCCTGAAAAACGACCGCGACCTTGGCGTGAAGAACGGCACTCTTGGCACCGTCGAGCATTCGGAAGATGGAAGCCTGGCCGTGCGCCTGGACAGCGGCGAAGCCCGCCGGTTCCAGGCCGCGCAATATGCGGCCGTCGATCATGGTTACGCCGTCACCATCCACAAAGCCCAGGGCGTCACGGTCGATAGGGCTTACCTGCTGGCGACCCCCGGCATGGATCGCAGCCTGGCCTATGTTGGCATGACCCGCCACCGCGAGGCCGTGACCCTGTTTGCCGGCGCTGATGACTTCACCGACCGCCGAGCGGGCCGCCTGGTCGATCACGGCGCAGCGCCCTACGAGCACGACCCGAAAAACGGCCTGTCCTACTTCGCCACGCTGGAGAACGACAAGGGCGAACGGCACACCATTTGGGGCGTTGATTTGGAACGTGCCATTGCCGACAGCGGCGCACAGATCGGCGACCGTATCGGCCTGGCGCATGGCGGCGCTCAAACCGTGCGCCTGCCCGATGGGCGGATGGTGGAGCGCAACACCTGGCACGTGCAGACTGCCGAAGAACTGGCCGCCGGCAAGTTGGCCCAAGTGATGGGCCGACAGCGGCCGAAGGAAAGCACGCTCGACTATCTGCCAGACTTCGCAGAACAGCGCGGCTTCGACGGCGAAAGCGTGTTGCGGCGCTGGGTCGAGCGCGGCCGGGCCAAGGTGGCCCACCTGGCGGGCCGGATGCGCGATGCCCTGCGCCGAGGCTTGGAACGCCACGGCCGTCCCGATCTCATGCCGGCCACCGACATTGCCGGCAAGCCAGCCATGCCGCAGCAGCAGGTCGAGAGCACGCCAGAGGACGAGAAAGCACGCAAGGCGCGGGAAATCGCCGAGCGGTTCCGCCAGAAGGTGGCCCAGGAGCGCGGCGAGCTGGCCGCCTCGCAGCAGCGCCCGCAAGCCGAGCAGCAGGCCCCCGACGCCCTGGCCGGATTCCGGGCCAGTGTCGAGCGTGCCGAGGCCGCAGGCGGCGGTCTGGCGCTGGACGTGGCGAAAGCGCAGCTTGCCGTCGCCCAGGAGTTCCAGGCGGCCGGGAAAGACCCACGGCACCACGCGGCGGCCATCATGCAGGAAGGCCAGCGCCGGGCCTTTGCTGGCCTGTCGCAGCCGTCCCAGGCCAAGGCCGAGCCGGAGCGCCCGGCGGCCGTCCAGGTCAGCGAGCAAGACCGCAAACGGGCCGAGCTGGCCGCACGCCAGGAAGTCGGACAGTTCAAGGCGCTGGCCGTGAAGCGGCAGGCGGGCTTTGCAGGCTACACCGACCGCAACCCGAGCGCCTGGCGCGAGCTGCCGGCCGAGCTGCGCGAACGCATCGAGCGGTTCAACGCAATGCCCAAGGAGCGCCAGGCCGTCGAGCTGGACAAGATGCAGCGCGAGCTTGCCGACAGGTATGCACGCAACCCGCAGGAGATCACGCGCAGCCGGCAGCGGCAGCGCGAGCAGGAGCGCGGCCGCGATAGCGGACGCGGGTATTGACGACAGGAGGAAAGACGATGAGCGAAGAACGCACCGAGCCTACAAACGACGAGCTGGCCGCCAGTTACGCCAAGCAGATCGAGCAGGCGCAGGCCCGCCGGGAAGCGAAGGACATGGAGCGCCTGGAGCGCCACGGCCAGGCCGCCGCCCTGGCGGCGCAGAGCATCGAGGGCCAGAGCTTCGAGCTGGACGCCGGCCAAAAGGTCGAGCTGAACGAGATCAACGGCCAGCAGGCAAAGACGCTGGCAAAGGAATTGAACCGGGACAACGAGAACGGCGACCAGGTGAAAGCAGCCAGGGCGCGGGAGATCGCCGAACGGTTCAAGGAGAAGGCGGCACGCGACCGGGAGCAAGCCCGCAGCTTTAGCCGCTAAAGCGGTGCCCAGGCCGGCGGCAACCGGACCTGGACACCTGACCACGACCACCTGACAGAGAGGTGAACATGGCTACTTCCAATGTTACCGGCGGCACCCGCCGCGAGCTAACGAAATATCGGATTACCTTTGCCCTTTCGCTGGCCGTCCTGATCGGCACCGGCGTCGTGTTCTGGCACGCATACCGGACGCACGCCGGATGGCTCAATGCCGGCGACGTGGCCGTGCGCGATGCCATCATGGACGGCACCATCCAGCCGCCCGCCGACCAGGAGGGCGCACGATGAAAGCGCAGACCTGGCGACGCGCCGCCCTGGCGGCCTACATCCTGGCGGGCGCATCCTTGACCGTGGCGGGCTACACCGTCGCCACGACCGAGGCGAACGCAAACGCCCTTTACCGCTTCGCCGAACATGACAACGACGCCTATTCAGCCCGGAGCCGGAGCATTGCGGAAGGCATCACCGCCGCCGCCTTGCGCGGCCCAGGCGACGGCGTGCCTGATGCCGCAGACTGGCCGCGCATCATCCCCGAAGTCATGCCGTCTGCCGTGAACATTGCCGCCCTGCCCGTTGTCACCAGGCCGGACGATGAAAGCCGCGTCTGGCTTGTTCCTGGCGTTCAATCCAACCTGGCGACGGCCGCCCTTGGCGCTGTCCGCTTCTGGCTGAAAAGCCGCGACCAGGAGCCGCGCCACTGGCAGACCATCGGCAGCGGCGCGTTTATCGCAGATGGCCGGTATGTCCTTACCGCCGCCCACGTCATCGACGGCAAGAGCGGCTATCGCGTGCAGACAGCCGCCGGGCGCTGGCTGGATGCTGAGGTGATCGGCCTTGACCTACGGCGCGACGTGGGCGTGTTGCGCGTCAGCGAACCCGGCCAGCCGATCAAGACCGGAACCATGCCAATTCAAGGCCAGCCGGTATTGACGATTGGCGCACCTGGCGGCCGTGGATTCAGCGTGAGCGCGGGCATTGTGAGCCGGTATGCCGCAAGCGCCAGGTTCTCCGCTGATGAAGCACTACAGATCGACGCGGCCGTGACGGGCGGCAATTCCGGCGGGCTTGTCGTCAACGCGAGAGGTGAGGCGGTCGGCGTGGTCAGTCATTCCGATGCCGCCTTTACCCAAGCCGTGCCGATCGGCACCGCCTTGGCAGTTGCCCGCGAGCTGATCGAGCGCAGCCGGTAGAGTTGCACCAGGAACGACAAGGGCGGCCAGTGGCCGCCCTTTTCATTTTTCGATGCTCGACGCGAGGCGTTCCAGGTCATCGACAGAATACGCCCGGAACCGGCCGGCCAGCAGCTCGCGCAGCTTGGCCGGCGTCATGTGCAGGGCAGCCGCCGCTTGCTCGTGCGACCATTGCCGCGCCTCGATGGCGACAGCGATCCGGGCCACGCACCGCGCCTTGACCAGCATTTCGTCGGCGTTGTCGTGCCCAAGGTCGGCGTAGACGTTCCCGCTGCCTTCGATCATGGCCCGCGCCGCGACTTCGCGTGCGTGCTGAATATAGGCCGGGTCGGCCGTGGCTTCGGCCTCGTCCTGTTCGCGCTGGCCGCCCGTCATGGCTCACACTGCCAGGTCAAGCGGCAGGTCTGAAATGTCCTTCAGGCGCTTGCCATCGACCATCACGGCCAGCATGTCGGCCGCGTCGGTCATGCCCAAGGCTTCTACCGTGGCTTGCAGCTCATACAGGGCGAAGTGATACACGCAATCAATGTCCCCGGTGCCCAGGGCGATGGAGGCAAGGCGGCTCGGTGTTGGTTCGGCCGTGACGACCACGACATGAGGCAGACGGCCTTTGCGGTTGCGCACCAGGTTCAACGCTTCCGATCTTGCGTTTTGCGCCCGGTCGCTGCGTATCGTCCACTTGCAGGAAATGCTTGCATGCAGCAGCGGCAGGCCGCCGTTTTTCTTCCGCAGGCTGGCAAGCGTGGTCACGCTGTCATCGACCAGGCACGCCGGCGCATTGATGGCGCTGTCGTCCTCGGTGTCGCGCACGACCACGATATCCGGCGTGATGGTGTAGTCGCTCCCAAGAGCAGCAGCCAGCTCGGTATCGGCCTTGGCTGCACGATCCAGGGCGACTAGGTGCGCATATTGCTCATACTTCGCGATTTCTAGGCGGTTGCGGCCAGAGACTTGATGCACATCCCAAGCTCCGGGTCGCAGGTGACCCAGCTTAAGAAAGGTTTCCCGCACGAACGCCGCGCAAATGCCCTCGAACTGGTTGCCCGAGGTTTGTCCGGCAATTCGCTCGCCAATAGTTTCGGCTTTGAGAAGATCGGCAATGCCTTTGGCAATCGCCTTGCTTGTTGTGTTGTTGCCGTCTGCGTTGCTGACGATTCCGGCGCTGTTGATGGTCAAGGTTGATTGCAGCAGCGCGGCATGAAACGCCTTACGAGCTTCGGCGAACTCAGCAGATATCGTCATCACGCTACCTTGAAAATGCGCTTCACGGACAGCGCCGCGAAGATTTGCCGGGCTACAGCAGCAGCGACCGGCGGCGGGAAGGCATTGCCAATCTGGCGATAGGCGGCCGTCTTGCGGCCGGAGAACTGCCAGTCATCCGGGAAACCTTGAATCCGTGCCGTCATGCGCGGAGTCAGGCGGGGCATCCCCACGAAGTCACGCGGCGGGGCTTCGTCCCACAGCCCCATTCCATCGACGCCGAGAGCGGCCCAGGCGCGTTTGGCGCGGGTCGGCCCGAGGTCGGGGCCTCCGTGCTTCTTGGAACCGCCGACCAGGGTCGGGGCGATGCTATTGGCTTGTTCGCGCCAGCGGTCAGCGCCGCGCCAACCGTTGGCCTTCATGAGATCGTGCAGCAGCTCGCCGACTGTTGCGGGTTCGCCCTTGAGCGGTTCCGGCCAGGAGAACCCGGCCGCAAGGTCTTTGCGGATGCCCACGAAAACCACGCGCGGCCGTAGCTGCGACACGCCGAAGTCGGAAGCATTGAGCAGCCGCCATCCCGGCACATAGCCCAGCTTCTTGAGCTGTTTTTCGACCTTGTTCCGGTAGTCATCAAAAACCGCATCAAGCAGGCCGCGCACGTTTTCCAGCATCACCGCTTGAGGGCGGCACTCATCAACCAGGCGGATTGCCTCGGGGAACAAGTCGCGCTCGTCTTTCGCGCCAAGCTGCTTGCCGGCTTTGGAGAACGGAGGGCAAGGAACGCCGCCCGCGACCAGATCAACGCCCTTGTAAGGCTGCCCGCTGAAACGGCGCAGATCGTCCTCGATGACGTTCCAGGCAGGACGGTTCAGCCGCAGCGTGGCACACGCGGCCGGCTCCAGCTCGACCAGGGCGGCATGATCGAAGCCAGCCATTTCGAGGCCTAGAGCCTGCCCCCCGGCACCCGCGCAGATTTCCAGTGAAGTGAATTGGCTCATGTCGTTTGTCTCGTTGTTGAACGGCGCGGCTTCCTGGCTGCCGGCGGGGA
>NZ_BAABFO010000044.1:0-13898 GCF_039541095.1 Pigmentiphaga soli
CGCGCGCCGTCCAGGAGCCGGCCGCCAGGGCCAGCGCGGCCAGCGCCGCCAGCCCGGCGCCCGGGCCGCGGCCCAGCCCCCAGTAGACGCTGACCATCAGCGCCGCGGCAGCCGCCGACCATGCCAGCAGGGCGAACCGCTCCGCGCGCTGCGAATGCCTCGCGAGGACAGCATGGACTTGCAAGCCCCTGACAGGTACGGCGGAATCGCTCAAATTCGTTTTACGATCATCGTGCCGTTGGTGCCGCCGAAGCCGAACGAATTGGAAATGGCGACATCGATGCGCATGGGCCGCGCCTGGTTGGCGCAGTAGTCCAGGTCGCACTCCGGATCCTGGTTGAAGATGTTGATCGTGGGCGGCGACACCTGGTTGTGGACGGCCAGGGTGGTGAAGACGGCTTCGATGCCGCCGGCCGCGCCCAGCAGATGGCCCGTCATGGACTTGGTGGAGTTGACGACCAGCTTGCGGGCGTGGTCGCCGAACGCCAGTTTCAGCGCCTCGGTTTCGTTCTTGTCGCCCAGCGGCGTGGACGTGCCGTGCGCATTGACGTAGTCGACCTGGTCGGGGTTGATGCCGCCGTTGCGCAGCGCGTTGACCACGCCTCGGCGCGGGCCGTCGCGGTCGGGCGCGGTGATGTGATGCGCGTCGGAACTCATGCCGTAGCCGGCGAATTCGCCGTAGATGCGCGCGCCGCGCCGGCGGGCATGCTCGTATTCTTCCAGCACCAGCACGCCGGCGCCCTCGCCCAGCACGAAGCCGTCGCGGTCGCGGTCCCAGGGACGCGAGGCCGTTTGCGGGTCGTCGTTGCGGGTGGACAGCGCGCGCATCGCGGCGAAGCCGCCGATGCCCAGCGGCGACACGGTCGACTCGGCGCCGCCTGCCACCATGACGTCGGCGTCGCCGTATTCGATCAGGCGCGCGGCGTCGCCGATGCAGTGCAGGCCGGTGGTGCAGGCCGAGACCACGGCATAGCTGGGGCCCTTCAGGCCCAGGCGGATCGACAGCTGCCCGGAGATCAGGTTGATCAGCGATGCGGGCACGAAGAACGGCGAGATGCGGCGCGGGCCGCGCTCCAGGTATTCGGCCTGCGTTTCTTCGATGCGCGGCAGGCCGCCGATGCCCGAGCCGACGATGACGCCGATGCGCTCGGCGTTGGCTTCGCTCACTTCGAGCCCGCTGTCCTGCCAGGCCTGGATGCCGGCCGCCATGCCGTAATGGATGAAGGTATCCATCTGGCGCGCTTCCTTGGCCGGCATGTACTGGCCGACGTCGAAGCCTTTGACTTCGCCGGCGATGTGGCAGTTGAAATCGGAAGGATCGAAACGGGTGATGCGATCGATGCCGGAACGGCCGTTGACGATGCTGTCCCAGGCGGAGGCGATATCGTTGCCCACGGGACTGACGATACCGAGACCGGTGATGACGACGCGTCGCTTCACTGAAAGCTCCTGTATGACCACCCCCTACGCGCTGCGCGCGCCCCCTCTAGGGGGCGGCACCGGCCGACCGGCGGAGCCGGATCGGCGGTGCCCTGGATGGGGTGGCGCAATTTCATATGTCGTAGAAGGCGCGCAGCGCCGTAAAAAACCAAATAAGTACGGATAACCACTGCCCCGCGCCAAGACACTGCCATCCAGGACGCCGCCGATCCGGCTCCGCCGGTCGGCCAGCGTCGCCCCCTGGGGGGCGCGCGAAGCGCGTAGGGGGGACTAAAAAAGGCGGCTGACCAGCCGCCCCAGCCGCCCCATTGCCCCGACAGGCGCAATGCAATGGTTTACTTCTTGATGTGCGCGCCGACGTAATCGATGGCCTGCTGCACGGTCGTGATCTTTTCCGCTTCCTCGTCGGGAATCTCGGTCTCGAACTCGTCTTCGAGGGCCATGACGAGCTCCACCATATCGAGCGAATCGGCACCGAGGTCGTCGACAAAAGAAGATTCGTTCTTGATCTCGGCTTCGTTGACGCCGAGCTGCTCAGCGACGATCTTCTTGACGCGCTGTTCGATGCTATCCATGGAGATCCTCCAAAAGGGTCTGGTATGACTGATTATAGCCAAGCTCGCCTTTCTCCAAGCGGGCCGGCCCCTGACAAAACACGCGGCGCGGATATTGCGCCGCGCGGGTTTCAACTCATGTACATGCCGCCGTTGACATGCAGCGTGGCGCCCGTCACGTAGGCCGCGCCCGGCGAGGCCAGGTAGACCACCGCGTGGGCGATGTCTTCGGGCTGGCCCAGCCGGCCCAGCGGGATCTGCGACAGCAATGCTTCGGTTTGCGCCTCGCCCAGCGTGCGGGTCATGTCGGTATCGATGAAGCCGGGCGCCACGCAATTGACGGTGACGTTGCGGCTGCCCAGTTCGCGCGCCAGCGCGCGCGTCAGGCCCGCCACGCCGGCCTTGGCGGCGGCGTAGTTGGCCTGGCCCGCGTTGCCGCTGGCTCCGACCACCGACGTCACGTTGATGATCCGCCCCCATTTGGCCTTCATCATGCCCCGCATGACCGCGCGCGACAGCCTGAAGACCGCGTTCAGATTGGTATCGATGACGGCCGACCAGTCATCGTCTTTCATGCGCATCGCGAGTGTATCGCGGGTGATGCCGGCATTGTTGACGAGGATGTGCGGGCCGCCCTCGGCCTTGCCGATGGCCTCGACCAGCGCGTCGACAGCGGCGCCGTCGTTGACCTGCAGCACCACGCCGCGGCCGGGCTGCGAACCGCCCGCCAGCGCGGCGGTGATGCCCTGCGCGCCGGCCTCGGTGGTGGCGGTGCCCACCACCAGCGCGCCGCGCGCCGCCAGTTCGGCGGCGATGGCCTTGCCGATCCCGCGCGACGCGCCGGTGACCAGGGCGACCTTGCCTTGCAATTCCATGCTCATTTTTCCTTGTTCCCCGTCATCGCCGTCACTCTTGCCCCGCATGAACCACGCCATATGCATCTGCCACGGCCCGGTCCAGGACGCAGCGGATCCGGCTTCGCCGGTCCGCCAGCGTCGCCCCCTGGGGGGCGCGCGTAAGCGCGCAGGGGGGGCTCATCCTTCCATAGCCTGCAGCGCGGCGTCGAGCGAGGCCTGGTCGGTGATGGCCATCGCCACCAATTCAGGCTCGATCCGCTTGGCCAGGCCCGTCAGCACCTTGCCGGGGCCGCATTCTATGACATGGGTGACGCCCTGCGCGCGCATGGCGCGGATGGTTTCGACCCATCGTACCGGATGCCAGGCCTGGCGGACCAGCGCATCGGCGATGGCCGCGGGCTCTGCCGGCGCGGCCACGTCGACGTTGTTGACGACGGGAATCCGCGGCGGCTGGATGGCGACGCCGGCCAGCGCCCGCGCCAGCACCTCGGCCGCCGGCTTCATCAGGCTGGAATGGAACGGCGCCGATACCGGCAGCGGCAGCGCGCGCTTGGCGCCGGCCGCCTTGGCGGCCTCGCAGGCGCGCTCCACCGCGGCCTTGGCGCCGGCGATCACGACTTGCGCCGGCGCGTTGAAATTGACGGCCTCCACCACTTCGCCCTGGGCGGCGGCCGCGCAGGCCGCGCGCACCTGGTCGTCGGTCAGGCCCAGGATGGCGGCCATGCCGCCCTGCCCCACCGGCACCGCCGACTGCATGGCGTCGGCGCGGATGCGCACCAGGCGCACGGCGTCTTCGAGCGCCAGCGCGCCGGCGGCCACCAGCGCCGCGTATTCGCCCAGGCTGTGGCCGGCCACCACGTCGGGCGCGCGGCCGCCCGCGGCCTGCCAGGCGGCATGGAAGGCGGCGCCGGCTGCCAGCATCACGGGCTGGGTATTGGTGGTGAGGTTCAGTTGTTCGGCCGGGCCGGACGCGACCAGGCCGGCGAGGTCTTCGCCCAGGGCCGCGCCGGCGCGCGCCAGCGTATCGGCCACCGCGGCGTTGCCATCGAAGCCGCCGAGCATGCCGACCGACTGCGACCCCTGGCCGGGGAATACGAACGCGATTTTCATGGGAGTCTGTGGGAATGTAGGTTTTTTTATATACGGGAATGTGGGCTGCGCCGGCCTACATCCGGGCCAGCACGGCGCCCCACGTGAAGCCGCCGCCCACGCCCTGCATCATGACCAGTTGCCCGGGGCGGATGCGGCCGTCGCGGCGGGCGGCGTCGAGCGCCAGCGGCACGCTGGCGGCCGAGGTATTGGCGTGGCGGTCGACCGTGATCACCACGCGCTCGGCCGGGATGCCCAGCTTGCGCGCCGTGGCGTTGATGATGCGGACGTTGGCCTGGTGCGGGATCAGCCAGTCGACCTCGGACAGCGCCACGCCGGCCTCGTCGCAGGTTTCGCGGGCCACGTCTTCCAGTACGTGCACCGCCTGCTTGAACACGGCCTGGCCTTCCATCCGCAGCAGCGGGTCGCCCACGATCTCGCCGTAGGCGATGTTGCCGGCCGCGCACAGGATGCCGGTCTGGCTGCCGTCGGCATGCAGCTTCGCCGCCAGGATGCCGGGCTCGGCCGACGGCTTGAGCACCACGGCGCCCGCGCCGTCGCCGAACAGCACGCAGGTGCCACGGTCGTTCCAGTCGAGCAGGCGCGAGAACACTTCGGCGCCGATCACCAGCGCGCACGACGACCGGCCGGCGCGCATGAAGCTGTCGGCGGTGGCCAGCGCGTAGACGAAGCCGCTGCACACGGCCTGCACGTCGAAGGCGGCGGCGCCGCGCGCGCCGAGCTGGGCCTGGACCAGGCAGGCCGTGCTGGGAAAGACGAAATCGGGGGTGGAAGTGGCGACCACGATCAGGTCGAGCTCGGAAGCCTCGACGCCGGCATCGGCCAGCGCGCGGCGCGCGGCCTCGACCGCGAGCTGGCTGGAGGTGGTGTCGCGATCGGCCAGGTGGCGCTGGGCGATGCCGGTGCGGTCCATGATCCACTGGTGCGAGGTCTCGATGCCGCGGCTGGCCAGCTCGGCGGCCAGTTCGTCGTTGCTCACCACCCGTTCGGGCAGGAAGCTGCCCGAGCCGGCGATGCGCGACCACACGTCCTTGCGGATGGGCGCAGTTGAACTCATGCAAAATCTCCATGCGCCGCGGCGGGCCGCGGCGCGGGATCGGTTTCGGACGACGGCGCGGCCGGACGGCCGGCGGTCAGCTGGGCCACGGCCTGCGTGGTGCGCGCCAGCAGCCCGCTGGCGACCGCGTCGTAGGCGTCCTGCAGCGCCCATCCGAACGCATAGGCATCGGCCGCGCCGTGGCTCTTGATGACCACGCCGCGCAGGCCGAGCAGCGAGGCGCCGTTGTAGCGGCGCGGGTCGACCCGGTGGCGGAAGCGGTTGAGCACGGGCGTGGCGACCGCGCCCATCAGCAGCGTGAACAGATTGCGCTTGAACTCTTCCTTGATGAAGATGCCCAGCATCTTGGCCAGGCCCTCGGAGGCTTTCAGCACCACGTTGCCGACGAAGCCGTCGCACACGATGACGTCGACCGTGCCCTTGAAGATGTCGTTGCCTTCGACGTTGCCGTGGAAGTTGAGCGTGCTGGCCCGCAGCAGCTCGGCCGCCTGCTTGACCACGTCGTTGCCCTTGATGACTTCCTCGCCGATGTTGAGCAGGCCCACGCTGGGACGCGCCCGGCGGCCGACCGCCGACACCAGCGCCGAACCCATGATGGCGAACTGCAGCAGGTGCTCGGCGGTGCAATCGACGTTGGCGCCGAGATCGAGGATCACGGTCATGCCGCCGTTCTGGTTCGGCATGGCCTTGGCAATGGCGGGACGGTCGATGCCGTCCAGCGTCTTGAGCACGTAGCGCGAGATCGCCATCCAGGCGCCGGTGTTGCCGGCCGACACGCAGGCGTCGGCCAAGCCGTCGCGCACCTGGGCCGCGGCCACGCGCATGGAGGAGTCTTTCTTGCGGCGCAGCGCGACCTCGACCTTGTCGTCCATCTCGACGACTTCGGAAGCGGGCACGATCTGCAGCCGTTCGCGCTGCGCGGCCGTGGCCCGGGCCTGCGCGAGCCGGGCCTCGATCTGATCGGGCAGGCCGGCGAGCAGCAGGCGGACGTCGGGATGGCGTTCACAGAACGAGAGCGCGGCCGGAATCGTCACGGAAAGGCCGAAATCACCCCCCATGCAGTCGATCGCGATTCGGATCATAGCCATGGACAAAGGACCGCCTGCCGTGAAAGGACCCCCAGGGCCGGGCTAGGCCCGGCCCGCCCCCCGAGGGGGACAAGGAAACCTGGGACGGCCCTGCGTTTCCTTGGCAGCAGGCAGACAGAAAAAAGTTTCCGCAAGTGCCCAGGGGAAGATCGCCGACGCGGCAGCCGCCGTGCGCCATGCGCCGGCGACGGTCCGCGATCCACCCCTGAGTGGCGACCCCGAGGTGCGCTACCGCCAGGGTCGCGCCGCGTCACTCGTCGTTCTTGGTTTTGAGAACCTTGCGCCCACGGTAGATGCCGTTGGGGCTGATGTGATGGCGCAGATGCGTTTCGCCCGTGGTCGGCTCGATGGCCGTGGGGGGGGCGGTGAGGAAATCATGGGCGCGGTGCATGCCACGCTTGGACGGCGACTTCTTGTTTTGCTGAACGGCCATTTTGAATGGACTCCTAGGAACGGCGGGCGCATTGTAAGCCAGAAGCTGAGGCACTGCCGGCTCCGCGAACGCCACGAATATACACAAAAAACCCTTCTATTCACCCTCGCCGGCGCGGTCTTTCAAGCGCGCCAGCACGGCGAACGGCGACGGCTTGCCGGGCGCCTGCCCGGCCTCCTGGCCGCTGCCGGCGGGGCAGACGTCGTGCTTGGGCACGTAGGGCACGCACAGGATGAGTTCGTCTTCGACCTGTTCGTGCAGATCGAACTTGCGCGACCCCAGCACTTTTTCGAAATCGGCCGCGGGATCGTCTTCCGCTGCCGGCTCGGCCTGGTCGGCGTCGAGCTCGTCTTCGGTTTCGACGAGCTGCAGCGCGACTTCGGAATCGATCGGCAGCGTGAACGGCTCCAGGCAGCGCTCGCAGCGCAGCACGGGCTCGGCCCGCACGTGCAGCCGGATCAGCGGCTGGCCGAGCGGCCCGCGGTCGGCGCGCGCCCACCACTCGGCCGCCGCGCCCGCCGGCTGCTCGGGCTGGCCCGACAAAAGCCGCACGAACCGCGCGAGCGGCACGCGGCCCGAGGCCGACTTGCCCAGCCGCACGAATTCGAATGCGTCGATAAAGCGCTCAGTCACGACTGCCACAGGCTTAGCAAGCCCCGGAAAAACATTGGATAATAGCGTGAAAAATTCAAATACGTCAAACACTTACACGACCGGCACAACGTTGCTGCACCTCGGCAACAGGGCTGGTCCCACCGCCGGGTCCACCGCCATGAATCTTCCCGCCCAAACCCCTCGCCCGCTGATCCTCGCCTCCACCTCGCGCTACCGGCGCGACCTGCTGGCGCGGCTGTGCCTGCCGTTCGCGGTCGCCGCGCCCGGCGTCGACGAAACGCCCCAGCCCGGCGAAGAGCCGGCCGCGCTGGCCATGCGGCTGGCCCGCGCCAAGGCGCGCGCCGTGGCCGCCCAATGTCCGGGCAACGTGGTGATCGGCTCCGACCAGGTGGCCGTGCTCGACGGCGAGCCGATCGGCAAGCCGGGCGATTTCGACCGCGCGCTGGCGCAGCTGCAGGCGATGCGCGGCAAGGCCGTGGCCTTCCATACGGCGGTGGCGGTGGACGACGGCGAACGCGTGGAAACGGCCGACGTCGTCACCCGCTGCACCTTCCGCCAAGTGGGCGACGACGCGCTGCGCGCCTACCTGGAACTGGAACAGCCCTACGACACAGCCGGCAGCGCCAAGGCCGAGGCGCTGGGCATCGCGCTGATGGAACGCATCGAAAGCGACGACCCGACCGCGCTGATCGGCCTGCCGCTGATCGCGTTGACCCGGATCCTGGCCGGCTTCGGACTGGACCCGCTCGACCATCTTCATCCTGGTCACTCCACCGCGCCACGCGCGCCCCACGACGCATGAACCCGCGCCACCCCACCCAGGATGCGGCGGATCCGGCTCCGCCGGTCCGCTCGCATCGCCCCCTGGGGGGCGCGCGTGAGCGCGCAGGGGGGGGCCCCTCCTCCGCGCGTGAGCGCGCAGGGGGGAGCCCCTCCTCCGGCACGCTGCACCTGATCCCCGTCGGGCTGGGCGACGCGCCGCCCGAACGCTGGCTGCCGGCCGAGGCACGCGCGCTGGCCGGCCGGCTCGACATTTATATCGCCGAGAACGCCAAGGTGGCGCGCGCCTTCCTGAAAGGGATAGGCACCGTGCGGCCGCTGCAGGAAATCGCGATCCACACGCTGGACGAACGGGTGCGCGACGATGACATCCGCGCCTGGCTGGCGCCGGCTGCGGCCGGCGGCGAGATCGGGCTGGTTTCCGACGCCGGCTGCCCGGCGGTGGCCGACCCCGGCGCCCGCGTGGCGCGCGCCGCCCATGCGCTGGGCATCCGGGTGCGGCCGTGGGTGGGGCCGTCGTCCATCCTGCTGGGCCTGATGGCCAGCGGGCTCGACGGCCAGCGCTTCGCCTTCCACGGCTATGCGCCGGTCGATGCCGCGGCGCGCCAGAAGCAATTGCGCGATTGGGAACAGGCCTCCGCCCGGCTCGACCAGACGCAGATGCTGATCGAGACCCCCTACCGCAACGACGCCATGTTCGGCGCGCTGCTGGCCGCGCTCAAGCCCGATACGCTGTTGTGCGTGGCGCGCTCGCTGACCACCGACGACGAGTGGGTCCAGACCCATCCGGTGGCGGCCTGGAAACGCCGCCCGGCGCCGGCCCTGGACCGGCTGCCGGCCCTGTTCCTGTTCCTGGCACGGCGGTGAACGGGGCGGCTAGCGCCAGTGCCAGCCGCTGGCCGCCGCGCCGAAACCGGCCCGCGCCACCGCGGCGCCGAACGACACCCCTACCCGCTTGGCGAAGCGCTCGGCGATGTTTTCCTTGACGGTGTAGTCCACCACCAGGTCGGCATGGATGACGTCGCGCGCCACGCTGTCGACCGTGCCCAGATCGTCGGCCAGGCCCAGCTCCACGCTCTTGGCGCCGGTCCAGATCAGGCCGGAGAACATGTCGGGCGTTTCGTGCAGCCGGTCGCCGCGGCCGGTGCGCACCGCCGACACGAACTGCCGGTAGATTTCCTGCACCAGCTGGTTGGCGTAGGCCTGCTGGCTCGGGTTGGGCGGCGAGAACGGGTCGAGCATCGCCTTGTTTTCGCCCGACACCACCAGCCGGCGGTCGATGCCGACCTTCGACATGATCTCGTTGAAGCCGAAGCCTTCCATGATGACGCCGATCGAGCCCACCACGCTGGCCTTGTTGACGTAGATGCGGTCGGCCGCGGCGGCCACGTAGTAGCCGCCCGAGGCGCAGATTTCCTCGACCACCGCGTACAGCGGCTTGTCGGGATGGGCCTGGCGCAGGCGGCGGATCTCGTCGTAGATCATGCCGGCCTGGACGGGGCTGCCGCCGGGGCTGTTGATGCGCAGCACCACGCCCTTGGAGCCGGCGTCGTCGAAGGCGGCCTGCAGCGCGCCGTTGACCTTTTCGGCGCTGGCCTCGCCGTCGGCGTCGATCACGCCGTCGAGCGTGACCAGCGCGGTGTGCGGCTCGGGCACGCTGGCGCTGCCGCGCCACAGCGCGTCGCCCAGGCCGAACAGGACGACCAGCACGACGGCCAGCGTCACCAGCCGGAAAAAGATCGACCAGCGGCGCTTGGCGCGCTGCTCTTTGAGGCTGGCGAACACCAGCCGCTCCAGAACCTCGCGCTCCCAAGGCGCGCCGGCTGACGAAGAAGCGTGAAAATCATCCTGGGACATGAAAAGGCTCGCGAGGATCGGAAGTTCGTAGCATAGGCGAAAAGGGGGCCCCACGCTTGCCGCTGCGCGGCGGCGCGGCCCGGCGGAAAAAGGCGATTACGATGCCAGCCCCACGCGCGGCCCGAGCCATTGTCCGAGCTCGGCCACGCTGCCCACCAGCGCCTGCGGGCTACAGGCGGAAAGCTCGTCGATGCGGTGGGCGCCGTAGGTGACGCCGACGCCGTGCACGCCGGCGTTGCGCGCCATGTCGAGATCGTGCGAGGTGTCGCCCACCATGACCGCGGCCGCCGGCGCCACCTCCAGCTCTTCCAGCAATTCGTTCAGCATGGCCGGATGCGGCTTGGAGAAGCTTTCGTCGGCGCAGCGGCTGGCGTCGAAATAGCGCCGCAGCCCGGTGCTGTCGAAGGCGCGCTCCAGCCCGACCCGGCTCTTGCCGGTGGCCACCGCCAGCCGCACGCCGGCGTCGCGCAGACGAACCAGCAGCGCTTCGACGCCTTCGAACAGGCGAAGTTGCGGGTCGCGCGTCAGGTAATGGAAACGGTAGCGGTCGAGGAAGCGGGGCAATTGCTCCGGCGGCAGGTCGGGCGCGGTGCGCAGCAGGGCGTCCTGCAGGCCGAGCCCGATGACCCAGCTGGCGGCCTCGTCGGGCGGCACCCGCAGCCCCAGGTCGCGGCAGGCGCCCTGGATCGCGGCCACGATCGACGGCGTGGAATCCATCAGCGTGCCGTCCCAGTCGAACACCACCAGCGCGTAGCCGGCCTTGTCTTGCGGCAGATTCATGGAACGGCGAGCTCCTCGAGCAGTCGGGTGCATTCGGGCGGCAGCGGCGCCTCCAGCGCCAGCGGTTCGCCGGACAGCGGGTGGGGCAGCGCCAGGGTGTGGGCGTGCAGGAACATGCGCCGGAAACCGCGCCGGGCGAGCCGGGCGTTGGCATCGTCGCTGCCGTACTTGTCGTCGCCGGCGATCGGGAAGCCGGCGCTGGCCAGGTGCACCCGGATCTGGTGGGTGCGGCCCGTTTTCAGTTCGGCGTCGAGCAGGCTGAACGCGCCGAAGCGCCGCCTGAGCGTGAAAATCGTATGGGCCGGCTGGCCCTCGGGGTCGACCCGCACCCGCCGCTCGCCGCTGCGGGTGGTCCATTTGGTGAGCGGCTGCCGGATGTGCTGACGGTCGTTGACCCAATCGCCCGCCACCAGCGCCAGGTAGTGCTTGCGCCAGCCGCCGTCGCGCAGCGACTGGTGCACGCCGAGCAGCGCGCTGCGCTTCTTGGCCACCATCAGTAGCCCGGAAGTGTCGCGGTCGAGCCGGTGCGCCAGCTCCAGGAAGCGCGCCTGCGGGCGCGCCGCCCGCAGCTGCTCGATCACGCCGAAATCCACGCCGCTGCCGCCGTGCACGGCCACGCCGGCCGGCTTGTCGATCACCAGCAGGGCGTCGTCTTCGAACACGACCGGGAACTCGCCGGCGGGCACGAAGGCCGGCCGTGCCTCGGGCACCCGCAGCGGCGGCACCCGGATCAGGTCGCCGGCGGCCAGCCGGTGGTCGGCGGCGGCACGGCCCCGGTTGACGCGCACCTCGCCGCCGCGGATCGCCTTGTAGATATGGCTCTTGGGCACGCCCTTGCACAGCCGCAGCAGGAAATTGTCGAGCCGCTGGCCGTCGTGCTCGGGGCCGACTTCGACCTGCCGCACGGCGGGCGCAGCGGCGGCCGGCGCCGGCTGCAGGGCGGGCGAGGATTTTGCTTTGCGCAATAAAGGGACCGACATATAATCCAGGAGCCTGATCGAGTCAGGTGGGTTGGCAGCACCTTTGGCGTCGAGACGCGCTTTCGCGGCGTTTCCGCCCCAAGTGTGCGCTTAAGACCTGTCCCTGGGCCGCGGCGGACCGGATGGCGCGCGGCGCACTCCGACGCAGGCCGGTACGCTGCTTCTGCGTCCGGCCTTGAACGCAAGGCCCGGGACAATCAACAAGCCTGCCGGAATTGTACCCGCCCTTCCCGCCCGACTCGCCGGGTCGTCACGGTCGCCCGCCGATCGCGCACGGCGCTCCCCTCCCGGAGCGTGCCGCGCGCTCGCGGAACCCGCGCCCGCGGATGCCTGTAGTACGAAACCGTCGTATACGCAATGGCGCGCCTTATCCGGCGCGCCTGTCTGGCTCGCACAATCCGTGTTTGAAACTGCTTATCAAGATCCCGCGATTACCCGCCGACCGCACCGCATACCGCGGCTGTCCGGCGCTGGCCGCGGCATCCACGGTGCCTGCGCTCTCCCCCGACCTTGCGCATTCCCACCCCGGCCGGTCGATCTGACCTGAACCCGCGGGGTGCGGCGCTCGTGCACCGGTTTCCTGCTGCCTGCATTGCTGCGCCTGCGTCCCGACGACCCGAGGCTGCGCGCCGATTCCGGCGCGCACGACCACGGAGAACTTCAACCATGAAGCGCATGTTGTTCAACGCGACGCACCAGGAAGAATTGCGCGTCGCCATCGTCGATGGGCAGAAGCTCATCGATCTCGACATCGAAACCGCCGGCCGCGAACAGCGCAAAGGCAATATCTACAAAGGCGTCGTCACCCGCGTCGAGCCCAGCCTCGAGGCCTGCTTCGTCAACTATGGCGAGGAACGCCACGGCTTCCTGCCGTTCAAGGAAATCGCCCGCTCCTACTTCAAGGAAGGCGTCGACGTGCGCGGCGCCCGCATCCAGGACGTCCTGCGCGAAGGCCAGGAACTGATCGTCCAGGTCGAAAAGGAAGAGCGCGGCAACAAGGGCGCGGCGCTGACCACCTTCATTTCGCTGGCCGGCCGCTACCTGGTGCTGATGCCCAACAATCCGCGCGGCGGCGGCGTGTCGCGCCGGGTGGAAGGCGAAGACCGCCAGGAACTGCGCGAAACGATGGAGCAGCTGCAGGTTCCGGCCGGCATGAGCATCATCGCCCGCACGGCCGGCATCGGCCGCAGCGTGGAAGAGCTGCAGTGGGACCTGGCCTACCTGATGCAGCTGTGGACGGCGATCGACGGCGCGGCGCGCGAAAACGCCGGCCCGATCCTGATCTACCTGGAATCGAGCCTGGTGATCCGGGCCATCCGCGATTACTTCTCGCCCGACATCGGCGAAATCCTGATCGACACCGACGACATCGCCGACCAGGCCATCGCGTTCATGAGCGTGGTGATGCCCGACAACGTGCAGCGCGTCAAGCGCTACCGCGACGACATCCCGCTGTTCTCGCGCTTCCAGATCGAACATCAGATCGAGACCGCCTACGCCCGCACGGTGCCGCTGCCCTCGGGCGGCGCGGTGGTGATCGACCACACCGAGGCCCTGGTCGCGGTCGACGTCAACTCGGCGCGCGCCACCAAGGGCAGCGACATCGAGGAAACGGCGCTGCGCACCAACCTCGAGGCCGCCGACGAAGTGGCGCGCCAGCTGCGGCTGCGCGACCTGGGCGGCCTGATCGTGATCGATTTCATCGACATGGAGGACGGCAAGAACCAGCGCGCGGTCGAGACCCGGCTGCGCGAGGCGCTGCATTTCGACCGCGCCCGGGTCCAGATGGGCAAGATCTCGCGCTTCGGCCTGATGGAGCTGTCGCGCCAGCGGCTGCGCCCGGCGCTGAACGAGGGCTCGCACATCACCTGCCCGCGCTGCAACGGCACCGGCGTGATCCGCGACACCGAATCGAGCGCGCTGCAGGTGCTGCGCCTGATCCAGGAAGAATCGATGAAGGAAGGCACGGCGGCGGTGCACGCCCAGGTGCCGGTCGAGGTGGCCACCTTCCTGCTGAACGAGAAGCGCAACGACATCGCGAAGATGGAAGCGCGGCTCAAGGTCAATGTCATCCTGATTCCGAACAAGCACCTCGAAACGCCGCACCACCGGCTCGAACGCCTGCGCCACGACGATCCGCGGCTGGACAGCGCCAAGGCCAGCTTCGAACTGGCCGAGGCGCCGGAAACCAACCTGGCCTACTCGGCGCAGGAACACGAAGTCAAGGCGCGGCCGGAGGCCATCGTCAAGGGCATCACGCCGTCGCAGCCCGCGACGGCGCCGCAGCCGGCCGGCCCGGCGCGCAACGGCCGCGCGCGCCAGGCCGAGGCCGAACCCGCGCCCGCGG
>NZ_BAABFO010000045.1:0-13705 GCF_039541095.1 Pigmentiphaga soli
ACCACCGCGCCGCCGCCGGCGGCCGCCGCGTCGCCGGCGCCCACGCCGCCGCCGGCCACCCGCGTGGTCACGCTGTCGGCCGATGCGCTGTTCGGCTTCAATCGCTCCGACCTGGGCGGCATCTCGCCCGAAGGCCGCCGCCGGCTCGACGACCTCAGCCGCGAGCTGCGCGGCGTCGACGTCCAGCGGGTGCGCGTGATCGGCCATGCCGACCGCATCGGCAGCGCGGCCTACAACGACCGCCTGTCGCAGGAGCGGGCGGCCAGCGTGGTGCGCTACCTGGTGGGCGCCGGCGTGCCGTCGCGGCTGGTCAGTGCGGAAGGCCGCGGCTCGCGCGAGCCGGTCGTGCAATGCAACCAGACCGCGCGCGCGGCGCTGATCGAATGCCTGGCGCCGAACCGCCGGGTGGAGATCGAGATCACCGGCAAGTCGGGCACGCAATAGCGGGGGAGGCGTTTGTTCGCGGCGCGCCGGCGGGTTAGGATTGGTCATCGATCCGCATCTTCTGGAGACCGCGATGTCCGCCCCCTACACGCAATTGACCGAATCGTTCGCCGTCGCGCCGCAGCTCGGCCCCGAAGACATGGCCGCGCTGGCCGCCGCCGGCTTCAAGAGCGTCATCAACAACCGGCCCGACTACGAAGGCGGCCCGAGCCAGCCCACCGCCGCCGAGATCGGCGCCGCCGCCGAAGCCGCGGGGCTGAAGTACGTGTACCAGCCGGTCAACGGCGCCAACATCCAGCCGTCCGACGTGGATACCTTCGCTGCCAACCTGCAGTCGCTGCCCGGCCCCGTGCTGGCCTTCTGCCGCAGCGGCGCCCGTTCCACCAAGCTGTTCGTTACCGCAACGAATAAATAGGCCCACCCCTGGCGGCCTGGCCGCTCCCCTCAAGCGGCGACGCTGGCGGACCGGCGGAGCCGGGTCCGCTGCGTCCTGGATGGGGGCGCTTCAGTTGGGGGGGCGTTCCAGGTCCAGCCATGCCTGGCGCATGGAGGGGTCGTCGGGGTCCGGCTGGATGTGGAATCCCAGGCTGCCCATCAGCTTGAGCATCGGCCCGTTGGCGCCCAGCACGAAACCTTCTATGCGGCGCAGGCCCTGGCGGCGCGCCGCGTCCACCAGCGCGGTCATCAGTTCGCGGCCCAGGCCGCGCCGCTGCCAGGCGTCGGCCACCACCAGCGCGTATTCGGCGCTGTCGCCGTCCGGGTTCAACAGATAGCGCGCCACGCCGATCAGCGTTTCGCCGGTATCCGGCGCGTCGGCGTCGAGCACGGTGGCCACCAGCGCCAGCTCGCGGTGGTAGTCCACCTGCGTATAGCGCGCCAGCATGTTCGGCGACAGTTCCCGCATTGCCGAAATGAAGCGCATGTAGCGGCTGTGCTCCGACAGCCCGCGGGTGAAGGCCTGCAAGGGCGCGGCGTCTTCGGGCCGGATCGGGCGGATGGTGTAGGGCGTGCCGTCGGCGAACTGGCAGTGCCGCACCAGCTGTACCGGGTAGGGATGGATCGCCATGTGGGCGTAGCCGCCCACCCCGGGATCGTCCGCGGCGCCTTCGGTGCCCGGCAGCAGCGTGATGCGGGTATCGGCCGCCAGCACCCGGTCGCCGTCGATGATGACCGGGTTGATCTCTATGCTTTCGATCTCGGGCAGTCCGCACACCAGGTCGGAAATCCGCACCAGTATGTCTTCCAGCAGCTCGTGCGCGCGGGCCGAGACCTGCTCCGACAGTACGTGGCGCCAGATGCGGGTGCGCTCGATCAGCCTGCGCGCCAGGAAGCCGTTGAGCGGCGGCAGCTCCACGCCCAGGCTGCCGGCCGGCTCGGCGCGGGCGCCGGCCGCGCTGCCGAAGCGGATCACCGGGCCGAACAGCGCGTCGCGCGCCACGCCGATGGCGACCTTCGGCGCGCCGGGCGGGCTGGCCATGGCCTCGACCGTGATGCCGGCGATGCGGGCGCCGGGCTCTGCCTCGCGCACGTTGGCCATCATGCGCTGGTAGGCGGTGACCAGTTCGGCGCTGCTGCGGATGTCGAGGTGCACGCCGCGCACCGCAGACTTGCGCGCGACGTCGGGCGAATCGATCTTGATCGCAACGGGGAAGCCGATCTGTTGCGCGGCGATCACCGCCTCGGCCGCATGGCGCGCCGCCAGCACCGGCACCACCGGGATGTGGAAGGCGGCCAGCAGGGCCTTGGCTTCGGGCTCGGTCAGCGTGCTGCGGGCGTCGGCGCGCGCCTGGCCGATCACGACCCGCGCGCCCTCGGTATCGGGCGCCCGCCCGGGCGGCTGCGGCGGCGGCATCTGCAACAGCAGCTGGCGGTTGTAGTGGTCGATGGCCAGGTTGCCGAAGGCCTCGACCGCCGATTCGGGCGTGCGGAAGGAGGGCGAACCCACGTCGTCCAGCACGCGCCGCAGCGGCCGCATCGCGGCATCGCCCATGAAGCAGGTGATGACCGGGCGCCCGGCGCGCGGCGCCGCCTCGGCCAGCGCGCGCGCCACGGCGGGCAGGTCGGCGTCGGGGTCGGGCGCCAGCACCACCAGCAGGCCGTCGACGCCCGGATCGGCGGCCAGCGCCGCCACCGCTTCGGCGCAGCCGCCGGGGGCCAGCGGCGCCAGCGCCACCACCGGATTGTCGGCCTGCGCCGACGGCCCCAGCGCCCGCAGCAGCGCCTCGCGGGTGGCCGGCGCCAGCTCGGCGCGCGCCACCGTGCCGTCGCTGGCGGCGATGCGGTCCAGCGCCAGCCGCGCCGGCCCGCGGCCGTTGGCCAGCACGGCGATGCGGCGGCCGGTGGGCCGCCGCCGGAAACCCAGCGCCTTGACCGCCGAGAACAATTGCACGAAGTGCGCCACCCGCACCGCGCCGGCCCGCCGCAGCGCGGCGTCGAACACCGTGTCGGGCGCGATGCCGGCGGCGTCGCCCCGCCTGGGCCCGCCGCCGCGGTCGGCCTTCAGCACCGCCACCGGCTTCACGCTGGCGGCCGCGCGCATGGCGCTCATGAACTCGCGCGCGTCGCGCACGTGTTCAAGGTAGAGCGCGATGCTGTCGGTATGCGGATCGGCCACCAGGAAATCGAGCACCGTGGGCAGGTCCAGCACCGCTTCGTCGCCCAGCGACACCACGGCCGAGAAGCCGGTGCGGTTGTCGTCGGCCCAGTCCATCACCACCGCCATGATCGAGCGCGACTGCGTGACCATCGCCACCCGGCCCGAGCGCGCCAGCTGCGGATGCAGGCTGGCGTTCAGGCCGGCATGCGGACGCTGCAGGCCGAAGCTGCGCGGCCCCAGCAGCTGGCAATCGTTGGCGCGCGCCCAGTCGCGGCAGAATTGCGCCACGCCCGGCACGGGCTCGTGCGAAATGACGACGGCCGCCGCGGGCCGCGCCGGCGCCAGCGCTTCCAGCACCTGCCGCAGCTTGCCGGCCGGCGCCGCCACCACCGCCAGGTCGGGCCGGCGCTGCGGCGCGGCCAGTTCCGCCGGCAGCGCCAGCGCGCCATGGGCGTCCAGCGGCAGCTCGACCGTGCGGGCCCGCAGCGCCGGCGGCAGCGCGGCCAGCAGCGGCAGGCCGGGCGGGCCCACCGCCAGCACGGATTGCGGATCGAACAGCGGCGACAGGGCATGGCGCGACATGGCAGGCCAACCTCGCAGGCGAAGCGGATACCGGCATTTCAAGGGATATGGCGGGCCGCCGCAACAGGCATTTCGTACAATCCGGGGATCGGCCGCGCGGCGGCCCCGTTTGCGGCGCCTTTCCCGATCCGCTTCCTTTCCGAATCCTCCATGAGCACAGCCCCTCACTACGCGCCCGGCACCGTCCGCACGCGCTTCGCCCCGTCTCCCACCGGCTTCCTGCACCTGGGCGGCGCGCGCACGGCCCTGTATTCGTGGGCCTTCGCCCGGCACTTCGGCGGCACCTTCATCCTGCGGGTGGAAGACACCGACCTCGAACGCTCGACGCCGGAAGCGGTGCAGGCCATCCTCGACGGCATGCGCTGGCTCGAACTCACGCCCGACGAAGGCCCGTTCTTCCAGATGCAGCGAATGGACCGCTACCGCGAAGTGATCGCGCAGATGCTGGCCGCGGGCAGCGCCTACCACTGCTACAGCTCGCCCGCGGAGATCGAGGCGATGCGCGAACGCGCCCGCGCCGAGGGACGCAAGCCGCGCTACGACGGCACCTGGCGGCCCGAGCCCGGCAAGGTGCTGCCGCCGATCCCGGAAGGCCGCAAGCCCGTGGTGCGCTTCCGCAATCCGCTCGACGGCGAGGTCGCCTGGGACGACATGGTCAAAGGCCCGATCAGCTTCGCCAACACGGAACTCGACGACCTCATCATCGCCCGCCCCGACGGCACGCCCACCTACAACTTCTGCGTGGTGGTTGACGATTGGGACATGCGCATCACCCACGTGATCCGCGGCGACGACCACGTCAACAACACTCCGCGCCAGATCAACATCCTGCGCGCGCTGGGCGCCGAACCGCCGCAGTACGGCCACGTGCCGATGATCCTCGGCCCCGACGGCGAGAAGCTGTCGAAGCGGCACGGCGCGGTCAGCGTGATGCAGTACGACGAGCAGGGCTACCTGCCCGAGGCGATGGTCAACTACCTGGCGCGCCTGGGCTGGAGCCACGGCGACGACGAACTGTTCAGCCGCCAGCAGCTGGTGGAATGGTTCGACACCCGCAACCTGTCGCGCTCGGCTGCGCAGTGGGATCCGAAGAAGCTGAACTGGGTCAACGCGCACTACATCAAGCACAGCGCCGACGAGGACCTGGCGCGCCGCGTGGCGCCGCGCATCGGCAAGCGCGGCGGCTCGGTCCAGGGCGTCGACCTGCCGGCCGTGATGGCGCTGCTCAAGCAGCGCGCCGAAACGCTGGAACAGCTGGCCGACGAGGCCATGCTGTTCTGCGCGCCGTTCGACCCGGCCGCCACGCCGCCCGAACTCGTCGCGCAACACCTGACCGATGGCGCGCGCGCCATCCTGCGCGACTTCGCCGGCCGCGCCGCGGGCATCGAATGGACGCGCGAGGCCATCGCCGCATTGATGAAGGAAGTGCTGGCCGCCCACGGCGTCAAGATGCCCGCGCTGGGCATCCCGCTGCGGGTGGCGGTTACCGGCCGCGCGCAGACGCCCGCCATCGACGCGGTGTTGGCGCTGCTCGGCAAAGACGCGGTGGTGGCCCGCTTGCACGGCATCTGAGTTTCGTGCATAATTTCTCTTCTTCGCAGGACGGGGGTATAGCTCAGCTGGGAGAGCGCTTGCATGGCATGCAAGAGGTCAGCGGTTCGATCCCGCTTACCTCCACCAAACGAAGAGCAGTTTTGCAGTAGATGTAGTCCTGTTGTCCCCTTCGTCTAGAGGCCTAGGACATCACCCTTTCACGGTGAGTACAGGGGTTCGAATCCCCTAGGGGACGCCAGCAGCTCAGTCTATTGGTAGCAGTAAAGCAATACGCCGCTGCGGAGCGGTAGTTCAGTTGGTTAGAATACCGGCCTGTCACGCCGGGGGTCGCGGGTTCGAGCCCCGTCCGCTCCGCCAAGGATTCACAGCAAGGTCAAAAGGGTTAGCGATTCTGCGCTAGCCCTTTTTGCTTTCCGCGATGCGCCCGCCGCGCATGCAGCGCTCGCCGGCGCGCCAGCCACAGATAGAGGCCGCTGCCCAGCACCGCGATGGTGGCAAGGTCGAGCAGCACCCAGATCAGCTTGAGCGGCAGGCCGCCGTAGTCGCCGAAGTGCAAGGGGCGCGACAATTCCAGTGCCCGCAGATACCACGGCATGTCCAGCAGGGCCGCCGGCTCGCCGGTTCCGGCGTCGACCAGCAGGGGCGTGAACATCCGCGACGTGAGCGGCGTCACGCCCTTGGCGTCGGTCAGCGATCCGGCCGGGATGTCGTACTGCCGGCTGGCGGCCTGGGCAAGCGCGGCCGCGGGCCAGAGGCCGGGCAGCACCGGCAGCCCGGCCAGGGCCAGGGGAATGGACAAGGCCAGCGGCCGCAGGGCGGCAACCGGGCCCGATCGCCGCGGGCCGGTCGGCCCGGCGAAGGTGTTGCGGGCGCGCGCGGCCTCATCCTGGCCGCAGCGGGGAACGGACATGGGGATCTCTCTGAAGACATGGGTCGAAAGAAGGCTCGCCCGCGCGCGGTGAACGGACACCGGCGGAAGGCTTGCCCTTCCCCTGGAAACGGATGAGACCGGAAAAAGGGAACTCCCCGGAGCCGAAGACGGCGCTACGGTTCGCGCCGCGCCTCGATGACCGTCCACCACGGCAGCGGCTGGCGGACCCGGATCGGCAAGGCGTGCTCGAGCAGCGCGAGCGCGCGGTCGGGGTCGGTGGCCGGATAAACGCCGATCGCCGGGAGCCCGGCAACCTCGGGCGCCACGCTGATATGCCCGTGCCGGTAGCGGCTCAGTTCGTCGACCAGCGCCTGCAAGGGGATGTCGTCGGCCACCACCACGCCCCGGCTCCAGGCCTGGCGGGCGCGGTCGGCCGGCCCGGAATCCGGGGCCAGCCGGGCATCGAACCGCAGGTGCTCGCCGGCCCGTACCCGCCGGACCAGGCCCGCCAGGTTGACGACCTCGACAGCGCCGTCGAACACGTCCAGGCGGACGTCGCCATCGCCGAGGCGGACCGTGAATTGCGTTCCCAGCGCCTGCATGCGCCCGAACGGCGTCCGCACGAAGAACGGCCGGCCGGCGCCGTCCCGGACCGTCGTGACGAGGATCTCGCCCGCCAGCAAGCGCAGCGCGCGGGCCGTCGAATCGTAGTCCACGTCGAGCGCGGACGCCGTATTCAGCCACACCGCCGAGCCATCGGGCAGCGTCAGCTTGCGCTGCTGGCCGGTCCCGGTATGGTAGTCGGCGTTCAAGGCGAGCAGCCACGCCGGCACGGGAGAATGGCGCCATGCCAGCCACGCCAACAGGCCGCCTGCGGCCAGGCCGCCCAGGCTGCCGAGCACGCGGCGCCGGCCCGCCGCCGCCTTTCTGGCGGCCTTCAGGCCGGCCGCGGCCGCCTGCCGCGTGCCGTGGGTCTTCAAGGGCGCAAACATCCGGCCGACCTGTTCGATGTACCGCCAGGCGCGGGCATGTTCGGGGCGCGCCTGCAGCCAGGCCTGCCAGGCCTGGCGGTCCGTTTCGCTGGCGTCCTCGGCGCGCAGGGCGGCATACCACTCGGCCGCCTGGCTCAGGCTGCCGACATCCGGCTCGCCGGCGTCGCCGGGCCAGTCATCGGGCGCGGGGGCGGGAAGCTCCGGCGCCTGCGCCATCAGCGCTTCGACCGGGCGACGAGCAGGGCGCACTGCAGCATGGCCTGCGCGATGTACTTCTTGACCATGCGCTCCGACACCCCCAGCTCGCCGGCGATGTCGCGGTAAGGGGTGCCGTCGATCTGGGCCATGATGAAGGCCGCGGCGGCCTTCTGCGGCAGCCGGCCGAGCACGCCGCCGATCTCCATCAGCGTTTCGACGACGATGGCCCGCTCTTCGGCCGACGGCCAGCGCCGCTCGGGCCCCGCCGCCAGGGCTTCGAGCCAGGCCTGTTCGACCTCCCGGCGGCGCCACAGGTCGACGCACAGGCTGTTCCCGACCGCGCGCAGATAGGCGCGGGCTTCGCCGGGCGTCTGGAACCCCCGCGGAGCGGGCTTGAGGATCAGGCGCAGGAAGGCATCGTGGGCGAGGTCGGCGGCATCGGCGGCGCTGCCCAGCCGGCGGCGCAACCATCCCGTCAGCCACGAATGGTGAGCGGCATAGAGACTTTCGATGGAGGAGGGGCAGCGGTATCCCGGGATGCTCACGATCCAGCTCGTCGACAAGTCCAGCGTGGCCACGAATGAGAACGATTATTAGTATCATGCGGCTTGATACGCTGTCAAACCCGTCCGGCGCGGCCGCACCGTAGAATTCCCGCTGCGACGTTTCGCGAACGCACGGCCACCGGCCTCGGAGACAGGAACATGGCGGACGACAACAAAGAAGAAGCCACCGAAGGCGGCCAGGCCGCGCCCGGCACCCCGGGTTTTCGCCGCGGGCTGACCAACTACGGCGACGCCGGGTTTTCGCTATTCCTGCGCAAGGCCTTCATCAAAGGCGCGGGCTTCACCGACCATGCGCTCGACCGGCCGGTGATCGGCATCGCCAATACCGGCAGCAGCTACAACCCCTGCCACGGCAACATGCCGCAGCTGATCGAGGCGGTCAGGCGCGGCGTCATGCTGGCCGGCGGCCTGCCGATGGAATTCCCGACGATCTCCATCGGCGAGAGCTTCGCCCAGCCCACCAGCATGTACCTGCGCAACCTGATGTCGATGGACACCGAGGAGATGATCCGCGCGCAGCCGATGGATGCCGTCGTGCTGATCGGCGGCTGCGACAAGACGGTGCCGGCCCAGCTCATGGGGGCCGCCTCGGCCAAGCTCCCGAGCATTCAGCTCATCACCGGCGCGATGCTGGCCGGCTCGCACCGCGGCGAGGTGGTCGGCGCCTGCACCGATTGCCGCCGCTACTGGGGCCGCTACCGGGCCGAAGAGATCGATGCCGCCGAGATCGGCGCCGTCAACAACCGGCTGGTGCCCAGCGTGGGCAGCTGTTCCGTGATGGGCACGGCCAGCACCATGGCCTGCCTGGCCGAGGCGCTCGGCATGACGGTGCCCGGCGGCGCGTCGCCGCCCGCGGTCACCTCCGACCGCATGCGGGTGGCCGAAGAGACCGGGGCGCAAGCCGTGCGCATGGCGCGCGAGCGTCTGACCATCGACAGGATCCTGACCGCCGACGCCTTCCATAACGCGATGACCGTGCTGTTGGCCATCGGCGGCTCCACCAACGGCATCGTGCACCTGACCGCCATCGCCGGCCGGGTCGGCATCAAGATCGACCTGGAAGAGCTCGACCGCATGGGCCGCGAAACGCCGGTGCTGCTCGACCTGAAGCCTTCCGGCCAGCACTACATGGAGCATTTCCATGCCGCCGGCGGCATGGCCACCCTGCTGCGCGAGTTGAAGCCCCTGCTCAGGCTGGACGCGCTCACCGTCACCGGCCGCACTCTGGGCGAGGAAATCGACGCCGCCGGTCCCGCCTTCGTCCAGGACGTGGTGCGGCCCATGTCCGATCCCATCTATCCGGAAGGCGGCATCGCCTTCCTGCGCGGCAACCTGGCGCCCGGCGGCGCCATCATCAAGCAGTCGGCCGCCTCGCCCGCCCTGATGGAGCACGAGGGGCGCGCCGTGGTGTTCGAGAACCTGGAAGACCTGGCCCGCCGCATCGACGATCCCGATCTCGACGTGGCCGCCGACGACGTGCTGGTGCTGAAGAATATCGGCCCGGTCGGCGGGCCGGGCATGCCCGAGGCGGGCTACATCCCCATTCCCAAGCGGCTGGCGCTGCAGGGGGTGAAAGACATCGTGCGGATTTCCGACGGCCGCATGAGCGGAACCGCCTTCGGCACCATCGTGCTGCACGTCACGCCCGAATCCGCGCTGGGCGGCCCGCTGGCCTGCGTGCGCGACGGCGATCGCATCCGGCTGAGCGTGGCCAAGCGGGAAATCTCGCTGCTGGTCGGCGACGACGAAATGGCGCGGCGGCTGGCCGCATGCGCCGTGCCGCGGCCGCAGGGCAGGCGCGGCTACCAGCGGCTGTTCCTGAAGTCGGTGACGCAGGCGGACGAGGGCGTCGACTTCGATTTCCTGCAAGGGCAGCCGCCGGAGGCTTGTTGACCGGATGTGGCGCGCCCGCCTTGTTTCGCTTCCTGACGGTCGTCACATCCTCTTATTGGGCGAATCCGCCGTTCGCAGCAATAATGTGCTGACGACATCATGTTTTCTCTCATAAGGAGCACGTCATGGATCCAGACAAGGCAATGGAATCGGCCAAGCAGGCCGTCGACAAGGCGGCCGACACCGCCGAGGACGCGGTGGCCGATGCGGCCGCCGCGGCGGTGGATGCCGCCGAGGGAGCCCGGGTCCAGGCCAAGCAGTTGCTGGACGATGGCCGCGACGTGGTGAGCGACGCGCTGGACTGCGCGGCCGACATGATCCGCGAACGGCCGCTGACTTCGGTGGCGGTGGTGGCTGCCTTCGCCTACCTGTGCGGCAGGTTCCGCTAGGGCAAGCAGCCCACGCCCACGTCATCCGTATGCGGAGCGCCTGCTGAACGGCGCTCCGAAACGCGTTAACCTATCGATACAAGTCGATAGCAACGCGAGGAATGAGGATGGGCGGACTGTTGCGCAGCCTGGGATGGACCCGCGAAGATTGTTTCCGGATGGCACGGCGCTGCGCCTTCCTGGCTGCGTTCTCCTGCCTGTTCCTGTGGGGGCTGGTGAAGGTGGGCGCGGTGTGCCCGGCGCTGCTCGACATCATGGCCTTGCGGCTGCTCTGAACCCGTGGCCGTCGTCCGCTGCCACCGGACTAACCCCCATGGATAAATAAAAACGGGTTTCTTAATCTATAAAAATAATAACGATGATTTCACCCCGTAGAACGACAGGGCGGGCCCCAGCCCGGGAAGCCATGCCCATGGAGGAAAAATGGAGGCAGTACCCAGCAGTGGCGGTTTATCGTTCCGGCCCTTGACGCCCGCCTTGGGCGCGGAAGTCCTGGGAGTGGATCTGGCGGCGCCGATGTCGGAAGATACTTTCCGCAAGATCGAAGAAGCCTTCAACCAATATTCCGTGCTCGTGTTCCGCGGCCAGGACCTGACCGAGGACCAGCACGTGGCATTCAGCCGCCGTTTCGGCGAGCTGGAGATCCACGTGCGCAGCGACGCGGTCAAGAAAACCCATCCCGAGCTTTTCGTCGTCTCGAACGTCATCGAAAACGGCAAGCCGATCGGCAGCATCGACGCCGGCCAGTTCTGGCATACCGACCTGAGCTACAAGAAGGAGCCCAGCCGGGGCTCGCTGCTGTTGTCGCGCGAGGTGCCGGTCAAGGACGGCGTGGCGCGCGGCGATACCCTGTTCGTCAGCACCGCGGCCGCCTACGACGCGCTCGACGAGCCGACCAAGGCGGAGCTTGCGCCGCTGTATGCCGTACACCATTACGAAAAGGGCTATCTGCGCGACCGGCCGAGCGGCAAGCGGCCGCCCCTGACCGATGCGCAGCGCCGGGCCGTGCCCGACGTCGAGCATCCGGTGGTGCGGACCCATCCCTACACGGGCAGGAAGTGCCTGTTCGTCAACGAGGGCTACACGACCGAGATCGTCGGCATGGAAAAGGAAGCCGGCCAGCGCTTGCTGAACCGGCTGTTCGAGCATTGCGTCAGGCCGGAATTCCAGTACAGGCATCGCTGGCAGGTGGGCGACCTGGTGATGTGGGACAACTGCGCCACGCAGCACCTGGCCGTCAACGACTACGACGCCACCATGCGGCGCCGCATGGAACGCACCACGCTCAAGGGATCGGCTCCGTTCTGACCATGAAAATCCGCGCACTCCTCATCCTGCCGGCGCTGCTGGCGTCCGGCATTGCGCCGGCATGGGCGCAGCAGGCCGCCTTTCCGTCCAAGCCCATCCGGCTGATCGTGCCGTTCCCGCCGGGCGGGGCCAATGACGAAATCGCCCGGCCAGTCAGCCAGGCGCTGGCCGAGTCGCTCAAGCAATCGGTGGTGATCGACAACAAAGGCGGCGCCGGCGGCATCATCGGTTCGCAAACCGTCGCCAAGGCCGCGCCCGACGGCTACACCCTGCTGTTCATCTCCGCCGCGCATGCCATCAATCCATCGCTGTACGAGCTGCCTTACGATTCGCTGGCCGACTTCGAGCCGGTGGCGATGATCGGCGAAGGCGCCTATGTCCTGGTGGCCAATCCCAAACTGCCGGCCAATACGGTGCCCGAGCTGGTGGCCTATGCCAAGCGGCATCCCGGCAAGCTGACCTTCGCCTCGGCAGGGGTGGGCAACGCCACCCACCTGGCCGGCGAACTGTTCAAGAAAGAAGCGCAGATCGACATCCTGCACGTGCCCTACAAAGGGGGCGGTCCGGCGCTGATCGACGTCGCGGGCGGGCAGGCCTCGATGTATTTCAGCTCGACGATTGCGGCCGCCTCGTTCTTGCGCGACAAGCGCGTCAAGCCGATCGCCGTCACCAGCCGCAAGCGTTCGCCCACCTTGCCCGATGTGCCGTCGGTGGCCGAGTCGGGCTATCCGGATTACGAGGTCACCGCCTGGTGGGCCGTGCTGGCGCCCCGCGGCACGCCGGCCGAGGTGGTGCAACGGCTGAATGGCGAGATCAACCGCGCGCTCGGCCGCGACAGCGTGCGTACGCCGCTGAAGGCGCAAGGCATCGAACCGACCGGCGGCACGCCGCAGGCCGCCCGCGATTTCATCGGCCACGAAATCGCCAAGTGGCGCACCGTCATCGCGGAAGCGAAGATCAGCGCGAAGCCGTGAACGGCAGGCCCGCGGCCGCCGCCGGCGGCGGGCCCCGGGCTTACAGCCGCTCCATCTTCGGCATCCATACCCGCAGCAGCGAATACAGCCGGTCGAGGTCGATCGGCTTGGGCAGGTAGTCGTTGGCGCCGGCTTTCAGGCATTGCTCCTGATCGTCCTTCATCGCCTTGGCGGTGATGGCGATCACCGGCAGTTTCCTGAAGCGCGGATCCTGGCGGATGCGGCGGGTGGCTTCCAGCCCGTCCATCTCGGGCATCATCACGTCCATCAGCACCAGGTCGATGTCGGGCACGGCGTTCAGCTTGTCCAGCGCCTCGATGCCGTTGCGGCCGATCTCCACCAAGGCGCCTTTCTGTTCCAGCGCGCTGCTGAGCGCGAAGATGTTGCGCACGTCGTCGTCCACCAGCAGGATGCGGCGGCCTTCGAACACGCGGTCGCGGCTGCGCACCGTCTTCAGCATGGTCTGGCGCTCGTCCGACAGTTCGGACTCCACCTTGTGCAGGAACAGCGTCACCTCGTCGAGCAGGCGTTCGGGCGAGCGGGCGCCCTTGATGATGATCGAACGCGAATACTTCAGCAGGTCCAGTTCTTCGTCGCGGGTCAGGTTGCGCCCGGTGTAGACGATGACCGGCGGGAAGGAACAGATCTTCTCGGTCGACATCCGCTGCAGCAGTTCGCCGCCCTGCATGTCGGGCAGCTTGAGGTCGATGATCATGCAGTCGAACACCGTGCCGTTGAGCAGGCGCAGCGCTTCTTCGCCGGAGCCGACGGCGGTGATGTCGATGTCGGTGTCGCCGATCAGCCGCACGATGCTTTCGCGCTGGCGCGGGTCGTCTTCCACCAGCAGCACGCGCTTGACCTTCTGCGTGAATTTTTCTTCCAGCTTGCGGAAGATCTCCTGCAATTGTTCGCGCGTGGTGGGCTTGATGGCGTAGCCGATGGCGCCCATGTACAGCGCCGCCTCGGTGCGCTCCGCCGCCGACACCACGTGTACCGGGATGTGGCGCGTGCGCGGGCCTTCCTTCAGTTGCTGCAGCACCGTCAGGCCGGAGCGGTCGGGCAGGTAGATGTCGAGCAGGATGGCGTCGGGCAGGTATTGGCGTGCCAGCAGCAGGCCGTCGGCGGCGGTATGCGCCACCAGGCAGCGGTACTGCATTTCGTGCGCGAGCTCGAGCAGGATGCGGGCGAAACCCGGGTCGTCTTCGATGACCAGCACCGAACGCCGGGACGAGTCTTCGTCGCGGTCGTCGGGAAAGGCGGGCGTGCCGGGCACGTGGGCGGGCGGCGCGGCCTCGGCCGGCAGGGGCGGCGCCGCGGGCCGGGCGGCCGGCACGGCGG
>NZ_BAABFO010000046.1:0-11339 GCF_039541095.1 Pigmentiphaga soli
TGAGGTACTTGTCTTCCTAAGACCGCTTGGCCTCCGACTTGGCGCTGGCGCGGGCCGTGCCCGCCGCGCGGCGCGCCGGCATCCGGGCGGATGTGGCCGAGGTCGAACAGGCGGCCCGCACGCTGGACGCGCCGGCCGCGCGCCTGCTCGCGCGCGCCGGTGAACGGCTGTTGCGGCTGGATGAGGTCGAAGCGCTGTTCGATTCCGGCACGCTGGTCGTCGATGCCTGCCGCTACGCCGTGCGGCGCGCCGGCACCGTGGTCCCGCTCGCCAGGCGTCCTGTCCTGTTCGCCTTGGCGCGTGCCCTGGGCGAGGCCTGGCCCGCCGACGCGCCGAGGAATGCGCTGATCGCGCGCGCCTTCCGCATCAGGATGGCCGACGACACCCATCGCGCGCGGCTGCGGGTCGAGATCGGCCGGCTGCGCAAGGCGCTCGAACCGCTGGCCGGGATCGACGCCACGCCGGGCGGCTTCGCGCTGCAGCCGCGGCAACGGTGCGGGGTTGCCGTGCTGGCGCAGCCCGTGGAAGACCGCCACGCCTGCGTGCTGGCCTTGCTGGCCGACGGCCAGCCGTGGTCGACTTCGGCCCTGGCGCTGGCCATGGGCGCCAGCCAGCGCACCGTGCAGCGCGCGCTGGAGAGCCTGGCGGCGGCAGGCAAGGCGCGCGCCTTCGGCAGCGGCCGCGCGCGCCGCTGGGTCACGCCGCCCGTGCCGGGATTCGCGACGACCTTGTTACTCCCCGTTCCGATAGCGGACGACTAGCATGCAGACATGCATCGCACAGGGAGCAGACATGAAACGGGCAGCAGCTGAGATCATTCGCGAGTACGGTCCTTTCGAGGACGTCGATGGAGTGCATGGCGTCACCTACGACGGCAGCCAGGTGTGGTTCGCCGGCGGCCACCGGCTGGTCGCCTTCGATCCGGACAGCGGCGCGCCGCGGCGCTCGATCGCCGTCGCCGCCAACGCGGGCACGGCCTTCGACGGGCGCTACATCTTCCAGATCGACGGTTCGCGCATCCGGAAGATCGATCCGCAGACCGGCAGCGTGATTGCCGTGATCCCGGCGCCGGGGGACGGCGTGTCGGGCATGGCGTGGGCCGAGGGCACGCTGTGGGTGGCGCGGTACCGGGAGCGGAAGATCTACCAGATCGACGCCGGCACCGGCGAGGTGCTCCGCACCGTCGAGTCCGATCGCTTCGTGACCGGCGTGACCTGGACCGACGGCGAACTGTGGCACGGCACCTGGGAGAACGACGCGAGCGAATTGCGGCGCATCGACCCGCACACCGGCGAGGTCTCGATGATCCTCGAGATGCCCGCCGGCATCGGGGTGTCTGGCCTGGAGGCGGCGGGCCGCGACCGCTTCTACTGCGGCGGCGGCAAGAGCGGCAAGGTCAGGGCCGTTCGCCGGCCGGCTGGCCCGGCCTAGCGCGCGGAGGGCGGGGCGGCGGGGAGGGCGGGCGCTGCCGGCGGAGCCGCCTGCGGCCCGGCGCCGGCCTCCGCGGTCGGCTGTACGACGCTGCCCGCGCTGGCCTGCACATACTGTTCGACCAGCCCGAAGAAGCGTTCGTAGAAACTGCCCTGCGTGATGGTTTCGCTGGCCACCTTGACCATCGAGTCGTCGCTGTTGCCGAACGGCATCGAGACCGAGCCCAGCACGCCCACGCCCACGCTGGCCGAGTTGGCGTTCTTCTTCAGCGCGAAGCGGTCCTGCAGGGCATTGGCGAATACGGTGGCCCGCCCGTTGCCGGCGTCGGCGGTGCACACCACGTGGAAATCGATCTCGATGTGCTGGTCGTTGTCGGGCTGGAAGCTCTTCCGGGCGTTCACCTTGTCGGCGGCGGCCTCGTAGACCACGTAGCCCTGGCTGAGCAGGGCGCGCCGCGCCGCTTCGCAGGCCGCGGTGTTGGCGGCGTCGAACGGCCGCGAATACGTGCCGCCGCCCTCGAAGGCCTCATGATCGTAGATGGGCCGCTGCGGGTGGGCGCAGCCGGCCAGGAACAGCGCCGTTGCGGCCGATGCCGCCAGGGCGCCGGTCAATGAAGAATGGAACGAAGTACTGCGGTATCGCATGACCCATATTCCTCCTGGCGTGGTCAGCCTGGATGCGCGTGCGCGTTCTCCTTGCCGGCGGCCAGCACCGCTTCCACGTCGGGGATGCTCACCGGTTTGGTCATATGGACGTCGAAGCCGGCCGCGCGTGCCCGTTCGCGGTCGCTCTCCTGGCCCCAGCCCGTCACCGCCACCAGCAGCAAGCCCTGGCCGCCGGGCAGCGAGCGGATGCGCCTGGCCAGTTCATAGCCGTCGGCCTCGGGCAGGCCGATGTCGACCAGCAAGGCCTCGGGCGCGAAGGCCGGCAGCATCTCGAGCGCCTGCATCGCGTCGTGCACCACCGAGACCGTGTGGCCGCCCAGTTCGAGCGCCAGGCGCAGGCTGATCGCCGCATCGACGTTGTCGTCGACCACCAGCACGCGCCGGGGCGTTGCCGCCGCGCCGGGCGCGTCGGCCGCATCGCCCTGCCCGGCGTCGGCGGCGCGCGCGAGCGGCAGCCGGATCTCGAACTCGCTGCCGAGGCCGAGGCCTTCGCTGGCGACCGATAGCGAGCCGCCATGCAGTTCGATCAGCCGGCGCGACAGGGCCAGCCCGATCCCGAGCCCGCCCACCCCGCGCCGCGCCCGGTGTTCGGGCAGGCGCGAGAACATCTCGAACACATCGGCCAGGCGCTCGGCCGGGATGCCGAAGCCGCGGTCGCGCACGCGCAGCACGGCCATGCCGCCCTCGACGCCCGAACGCAGCAGGATGGCGCCGCCGGGATCCATGTACTTGGCCGCGTTGTTGAGCAGGTTGGCCACGACCTGCGTCAGCCGCTCGGCATCGCCGTCCAGCGGCAGCGCCGGCGCCTCGTGCCGCACCGTCAGTTCGTGGCCGCGCTCGTCGATCCATGGCCGCGCCAGTTCGATGGCGGCTTCGATCGCGTTGCGCAGGTCGAGCGGCGCGCGCCGCAGTTCCATCTGCCCGCGGGTGATGCGGGCCAGGTCCATCAGGTCGTCGACCAGCCGCGTCAGGTGCACCAGCTGCCGGCGGATCATCGACTGGATGGCGTCGACCCGCTCGGGCGAATGGCCGCCCCGCTGCAGCAGCTCGACGCCCATGCTGAGCGGCGCCAGGGGATTGCGCAGTTCGTGGCCCAGCACCGCCAGGAACTCGTCCTTGCGTCGGTCGGCCTCGCGCAGCGCCGCCTGGGTGTTGGCGCGTTCGATCAGGTCGGCGGTTTCGCGCGCCAGCACGTCGAAGATGCGCAGTTCGCTGGAAGTGGGCGCATGCGGTTCGCGCCAGTGCGTGGAGACCACGCCGATCAGCTTGCCGTTGCGCGCGATGAGGGGCGTCGATTGCACCGACCGGATGCCCGAGCGCTTGTACTCTTCCATATCGCCGGTCCCGGCCAGCGCCGCATGCCGCGCGGTGTCGGCGATGATGAACCGCTGCCGGGCGCGCAGCGTCTCGCCGCAGGAAGACACGGAATCCAGGTGCACGGTCTGCCAGTAGGCGGCCGATTGCTGGTGGAAGCCGCGCCAGGCCAGCAACTGCAATTCGCCGTTGCCGTCCAGCATCTGCAGGCTGGCGAACTGTGAATGCATGATCGCCATCGCCGCGTCGAGAATCTTTTCGTAGAAGGCACCGATGTCGTCTTCCAGGATCAGGCCGCTGCTCAGTGTCTGCAGCAGCTGCGAGCCGGCAAGCTCTCGGTTCAGCGCCTCGCAGCTCTGTTTCTGCTGCTGTATGACGTGACAGGCCACCGACGCGAACTCGCCCAGGCTGGTCAGCAGGCGCAGGTCTTCGCGGTCGAACATGCGGCTTGCGTCGTGGGCCACGACCCACAGGGTGCCGACCACCCGGTCCTCGACCTTGAAGGGTACCAGCAGCGCTTCCGCCACCGCCGGCATGCCCGCTGGCGAGGGAGTGAAGAGGCGTTCCGGATTGCAGAGGAGGACGGGCGCGCAGCGCGCCTGCGTCATGCCGCGCGAGTCGCTTTCGTATGGCACCGTGCCGCCGAGGAAGCCAGACCATCGCCCGGCCGCGCCGAGCCAGCGAAAGACGCCAGGCTTCTGCGGCTCTTCCGCGATGCTGACGCCGGCCGAGTGCGCCCGGCACAGGCGCAGGGCGGTTTCCGCCAGTTCTTGCAGGACCGCTCCGGTGGGATGCTTCAGCGCCCGCATCAGGCCGACCAGGGCGCGGCTTTCGCCGAGGTGGTCGGGCGGGCGCCAGCCGCGCTGGCTCAGTTCGTCCGCGGCAGCGGCCCGCCGGCGGATACCGCCGGTAACATCAAATCCGGGCGGTGGCGGGACGTCCTGCGGGACGGCGGGGCTCGCGGGCTGGCGGGCGGGGGCCGGCGCGGCGGCGGTTCCCATCTGTGCCGGGGCCGCCGACGCCGCTCCCATACGGCCGGGCGCGAGCCCGACAATGGCCGATTCACTGCAACCGCGACGCTGCCCCAATTCGGACTCCCCGATTCACCGGACCGGGACAGTCTACGGGCGCCGCCGGGGCCGCCACGCTTTTTATTGCAATAAATTTTCGCAACGCCGGGCCGGGACCGGGGCTCATCAGGCGCCGTTCCGGGTCCCGTCCGCGCCGGCTTGCCGGATCAATTCCAGCAGCCGCGCGGGCGATATCGGCAGTTCTTCCACCTTCGCGCCCACGTCCGCCAGCGCATCCTCGATCGCCGCCGCGATCGCCGCGCCTACCGGCAGCACGCTGCATTCGCCGGCGCCTTTCACGCCCAGCGGGTTCAGCGGCGACGGCGTCTCGTGCAGCAGCACGTCGATCGGCGGCACGTCGGTGGCGGTGGGCAGCAGGTAGTCGGCGAAGGTGGTGGTCAGCGGCTGCCCCTGGCCGTCGTAGCGCATGTGCTCCAGCAGCGCATTGCCGATGCCGTGCGCCACCGAGCCGTGGATCTGCCCTTCGACCAGGCGCGGATTGACCAGCCGTCCGCTGTCCTGCAGGGCCAGGTAGCGCAGCACCCGCACCATGCCGGTTTCGTCGTCGACCTCCACCTCGCACACGTGGAAGGCGTTGGCGTAGGCCAGCCGGTCGATACGGAAGTGGAAGGTCGCCTCCAGCCCGGCTTCGACGCCTTCCGGGAACGCGTAGCCCGGCAGCCCGCGCAGGCGTTGCGCGATGTCGGCCAGGCTCAGCGCCGGGCCTTCGCCGCCTTCCGCGTACACGTGGCCGCCTTGCAGCGCGAGCGTGCCGGCGGGCTGGCCGAGGATGCCGGCGGCCACGCGCAGCGCCTTGTCGCGCACCGCCCGCGCCGCCAGGTGCACGGAGGAGCCCGCCGTCACCGTCTGCCGGCTGGCGAAGCCGCCCATGCCCAGGCTGACGTGGGCGGTATCGCCGCAGCTGACGTCGATGCGGCCCAGGTCCAGCCCGAGCGCGTCGGCGCAGATCTGCGCCAGCGCGGTGGCCAGGCCCTGGCCCATCGCCAGCGCGCCGGTGAAGACTTGCACGCGGCCGTCCCAGGCGACGCGCACGGTGCCCGATTCGAACGGCCCGCGGCCCGTGCCCTTGAGCGCGGCGGCATAGCCGATGCCGAGCCGCCGGCCCTGTTCGCGCGCCGCTGCCTGGCGCGCGCGGAAGCCGGGCAGGTCGGCCGCCTGCAGCGCCCGCGCGTGGCAGGCCGCGTAGTCGCCGCTGTCGTAGATGACGGGCGCGCCGGCGCGGGTGGCCATCGGCGTGGTGTAAGGCATGGCGGCGGCCGGCACGTAGTTGCGCAGCCTCACTTCGCCGCGGTCGATGCCGACGCGCTCGGCAATGCGGTCGAGCAGCCGCTCCATCGCGAAGCAGCCCTGCGGATAGCCGGCGCCGCGGATCGGAATGACCGCGACCTTGTTGGTGCGCGCCACCGCCACGTCGAGCCGGTAGGCCGGCAGCACGTAGGGGCCGGGAAAGGAGGTGGCGGCGTTGAACGGCACGTTGATCGCGTGCGGCGCGTAGGCGCCCTGGTCGTGCACCAGTTGCCCGCGCACGGCCAGCAGCCGGCCTTGCGCGTCGATGGCGGCTTCCAGCGTCCAGTATTGTTCGCGTTCCTGGATCGCGGCCAGGAAATGCTCGCGCCGGTCTTCGATCCATTTCACCGGCCGCCGCAGGCGGTGGGCGGCGGCGGCCACCGCCACGTCTTCGGGGTAGACCAGGTACTTGGCGCCGAAGGCGCCGCCCACCTGCGGCGCGATCACCCGCACGCCGGTCTCGGGCAGGCCCAGCATCATGCACAGGGTATGCGCCAGTTCGTGCGACATCTGGGTCGAGGCCCAGACGGTGAGCGTGCCGGTAGCGGCGTCGGGATTGGCCAGGATGCCGCGCGTCTCCATCGGATGGGCCTGGCCGCGGTGCTGGCGCAGCGACAGGCGCACCACGTCGTGCGCGCCGGCGAAGGCGGCGTCGCAGTCGCCGTAGCCGACGTCGAAGCGCTTGAACAGATGGATAGGTTCGGCGGTGCAGGGCAGCGGCGCGCCGGGCTCGAGCGCGGCGCGGCTGTCGATGAGCGCGGGCAGTTCCTCGTAGTCGATCTCGACCAGGGCGGCCGCGTCTTCGGCGATGTGGCGGGTCTGCGCCACCACCAGCGCCAGCGCCTCGCCCACGTGGCAGGTCTCGCCGGCCGCCAGCACGTAGGGCATGGCCGCTTCGGGCACCTGGCCGGCGGGGAAGGCCAGCGGCAGGCGCGGCCGGGCCAGCAGCGGCGCCAGCGCGGCGGCGTCGAAGCACGCGACCACGCCGGGCAGCGCCGCGGCGGCCGAGAAATCGATGCGGCCCATGCGCGCGTGGGCGAAGGGGCTGCGGACGAAGGCGGCGTGCAGCGCGCCCGGCATGGGCACATCGTCGACGAAGCGGGCCTCGCCGCGCAGCAGCGCCAGGTCTTCGATGCGGCGGGCGCGGCTGCCGATGACGCGCTGGTCTTCCTTCATGCGCGGCGCCTGCGCATTTCCTGCGCGGCGTCGAGCGCCGCGGCGACGATGTTGTGGTAGCCGGTGCAGCGGCACAGGTGGCCCGACAGCACCTCGCGCACTTCGGCCTCGGTCGGGTCGGGGCAGTGGCGCAGCAGCTCCAGCAGCGAGATCAGGATGCCCGGCGTACAGAAGCCGCATTGCAGGCCGTGGCGGTCGCGGAAGGCCTCCTGCAGCGGGTGCAGCGCGTCGCCGTCGGCCAGGCCTTCGACGGTGACGATGTCGGCGCCGTCGGCCTGCGGCGCCAGCGTCAGGCAGGAACGGGCCGAGACGCCGTCGATCATCACGGTGCAGGCGCCGCAGACGCCGTGTTCGCAGCCGACGTGGGTGCCTTTCAGGCCGAGGCGGTCGCGCAGCAGGTCGGCCAGCGACAGCCGGTGTTCGGCCTCGCAGCGCCGGGCCTGGCCGTTGACGACCAGTTCGATGGTGGCAAGGGGAGGGGTGTGGTCCATGGCGGCGTTCATTGCCGGGCGGCCTTGGCCGCGCGGCCGACGGCGTCGGCCAGCGCGCGGCGCGCCATCGTTTCGGCCAGCTGGCGCCGGTACCAGGCGGGCGTGGCGTCGTCGTCGAGCACGACGACGTCTTGCGGCAGGACGGCGGCGCGGCGCAGCAGGGCGTCGCCGGGCGCCTGGCCGATCAGCATCGCCTCGGCCGTGGCGTGGCGCAGCGGGGTGTCGGCCACGCCGCCCAGCGCCAGCGCGGCGCGTTCGATGCGGCCGGCGCCGTCCAGCGTGACCAGCGCGGCGGCCGAGGCCATGGCCCAGTCGCCGTGGCGGCGCGCGAACTCATGGAAGCCGAAGCCGTGGCCGGCGGGCCAGGGCGAAAAGCGCACCTCGGTCAGCATTTCGTCGGGCTCCAGCGCGGTGGTCATGGTGCCGAGCGCGAACGCGGCCATCGTCAGCACGCGTTCGCCACGCGGGCTGCGCGCCACCAACTGGGCGTCGTGGACGCAGGCCATCAGCGCCAGTTCGGCCGACGGGTCCAGGTGGCAAAGGCTGCCGCCCAGCGTGCCGCGGTTGCGCGTCTGGCGGTGGCCCACGTGCAGGATGGCGGCGGCCAGCAGCGGCAGCCGGGCCGCCACCAGCGGCGAGAATTCGATCGTGCGCTGGCGCGTGGCGGCGCCGATGGCGATGCGTCCGCCGCGTTCCTCGACGTGGTCGAGCTCGGCGATGCGGCTGATGTCGATCAGATGTTCGGGCATCGCCAGCCGCAGGTTGAGCATGGGCACCAGCGACTGGCCGCCCGCCAGGATGCGGGCGTCGCCGGCGCCGGCCAGCAGCGCCAGCGCCTCGTCGACGCTGCGCGCGCGGTGATAGGTGAATGGCGCCGGCTTCATCGGGCGGCGTAGTCCAGCGGGTTGTAGGGCTTGTCGAGGAAGGCCTTGGGCCCGCCGCCGCCGCGCCGGCCGGCTTCCAGCACGGCGCCGTCGGACACCTTGGACAGCGGCGTGTACTGCGGGTGATGGTGCTCGATGACCGGGTCGTTGGCGCGCGCGTTGTAGCAGGAGATCAGCACCCAGCGGCGCCTGGGCGAGTCGTTGCGGGCCGAGGTGTGCAGCGTGTTCGAATGGAAGAACACGACGTCGCCGGGCGCCATCACGCAGGGCACGGTTTCCAGGTGCCGCTCCAGGTGGGCGACACGCGCCGGGTCGGCCGATACCTGCTTGCCCGATTGCAGGTGGTCGATGCGGCCGGCGCGGTGCGAGCCCTTCAATATCTGCAGGCAGCCGTTCTCCGGCGTGCAGGGGTCGAGCGCCAGCAGGCAGGTGGCCATCATGTCGGGAAACAGGCAGCCGTTGTGGTACCAGTAGCCGTAGTCCTGGTGCCATTCCCAGGCGCCGCCCTCGTAGGGCTCCTTGGCGTTGAGCTTGGAGTTGTAGTGGTAGACCTCGCCGCCCACCAGCGCCTCCATCGAATCGACGATGCGCTCGCAGCGCGAGAACATGCCGAACACGTCGTCGCCGGGGTGTGACCAGACGGTCATCCGGGTCTTGCTGCCGGTGCCGTCGCTGCGGTCGTAGGCGGCCTTCTGCATGGCGTCGTCGGTCTCGGCGGTGCGCAGCAGGAGGCCGACTTCCTCCTCGCTGAACATGCCGCGCGCGATCACGAAGCCGTCGCGGCGGTAGTCGGCGATCTGTTGCGGCGTCAGGGCCAGTGGTGACATGGATTTCCTCGGCTCGGTGGCGTTCGCGTTCACATTCACAGGTAGACGGCCATGGCGGTGAAGGAGCGGATGCAGTCGACCAGCACCACTTTCTTCAGCGCGATCTTCAGCGCCGCGCCGTCGCGCAGCAGGCGGTACTGGTAGCGGCCGGCGTACCAGCGCGGCTCGGTGTGGCGGTATTCGGCCATGACGAAGGCGGCGTGGGCGATCCAGGCGCCGCCGGGCGCCGGTTCCGGCTCCAGCTCGATGTTGGACACCAGATGGGTGGTGTGCGAGGGCGGCGCCTGCACGTGGGCGTCGGGGTGCGCCAGGCGGTCGATGCGCGCTTGCATGGTCTTGCGCGTGTCGTAGAAGATCGACACCGCCTCGTCGGGGCTGGCCTGGTCGTGCCGGGTCGGCACCCAGTAGGCGCCGTCCTCGGCGAACAGCTCGCGCCACTCGGCGAAGCGGCGTTCGTCCAGCAGGCGCGCCTCGCGGTATACGAAGCGCTGGATTTCGGCCAGGTCGGGCGCCGGCCCGCCGCGTTCAGTCATGGTCGGCTCCTTCGAGCATGTAGTTCAGCCAGCTCTGGTACTGCAGGCGCGACACGAATTCCGAGGTGCCCAGGCCGCGCCAGCCGCCTTCGCGCCAGGGCTGCTCGCTGCCCATGTGGCCGCCGAACATGACCCAGTCGTTGCCGCCGGCCGACAAGCCGCGCTGGATGCGTTCGAACACCTCGACGTCGTCGGTCTGGATCATCGACGCCGCCGAATGGGTGGCGGCGATCGAGCGGATGGCCTGGCGGTTCATCTCGTCGGGCGCGCCGTCGAGCCAGACCGGGTAGATCAGGATCTCGGTGCGGTCGACCGCCACCGGGCGCACGATGCGCAGGTGCTGGCCGAAAGCCTGGAAGGTCATGCTGGGGTAGATGACGCTGTTGAAGCGGTCGTAGTTGAGGATCTCGGCGGTGCGGGCCGCGCCGTGGCGGGCTTCCAGGCGCCGCACGTATTCCTCGTGCACCGGGCCCGAGGGCAGGGTCTCGACCGGCGGGCGGCCCTGGTAGCCGTGGCCGTTCGGGAAGCCCACCACGCCGAAGCTTTCCCAGTCGATCGAGCGGCGCGAGTCTTCCAGCAGGCGCGGGCCGCCGCCGTGGCGCGAGAACTGGCGGCCGTCGCGGTCCAGCGTGGAGGAGTGCGTGAAGCTGGCATGGTGCAGGTCCACGCCGTTGTCGATCTGGGTCTTCCAGTTGGCGCGGATGGTGTACTTGCTGGCGCCTCCGCGCAAGGAAATGGCGCCGTCGGGCGCGCGGTCGACCAGGTCGTCGATGCTGTGGCGGATGCCGCCCAGGTAGTCGGCCAGCGAGGGCCCTTCGGCCGCCAGGCTGGCGAACACGAAGCCGCGGTAGCTGTCGACGCGCGGCACGGCGCGCATCGACCATTGCGGGTCGGCGGCGTCGACGCCGGGATAGCTGCGGCGCTGGGGCATCGCGGCCAGCGCGCCGTCGGCGCGGTAGGCCCAGCCGTGGTAGGCGCAGCGGAACAACCGCGCGTTGCCGCTTTCCGCGGTGGCCACTTCCAGCCCGCGGTGCGCGCAGCGGTTGTGGATCAGATGCAGCTTGCCGGCGTCGTCGCGGGTCAGCAGCACCGGGTCCAGGCCGATCCGGGTGGCCACGTAGTCGCCCGGGTCCGGTACCTGCGATTCGTGGCCCACGTAGACCCAGGCCGCGCCGAACACGCGCCGCATTTCCAGTTCGAACAGCTCGGGGTCCACGTACAGGGCGCGGTGGACCCGGTCGGGCCGCACCAGCGAGCGCAGCTTTTCGCGGTCCCACGCGGGGCGCGGCAGCTGCGGCGCGTCGTTGCTGAGGGGCATGTCGGATTTCCTCGGGTCAGGCGGCGACGGCGGCGTCGCCGGTCTCGGGTTCGAAGGCGATGGCCTGGGCCGGGTCCCAGCACACCTGGACCGGGTCGCCGGGCTGGCGCGCGGCCTCGCCGCGGCATTCGACGGTCACCCGGCAGCCGCCGCCCAGGTCCACCAGCAGGTTGACGGCGTTGCCGACGAAGCTGCGGTCGGCCACGCGGCCGCGCAGCGCGTTGCGGGCGTCGGGCGTGGCGTCGGCCGGGCGCAGCGCCAGGTGCTCGGGCCGCACCGCCAGGGTGACGTCGCCGCCGGCCGCCGGGCGCGGCGCGCCGGC
>NZ_BAABFO010000047.1:0-9226 GCF_039541095.1 Pigmentiphaga soli
AGCCAGAACCAAGGGCAAGGTCGAACGGTTCAACGGCTATCTGAAGAGCAGCTTCGTCACCCCGTTGGCTGCGACGCTGAAGACGGCCGGCCTGCTCCTCGATGTCGATACGGCCAATGCCCATATCGGCCGCTGGTTGGCAGAGGTGGCGCAGCAACGCATCCACGGCACGACGGGTGAGAAGCCCGAAGTGCGCCTTGCTCACGAGCGACATAGTTTGATGAGCCTGCCCAGGGCGTTCGCTACGCCGCCGGCCGTTACCGTAAAAACTGCAGATATGGTGATTCCGCACGAGAGCCTGCAGCACCCGCTGTCGGTGTACGGCGCCTTACTGGAGCATGCCGCATGAACCTGCAGCACGCACGCATCGCCGAGCTCTGCATCCAGCTCAAGCTCGAGCGCATCGCGGCCGACTGGGCCCACCTCGCACAGCAAAGCGCCGACGAGCAAGCAAGTTTCGCCGATTTCCTGGAGAAGATCCTGAGCGGCGACCTGATGCAATACAAAGGGGCACGCGACCGCGCTAGCGAAGAAGCCATGGCAGAACTCGCACGTCAGGCACAGGAATCAGGCATGGGGTACGAATGAGGCACTCCCCCTTCACCGCCATATTCGATGCCTGCGTTCTCTATCCCGCACCGCTGCGCGACTTTCTGATGTGGCTAGGACTATCGGGACGATTCCGTGCCCGCTGGAGTCGCGATATTCATGTTCTGGCTGCGGCCATCCGCTGCGGTGCCAGCGTGATCGTGACCTTCAACCAGCGGGACTTTCCCGCAAACATACTAGGCTCCTACGGAGTGGAGTCTCAACATCCCGACGAGTTTGTGGAGAATTTCTTCGGCCTTGATGCAGCGGCGGTGGTAGCGCGGCACAGCGCCAGCGAGCACAACTCAAAAACCCGCCTATTGATGTCGATCGTTATCTGGGGATCCTATTTCGGCAAGGATTGGTTCAGACGACCAAAGCCTTAGCGACCTATCGCTCTATTCTCTAACATCGCAGCCCAACGCTGCCCTATTGAAATTAAATCCAACAGTTAAATCGATAACTTATAAAACAACCCCTACTCCCACTCGATGATAGTTTGAGAGAAAAAATCATTTAAATTCATACACTTGAAATATTGATGCATGGTCGATTCCATGAGAGATACCATGATCTAGTTTCACTGTGTCGAATCGATGAATGCACCGAGCTTCTCAAGATCATGCGACCAGAACAAGGAGAGGCCGCGTGCCTGTGCCTGCTCAAGGTTCAGCACCTTAAAGACACCAGCCAGTACAGCGGCGGGCACGACTTGCGCGCTACCGAACTGCTTGATCCAGTATTCGGCCTTGACTGCTGCGTCGTTGTTTAGTCGCTTGACGCTATTGGTCGCGCTGTTCGAAACCTTACATTCGATTGCCATGAGGCGGGTGTCATGTAAGCGCACGACGACATCGGCCTTGCGCTCGCCGAGCTGACATTCAGAGCAGAACTGCATAGCCTGCGGCCCCTTGACGATTGTATTGATCGCCACCGCCGGAACCTCGGCGAAACCAAGACTGCGAAGATAGTCCTTCACCTTCGCCTCTTGGTTTTCTTTCCCTTCATTGCGTCGCTCAGTGGCGATGCGTTGCGCGGCCAAGAGGACAGAAGAAGCCAACAAGGCTGCTTCGCGTTGTTGGTCAGTCGGCGCACCGCCTACCTCCATCCATGGGAACCGATGCGGATCGATCACACGCTCGATAACCTCGAACACCTTACGCAGTGTCTCGGGATTTTTCTTCAAAACACCTGGAGCGATCGAATCGACATTGGCGATAACTCGCAGGTCGTCGTCAGAAATCGGCGGGCCGGCCAAATACCTCAGCGCCTCACCAAGGCCGAGGCTGTAGGCTTCGGCGAGGTTGTCGTTGGTGATCGCGCCAGGGTTGAGATCGCTCAGTTTCTTGAACAGTTGCTCGAACTTGCCACGCGCTTGGTTGTAGTGTGTTTCCCAGGAATCAGAGACTGCTAAACGCTCGGCCCGGAACAACGCGGCAGAGGTGGTAGAGTCTTCGGCAAGTTCATCAATAGTCCATCGAGGCGGTGCGCTTATCATGCAAGAAGAGCTTCCAAGCTTGGGATGCGCAGGCGTTCGATTTCCTTAGGCTCGAACTTAGTTAAGCCACCGGCATATGTCCTACCACTTCCCGTGTTGATGTTTCTGTTGAGCCACGTCACTAGACGAGCGGTTACTCCGTCGGCCAGCGGTTGACGTGGATAGAGGCCGTGAGCGATGTTGATATGTCGCGCGTCACACGCGTTGAGCGTGAACTGGGGCGGTCGGCGAGCCATGTAAGTGCATAGGATAGGGGCTGGGGCCTTGAGGCCCACCGACCACCAAGCTTTGCGATGTCGCGCGATGTAGCTCTGATCTGCTCCGTTAAGTTTGGCCCAAGCCAGAAAGGCGGCGATGCTCCGGCGCTCTTCGTTGGTGAAGTCGTCCAGCTCAGCCGGCAAATCGATGACGCGGCGCAGAACCTCAGCCGAGTGCAAATGCGCACCGGCCTGGATCAAGTCTTTGGCCTTAGTCACCGCCGGCAGTTTGACGCGATCAGGCAGGCCTTTCGCATGCTCTCCAGCAATCCAGATATCGTTTGCGCCGGTGACCTGGCCGCGATGTACACGGAATAGCTCGCCAAGCTCGATCTCGCCTACGGCAACCGATTCGGACGGCCGGACGATGATTGACCAGCGAGGCGCGGCATGCAGCCGTTCGCGTGGGATGTCGGTGCCTTTGGCCAAACCGTTGAGGCGTTTCAGCTCGTCGACGGCGCGCACGCGAACCGGCTCGGCCGTGACGCCAACACGAAAGCAGGTAATTGCTGCCGTTGTCGCCGTGCCAGGAAAGGCTTCAACGGTCGGCTCAAGCACATGCAGGGCGATCCCGCCCAGCTCATCGAGCAAGAGTCGTCGTAGCGCCGAGCCATAGTTCACATCCATCCACTCGGCAGATGTGATGAATGCGCCCACATCGCCCGCTTTGGCAAGCAACCGCGTTTGCAGGAAGAAGTGCAAATGCAAGCCGGCCAGCGCGCTAGCCTTAATGCCGAAGGAAGCAAAGGTCGAGGCGTACCAAGCTTTCCAGTCCTCGGCAATATCGTGATGTCGTACATAAGGCGGATTGCCTATGAAAGCGGTCATGCCGGCGCAACGCGGTAGTTTGGTCTCCCGATAGTCCTTGACCAACACCGTCGCACGATCGGTCCAGCCGCGGGCACTCAAGTTCGCGCGTAACATGAGGGCGGCCAACGGGTCCATCTCCACGGCCACGAGCTGCGCCTGAGGGAAGGCTTCGCCTGCGGCCAGGATGAAGCGACCCGAACCGGCCCCCGGATCGACAATTCGGTGAGGCGTTCCTTGGCTCGCCAGCCAGGTCATCATTGAACGGACGATTGGTGCAGGCGTATAGACAGCACCAGCCGCGCGACGCTCGGTCGCCGAACGGATCGACGAGAAGGCCTCGCCTAGCGGATCGGCGCCACGTGCGATCGCTTTGCGGACCGACTCGATTTCCCGAGGTTTAAGCACCAATGCCGGCGCAGTCTTCACGAGCTTACGCTCGGGCGCAGACAGGCCGCCTTGTCCTCCGATAAGGGCTAGGCTCAGGGCTACTAGCTCTTGTTCCGTCTGCACGGTCATTTTTGCTTTCCTTTTAGGCCGGCGAACAGGTCAGCCTGACCTAGCAGTTGCCTCTCCGTGAAGGTACGCATGAAGTCGCGCAGCACATCAGAAGCGTGCCGATCTTGGGCGCGACAAGCCTGCACGAACGCGTCGCGCAACTCCTTCTCCACCCTGATGCGCATCCCGGAATCTTTGATTGACATGCCGCGCATGATAACACGATGGATACACGTTGTGTATCCATTGTGTCAGAATCAGCTGGCTAAAACCAGCCGATCACACTCCTGGACAACATATTCCGGCACATTATCAAACTTGTGGGGATTTAGCTGCATCACATACTCATTCTCGATATGGAAAGACTCATTCACGAATTTTTGGAGAATGCCATCCTGTTCCCCATTGGCGGAACTGTGCACTTCCTTATAAATGCGGAAAAGTTGAATCTTATCGTACCCAACCGTAGCATCGGTGAAGCGACGCTTCATTTCTGCCTTATCTTTAATTATGGCAAGTACCGACGCGTAATTGAAAGTCGGGATAAATTTCTTGATGCCGGCTTCAGCATCCGCAACTTGCTGCGCATCCATTGCAATATCGCCCACGGCAGATTTTAGAATAGGCACATCCCGCGCATGCAGAAGATTCGCCAAATAGTTATATTCCATACCGAGATCGTTGATTATCTCAAAGTGCCTTCTCAAATATATACACTTAATAACCTCATCCGCTAGCTCACGAATATTGTCATTGCATATCTGCGCGAAGGTTTGAATGTTTTCCTCTTTAATCTCCACCTCGGACACGACGCCTGCCTTCGACGCTAGGAAGTATGCCGTTGGCTTGGGGTGCTGGAATAGCCGTTTAACGCCTCGAATAACATCTATGGCAGGCTCGATATCATGGGTCAGCATGAGGACGGTTGTATCGCGAAGGCTCGCCTTACCTCTAAACAACTCATTCAAAATAGCGAATTTCTTCGTCTTGTCAAAGCTTGAGACAGGATCATCCAAGACTGCCAGCCCAGGCTTTTCTCTCAAAACCTGATACATGAACAGTATAAGAGCAAAGGCATTTCTTTCTCCATAGCTCAGGTGTTGCGCAGCGGTCTCAATATGTTCATCGTGGTCTTGGTGCACTAGCTTCATCTTGTATGAATCAGCCTCAGCTTTGATAACAACGCTGTACTTATAACCAGCCGACTTCAGGAAACCATTGATGCCATCTTGGTTTTCGGCGACGGTTCTCTCAATCAGCTTTTTGTGCTTGTTGATTTTCCCCTTCAGGTCCCCCACCTTCTCTGCCAGCTCTTGGAGCTTAGCATTTACAGGATCAACAACAGATTTAGTCTCCGCCGAATTAAGTCTCTCAAGAAATCCGAGGTCGATTTTCAGCTTACCAATTTCGTCCTCTATTTTCTCAACATCTCGAAGCGCAAAAAATGAGATAGAGCGCAACCCCTCGAGTTTGGTGATAAGCGTTTCAACGTCACCCCTAAGGGCACTCAAGAAATTCGTCTCTTCCAGTGAAAGCTCAACCTTCGATTTTGTTATTCTTTCCAAACTCTCGCGGCAAGCATCGTCAAAATACTTACCCAACCTTCCAATGATTGCCTGCAATGCACTCAAATGCTCTACAGCTTTTGAGTCGTACTCCTTGGCAACTGATTGTGCCACGTTCTTCTTATCGGTTCCCTGAAAACTTGAAGAACAATAAGGGCAGTTATCCGACAACTCCAAGAAGGAATTCCCTTTAGTCTGCCACGCTATCCACGTTGCCGGTTGATCGCTCTTAATAAAGTCTTCAAACGGCCTGAGATGATCTGGGATATTCGCGATTTTATTTCCCGAACCAAATGCCTTATAGCCTTTGCTTGACTTGGAAAGCGCTCCTGTCTTTGTAATTCCGAATGCATCACGAAGCTCTTTCAGGTCAGATATAGCGTTGCCCAAGTCCTCGTTGCCATCAAAGGCGGACCTGATTCCTTGAAAGAGAGCCTCTATTTCCTGCATTGCGGAAAGAAAAGCCTCTGTTTTTATGAATATTTCAAAACTATTCTTTAGAACCTCATCCCGCTGGAAAGTGAACTGGGAAACATAGGAATCATCAAATACCAAAACTGATTTGATATCGCCGACACCCATTACAGAAGGATCAAACTCCCCCTCGAGCGCCCGATATTTAAAGGGCTTCAATCGCTGGAGCGTTCCGTCATCGTTCACCGCCGCCAGGATTGCTTTTGCTATTGAGCTCTTACCCAATCCATTGGGTCCATATTTTATGTTTAGCGTGCCCTTGGTGATCGAAATTTCAGCACTTTCAATGCTATTGCAATTTTTTATCTGGACCGTATACGCAGTCATAGCCTCCCCTCCCTTTCAGCTAACTATATACATCTATAGATTGTCGATTCCGCTCACAATGAAAGAGTGATGTACATCACGCAGTCGTATTTGACCGACGCGCCAACTCCATTTTGGCCCATTCGATAGATTGCCTCATCTCCTTGCGTAGCGCTTCGATCTCGGCCGGCGACAATTCTCGCACGCGCGGTTTTTGGTCGTTCGTCATGGTCATGCGCCTCCTTGGCCGGCGGCAGCCAGGGCGTCGGCTTCGCTCAGGGCGTCCTCCTGGAAGGCTCCCATGCGTTCCGCCTCGTCCTTGCTGACCTCGGCCCATATCCGCTTGACCTGGGCAGGACTGTAGCCGGCCAGCTCGGCCGTCCTGGTTATGCTGTGGCCGGATCGGCGCAAGGCGATCACCTGAGCGCGGCGCTTCGGATCGGCACGCCGACCCCGGTATTTGCCCGCACTCTTCGCAAGCTCGATGCCCTGGCGCTGCCGCTCGCGACGGTCCTCATAGTCGTCACGGGCCATCTGCAGGGCCAGCCTCAAAAGCATGTCTTGAACCGATTCCAGAACGATCCTGGCAACGCCCTGCGCCTCGGCCGCCAGTTCGGACAGGTCTACAACGCCGGGAACAGCCAGGCGCGCGCCCTTGTGCCGGATCGCGGCAACCAGGCGCTCGGCTTTGGCCAGCGGCAAGCGGCTGATGCGGTCGATCTTCTCCGCAATGACGACCTCGCCAGGCTGTAGGTCCGCGACCATGCGCAGCAGCTCGGGACGGTCGGGGCGTGCGCCGGATGCCTTCTCGCGGTAGACGCCGGCGACGTAGTAACCGGCCGCCCGCACGCCCTCGATGACGCTTTCCTGGCGTTCCAGGTCCTGCGCGTCGGTGCTGACGCGCAAATAGACGCGGGCGACCTTGAGGACAGGGGTGTCGTCAAATCTCATCGGCTCGGCCGGCGTCCTGTCACGGACCCGGTCGAAGCGCTCGGCTTCGGCATCGGTCAGCCCGCCTGCCTGGCGTGCGATCCCGGCCAGCATCGAACCGACAGGCCGGGCGTCCCTAGTGCTCATAGTGGCTCCTTTGGGTATAGGCTAATGCGCCCCATCGTAACCGACACGGCTCAATTTTGAAGTTCCGATTTATATGCGCCTAGCGCAAAACCACGACCCTAATGAGCTTCCACGACAAATTCAGTGTTGCCGTCTTTAGCGGCTAAATTTACTCATGAACTCAACGCCAAAATACGGAAGAACAATTTTCTTGCCCCCACGCTGTCCACGTGGCGGGGCGTATCAAATCTAGGGACCTGCACACCAACATGGAGAAGAGGGAACGATGACCAACGAGACCTTTGCGAGTGTGTGGGATGCCATCGAAGACGCCCCTGCCGAGGCTGAAAACATGAAGCTGCGTTCGGCGCTGATGATGGCCCTGGAAAAACAAATCCACGATCACGGATGGACGCCGGCCGAAGCCGCGCGCCGTCTTGGCGTGACGCAATCTCGCGTGTCTGACCTGATGCGCGGGAAGATCGACGAATTCGGGATGAATACGCTTGTGAACATGGCCGTCGCTGCAGGCCTGCACAACGATGATCCAGCATGGGCGCAACTCAAGGCTTTGCTGGTCGAACGGATTAATGCTGGCTTGGCGGGGCAGGTGTCCCCCAAGAGCGTCAGCGAGATTCTTGATGATGAACTTGCCCAGCTCGTCGCTGGCATCACCCCGGACAACCTGCACCCTGAAATCAATAGCCTTGGCCGACCTCGCGCAGATAACGGGCGATGCTCATGCCCGCGCGCTTCGCATTCTCTTCAATGGCTTGCGCTTCGTCCGGGAACACCGGCACCCGCAGATGCCGGTGGCGTTTTCGGGCAGTGTCTATCTCGTATGTCTCCATCGTCAGCCCTCGTGGGACGGCTTCTCGCCACGAAGCTGCCGAACGGCGGCGAGATCGATCACGCCCGCTATATGCTCCACAGGCTGCACCTGCCTTGCTGGCTTGACCGGCAGTGCAGGTGCCAGCGCGGGCCGGATCAGTTCACGCACATAGATAAAGGCCAATACGAAGGGCAGGACCGGCAGGACAATCAACGCGGTCGGAATGAACACCGCCAGATAGCCGACAACGCCCACTGATCCTTCCTCGCGCGCAGCCGCAAAACTTTTCCGAAGGGTTCCCATGGCTCCTCCTGTCAGTTGTGGCCGTGAGGCTGATGCAAAGCGAGCTGAATAGCTGTTCTGGCCTGGGAGAAGTCCTCGCGCGTCGCAAGGCCCGTTTCCGCCTGGTAGAACAGGACCATGAACAGGTTGGCCGTCGCTTCGGCCAGCGGCCCCAGCTCGCGTGCGGCGTCCTGGTCCAGCCAGTCGATAGCGTTCAACTGCGCGGCCGCTTGCTGAACTGCATGAGAAAATTGATTAGGATTGGTGGTTGCCATGATTTCACCTCTGTATCAGGTGGGATTGTGGAAGTGTCGGCCGGCGTTGCATCGTCGGCCGACACGCTTTAGGTCGCCTCCGGTCGGTTCACGAACGCGGCCACTTCATCATTTCCGGCTGTTGCCGTCGCGTCGTCATTCGAGCCGGAAAGGGTGTTGCCATCGGTCGAGCTGCTGGCCGCCTTGATCGTCGCGGCGAGCTTGCCACCGGTTGTCTCTGCAATCCGGTTCTTGGCCGCGTCGGCCATGCTGCCGGCCTTCGCAGACGCCATCGAGCCGATGCCTTTGGCGAGGTTGGCGACCGTGCCTGTCGCAACCCGGCCCGCTTTCCCGGCCGCGCCAGAGAAGCCACCGCCGCCAGAGCTGCCGCGTGCGCCGGTGCTGCTGTGGCCTGCGGCCGCAGCCATTGGCGTTTCACCACTGCCCGAGACGCCACCACTACCACCGCCACCACCGCTAGCAGCACAGCCGCCAGCTTCGCCGCCGCCGCTACTCGCACCGGGCATATCACCGCCGTCGGCGGCCTTTGCGGCAGCCGACGCGGCCGCCATGACCGCCTGCGCACCACCGGCGGCCGACGCAGCCAGAGAGGCACCCCCGGACGCAGCAGCGGCCACGGCTTGCGCCGCCATGCCTGCGGTCGCCATGCCCGCACCAACGATTGCACCGGTGCTAAAGCTGCCGATGCCGGTAGCAGCAGCGCCACCAGGCACAAGGCCGGCGATGACATTGGGAAGCTGCTCTTCAGATAGCCGTTGAACCGTTCGACCTTGCCCTTGGTTCTGGCT
>NZ_BAABFO010000048.1:0-7196 GCF_039541095.1 Pigmentiphaga soli
CCGCCGGTCCGCGCGCATCGCCCCCTGGGGGGCGCGCGAAGCGCGTAGGGGGGGGCCTACCTCTTCCAGTCTTTGAGGCGGGTGCGCAGGCGGGATACCGCTTGCGAATGGAGCTGGCAGATCCGCGACTCGGTCACGCCCAGCACCGCGGCGATTTCCTTGAAGTTCATTTCCTGCTCGTAATAGAGCCCCATCACGGTCTTCTCGCGCTCGGGCAGGCGCTCGATGCCGCTGACCACGGCTTCGCGGAACTTGCGCTCGGCCAGCCGCTGGTGCGGGTCGCCGCTGCCGTCCATCACGTGGCGGTCCAGGAAGTTGTCGGACTCCTCGCCGCCTTCCACGTCCTCGTAATAGAACAACTGCACGCCGCGCGCATCGGCCAGCATCTGCTGGTATTCCTGCACGCTGGTTTCCATCTCGGCCGCCATCTCGGCATCGGAGGCCGGCCGGCCCAGCCGGTGCTCGGCGCGCTGCATCGCGCCTTCGATCTTGCGCTGCACCTGCCGCACGCTGCGCGGCAGCCAGTCGCCGCGCCGCAATTCGTCGAGCATGGCGCCCTTGATGCGCTGCGTGGCATAGGTTTCGAACTGGGCGCCCAAGCCCTCCTCGAAACGCCCCATGGCGTCGAGCAGGCCCAGCATGCCGGCCTGCATCAGGTCTTCGATCTGCACGCTGGCCGGCAGGCGCGCCACCAGGTGGTGCGCCATCCGCCGCACCATCGGGATGTACTGTTCGATGCTGGTGTCGCGTGCCAGCGTTCCGTCGCGGGTGTACATGGCGGGCTACCGGGGCTGGGGCGGCAAAGGCGTCATACGCGTCGTCCGCCGCCGTTCACGCATTGCCCGCATGGGCCGGCTGCGCCTGCGTCGCGACCGGCGGCGGCATGCTGGACGGCATGTGGGCCCAGTCCAGCTCTTCCGGGTCGAGCGCGAACACCGAAGCGTTGCGCACCCGCAGCGCGCGGTACGCCAGCAGCCGCGCATTGGCGGCGTGGATGTCTTCCGGCACGCGCTGGCCGTTGGTCACGTAGAACAGCGGCAGCCGGTAGCGGATGGCCGCGTCCAGCGCGCCGCCCAGCCGCACGGCTTCGTCCAGCTTGGACACGACCAGCCCGGCCAGCCCGTCGGCGCCGTAGGCCTGCACGATGTCTTCCGCCTGCTCGGCGTGCGACCCGGCCGGCAGCACCAGCAGGCGCTCGACGCCGGCGCCGGCCAGCATGCGCTGGTGCTCGGCGATCTGCTCGTCGCGCTGGCCCAGGCCGGCGGTATCGATCAGCACCAGCCGGCGGTCGGCCATGCCGGCCAGGATGGTGTCGAGGTCTTCCTCGCCGCGCGCGGTATACACCTGCACGCCCAGGATCTGGCCGAAGATGCGCAGCTGGTCGACCGCGCCGATGCGGTTCTGGTCGGTCGTGATCAGCCCCAGCGAGGCCGCGCCGTACTTGACCACGCAGTGGGCGGCGATCTTGGCCGCGGTGGTGGTCTTGCCGACGCCGGTGGGGCCGATGATGGCATAGCGGCCGCCGCGCTCGATGATGCCGTTCTCGGCGCCCACGGTATGCAGATTGCGCACCAGCACTTCGGTCAGCCATTGCTGCGCGTGCTCTTCGCCATGGCCTTCCGGCAGGCGGCTCGCGATGGTGCGCGCCAGCGCCGGCGTGAATCCGGCGTCTACCAGCACGCGCCAAGACACCCGCCGCCGCGAATCGCGCTGGGTGGCGTCGCGCCAGGCCATGATCTCGATCTGGTGCTTGAGCCAGCTGCGCATCGAGCGCATCTCGGTCACGATCGGCTCCGACACCTGGTTCGCCAGCTCGGCGCGCTCCTCGCTGTCGAGCACCGGCGCGCGGCCCGTGGGCGACGCCTCTTCGGCCGCCTCGTCGGCGCCCAGGGTCTGGCGCAGGCGCCGCTCGGATTCGGACTGCGCGGCCGCCAGGTTGACCACCGGCTTGCTGCCGCCCGAATTCACCGCCAGCTCGTGCGCCACGCTGGCGTATTCGCGGCGCGAGCGCACCAGGTGGGCGATGTGGTTTTCCGGCACGCGTGGCCAGTTGGCCAGCGGCAGCCTGGCGGCCGACGCGGGCCCCGGCTGCGGCCGGTCGCGCTCGGCCATCACCTTGGCCGCCGGCGACAGGCGCACGGCGTCGTCTTCGATGCCGTCCCACAGGTTGGCCGCCGGGCGCGGCGCCTGGGCCGCAGCTTCGGCACGCCCGGCCCCGGCCGCGCGCTCCACCGCCGATGCGGTCCGCAGCGCGGCGGCGTCGGGCAGATCCTGCGCGCGCACGCCGACGACTTCCACGCCGCCGGCCGTGCGCCGCGTGGAAACGATCATCGCATCGCCGCCCAGCGCCTCGCGCATCATGCGCAGGCAGTCCCGCGTCGACGCGGCCACGAATTTGCGAAACGCCATGATTCAGTTCCCGCCAAAAAAATGTTCCAGCCCCGGTTTCATCTCGTCCCCAGGGTCAATGCGACGCGGATCATCCTGGATTCAGGGATCTCGGCGTGCCCCAGCACCTTCAGGCGCGGCACCGAGCGGCGCAGCAGCCGCGCCAGGCCCAGCCGCAGCCGGTCGGGCACCAGCAGCGCAGCCGGCTTGCCCAGTGCATCCATCTTGTCGACCGCGGCGGCCGCCTCGCCCAGCAGCCGTTCGGCCAGCATCGGCTCGATGGCGCCCAGCTCGCCGCTTTTCGCGCTGGTGTTCAGCAGCACGCGTTCGAGTTCGGGGTCGAGCGCCAGCACGTCGATGCCGCCGCTGGTGCCGAAGATGCCCTGCGTGATGGCGCGGCCCAGCGCGATCCGCACCGCGCCGGTGAGCTCGGCCGGATCCTGCGTGCGCACCGCGTGTTCCGACAGGGTCTCGACGATGCTGCGGAAATCGCGGATGTGCACGCCTTCGTCGAGCAGCGACTGCAGCACCCGCTGCAGCGTGGACATCGGGATCAGCTTGGGCACCAGGTCGTCCAGCAGCTTGGGCGTGGAGCGCGAGAAATGCTCGGCCAGCGACTGCAGCTCGCTGCGGCCCAGCAGTTCGGCGGCGTGGGCGTGCAGCAGGTGCGACAGGTGGGTGGCGATCACGGTGCCGACGTCGACCACGGTGTAGCCGGCGGCCTGCGCCTGTTCGCGGTCGGTGGCGGCGATCCACAGCGCCGGCAGGCCGAACGCCGGGTCGCGCGTGGGGGTGCCGCCGATCTCGCGCGTGACGCGGCCGGGGTTGATGGCCAGGAAGCCGCCGGTCTGCACCTCGCCCTCGCCGATCGCCACGCCCTTGAGCGTGATCCGGTAGCCGCCCGGGCGCAGCTCCAGGTTGTCGCGGATGTGCACGGCGGCCGGCAGGAAGCCGACGTCTTGCGCGAATTTCTTGCGCAGCGCCTTGATGCGTTTGAGCAATTCGCCGTCGCCGGTTTTGTCGACCAGCGGAATCAACCGGTAGCCCACTTCCAGGCCGACGGTGTCGACCGGGTTGACGTCGTCCCAGCTGGCTTCCTGCGACTGCGCCGGTTCGGCCGGCGCCGCGGCCGCGCCGGCCTTGCGGCTGGCCTCTTCCATGCGGCGGCGCGCCAGGCTCCAGGCCAGCCAGCCCATGCCGCCGGCCAGGGTCAGGAAGGCCAGGTTCGGCATGCCCGGGATCAGCCCCAGCAGCCCGATGATGGCGGCCGACAGGCCGATGGCCTGCGGCGTGCCGAGCAGCTGGCGGCCGACTTCGGTGCCGATGTCGTCGCCCTCGCCCACCCGCGACACGATCAGGCCGGCGGCGATCGAGATCAGCAGCGCCGGCACCTGGGCCACCAGGCCGTCGCCGATGGACAGCAGCACGTAGTTGCGGCCGGCGTCGGCAAAGCTCATGTCGTGCTGGCCCACGCCGATCAGCAGGCCGCCCACGATGTTGACGGCCAGGATCAGGATGCCGGCGATCGCATCGCCGCGCACGAACTTCGAGGCGCCGTCCATCGCGCCGTAGAAGTCGGCCTCGCGCGCCACGTCGGCGCGGCGTTCGCGCGCGGCCGATTCGTTGATCAGGCCGGCGTTCAGGTCGGCGTCGATGGCCATCTGCTTGCCGGGCATCGCGTCCAGCGTGAAGCGGGCCGACACTTCGGCGATGCGGCCGGCGCCCTTGGTGACGACCACGAAGTTGATGATGACCAGCACGGTGAACACCACGACGCCGACGGCGAAGTTGCCGCCCACCAGGAAGGTGGCGAAGGCCTCGATCACCTTGCCGGCGGCGTCGGGCCCGTTGTGGCCGTGCAACAGCACCACGCGGGTGGAAGCCACGTTCAGCGACAGCCGCAGCAGCGTGCTGACCAGGATCACGCTGGGAAATACGGAAAAATCCAGCGGCCGCCGGGTATAGGTGGCCGACAGCAGCACCAGCAGCGACACGGCGATGTTGAAGGTGAACAGCAGGTCGAGCAGCAGCGGCGGCAGCGGCAGCAGCATCATGCCCAGCACGAGCAGGATGAACAGCGGCATGCCGAGTTCGCGCAGCTGCGCGGCGGTGAACTCCAGACCGCCGACCCGGACGGTGCGCGCGTTCACGGCGCTCTCCCGGGACGCGGCCGGCCGTCCAGCGGATCCCAGCCGGCCGGCACCTCGACCACCGGCACCGCCGGCTGCGGGCCGTGCGCGTGGCCGCGCAATTGATAGACGTAGGCCAGCACCTGCGCCACTGCCCGGTACAGCTCGACCGGCACTTCGGCCTCGAGCTCGGCGTGGCGGTACAGCGCGCGCGCCAGCGGCGGGCTCTCGACCACCGATACGCCGTGCTCGGCCGCCAGTTCGCGGATGCGGGCGGCGATCTCGTCCGTACCCTTGGCCACCACGCGCGGCGCGCTCATTTTGCGGTCGTCGTATTTAAGCGCCACCGCATAGTGCGCCGGGTTGGTCACGACCACGTCGGCCGTGGGCACCGCCTGCATCATCCGGGCACGCGCGCGTTCGCGCTGCAGCTGCCGGATCTTGCCCTTGACCTGCGGGTCGCCCTCGGTTTCCTTGTTTTCCTGCTTGGCTTCTTCCAGCGTCATGCGCAGCTGCTTGTGGTGGTTCCACCACTGGAAGGGCACGTCGGCCGCTGCGATCACGAACAGGGCGCCCGACAGCGCCAGCGCGTGGTGCGACATCATGCCGCCTAGCTGGGCCAGCGCCATCGGCACCGCCGGCAGCGCCAGCGCCGGCCACACGTCCACCTCGCTCCAGACCAGCATCGCGGCCACGCCGCCCAGCACGAATACCTTGAGCAGGGACTTGCCCAGCTCGACCAGGCCGTTCAGCGACAGGATGCGGCCGAAACCCTTCAGCGGCGACAGGCGGGAGAAATCGGGCATCAGCGCCTTGGGCGACAGCACCAGGCCGCCCAGGCCGACCGAACCCAGCACGCCGGCCACCATGCCGGCAGCCAGCACCGGCGCGATGGCCAGCAAACCCGCGGCCATGGCGTGCGCGAGGCCCAGGGTGAGCAGACTGTCGTCGCGGGCGGCGGCCGACATGCCGCCGGCCGACACGAATGCGGCCTGCAGCCAGCCGATGGCGTCGGCCGCGATGCGGGCGCCGCCGATGGCGAGCACGCAAACACAGGCAAAGGTCGCAAGGGCGCCCGACAGGTCGCGTGAGCGCGCCACCTGCCCTTCTTCACGCGCCTGGTCCAACCGTCGCTGTGACGGCGCCAGCGCCTTTTCCTGGCCGCTTTCCTGGCTATCTGACACGATGTTCCGGGAGTTCGAGGATGACGGGACGCGGGCGCTGGCCGCTTCCCGTGCAACCGCCGTATCCGCGCGCCGCGCGCGCAGATCATGCCGGTAGCTGATACCAATTATTTCGGTTGCTACGAATAAGCAAAACCTCGAACAGACCTCGGAAAACCGGGTTTATCGGCGCCCGCCTGGAGCGGGCGCCGTGCGGGGGCGGCCACTAACGCCCCTGCCGCTTCAGAACACGCCTTCAAGCAGTTGCTTCATCTCGAGCACCAGCACCAGCGTGCCGTCGCCCGACAGCGTGGCGCCGGCCACGCCCTTGGGCCGGATGCCTTCCAGCGGCTTGATCATGACCTCGTCCTGGCCGATGAAGCCGTCGACTCCCAGCACCAGCTGGCGCTCGCCATAGGCCAGCACCACCGCCAGCGATGGCGGCTCCTGGCGGTGGCGGCCCAGCAGCGCGGCCAGGTCGAGCACGGGCAGGACCTGGCCGCGTATGGTGAGCGCCTGGCCGTTGCCGATGGAATGCAGGTCTTCCTGCTTCAGCGAGATGATCTCGCGCACCGCCGACAGCGGGATCGCATAGGGCTGGTCGATCAGCTTGAGCATCAGCACCGGCAGGATGGCCAGCGTGAGCGGCAGCGAAACGACGATGTGCGACCCCATGCCCGGGGTGGACTGGATGTGGATCTGGCCCTTGAGCCGTTCGATGTTGGTCTTGACCACGTCCATGCCGACGCCGCGGCCCGACACGTCGCTGACTTCGCTGCGGGTGGAAAAGCCCGGCAGGAAGATCAGCTTCAGGCACTGCGCCTGGTCGAGCGTGGCGGCCTCGTCGGCGCTGATGGCGCCCTTTTCCACGGCCTTGCGGCGGATCACTTCGGGATCCATGCCGCGGCCGTCGTCGGTCACCTCGATCACGATCGAGTCGCCTGTCTGGCGCGCCGACAGGTGCACCGTGCCGCGCGCCGGCTTGCCGACCGAGCGGCGCTCGATCATGGTTTCGATGCCGTGGTCGACCGCGTTGCGGATCAGGTGGACCAGCGGATCGTTGAGCTCGTCGAGGATGGTCTTGTCGACCTCGGTCTCGCCGCCGGTGATCAGCAGCTCGACGTCTTTGTCGAGCTGGCGGGCCAGGTCGCGCGCCAGCCGCGTGTACTTCTGGAACATGCGCCCGACCGGCTGCATGCGGGCCATCATGACCGCCGACTGCAGGTCGGAGACGAGGGTGTCGAGCTGACCGAACACGTGGTCCAGCGCCTCGGCCGTATCGTCGTGGCGATGGCCCACCAGCGCGTCGCGCAGGCAACTCAACCGGTTCTTGGTGAGGCCGATCTCGCCCGCCAGGTTCAGGATCTGGTCGAAACGGACGGTGTCGACCCGGATGGTGGAATCCTTGACCACCACCGCGCCGCCGCCGGCCAGCAGTTCCGGCCGGTACGGCTTGGCGCCGGTCGGCGCGGCCGGCGGGCGCGGCGCGGGGGCAGCCGGGTTCGTCGCCTGGGCG
>NZ_BAABFO010000049.1:0-5838 GCF_039541095.1 Pigmentiphaga soli
GATCCATTTGCACGGCCCGAAAAAGCTGTGCTATAGTTTCTGTCTTGGCTGCTGCAACGCAAACAACGCGGTGCGGCGGTGGCGAGGAAGGGCAGGATGGTTGGGCCGGGGTGTCTTGAAGATGTCTTGGCTGGGTCATCGGGGTGTCAAAGAAAGCGAATCGCTGATTTGACAACACGAAAAAAGCTCTTCATAATCTCGCTTCTCTGCTGAACGAACGCAGCGCTGGAAACGGCGACGCGGGCGAGGCAGGGGGAAGGCGGAGTAAGCAGTAGGCAGTACCGTTCTTTAAAAACCAAACAGCCGATAAGTGTGGGCGCTTGAGTGTCGACGCGGTGTCATCCGGTTTACCGGTTGGCTAAGCCAATGAAATCAAGTGCTCACTGAAAGAAGTTTTAGGTAAAGTCATTTACCTTTCACTTTCTTTGAGTACGCAGCGAACGTACCGCGAACCTGTGTTTTGGGCTCGCAGTACATCAACAACAGAGATTGAACTGAAGAGTTTGATCCTGGCTCAGATTGAACGCTAGCGGCATGCCTTACACATGCAAGTCGAACGGCAGCACGGGGGCAACCCTGGTGGCGAGTGGCGAACGGGTGAGTAATGCATCGGAACGTGCCCAGTAGCGGGGGATAACTACGCGAAAGCGTAGCTAATACCGCATACGCCCTACGGGGGAAAGGGGGGGATCGCAAGACCTCTCACTATTGGAGCGGCCGATGCCGGATTAGCTAGTTGGTGGGGTAAAGGCCTACCAAGGCGACGATCCGTAGCTGGTTTGAGAGGACGACCAGCCACACTGGGACTGAGACACGGCCCAGACTCCTACGGGAGGCAGCAGTGGGGAATTTTGGACAATGGGGGCAACCCTGATCCAGCCATGCCGCGTGTGCGAAGAAGGCCTTCGGGTTGTAAAGCACTTTTGGCGGGAAAGAAACGGCGCCGGCTAATACCTGGCGTAACTGACGGTACCCGCAGAATAAGCACCGGCTAACTACGTGCCAGCAGCCGCGGTAATACGTAGGGTGCAAGCGTTAATCGGAATTACTGGGCGTAAAGCGTGCGCAGGCGGTCCGGAAAGAAAGATGTGAAATCCCAGGGCTCAACCTTGGAACTGCATTTTTAACTCCCGGACTAGAGTATGTCAGAGGGGGGTGGAATTCCACGTGTAGCAGTGAAATGCGTAGATATGTGGAGGAACACCGATGGCGAAGGCAGCCCCCTGGGATAATACTGACGCTCATGCACGAAAGCGTGGGGAGCAAACAGGATTAGATACCCTGGTAGTCCACGCCCTAAACGATGTCAACTAGCTGTCGGGGCCTTCGGGCTTTGGTAGCGCAGCTAACGCGTGAAGTTGACCGCCTGGGGAGTACGGTCGCAAGATTAAAACTCAAAGGAATTGACGGGGACCCGCACAAGCGGTGGATGATGTGGATTAATTCGATGCAACGCGAAAAACCTTACCTACCCTTGACATGTCTGGAATCCCGAAGAGATTTGGGAGTGCTCGAAAGAGAACCGGAACACAGGTGCTGCATGGCCGTCGTCAGCTCGTGTCGTGAGATGTTGGGTTAAGTCCCGCAACGAGCGCAACCCTTGTCATTAGTTGCTACGAAAGGGCACTCTAATGAGACTGCCGGTGACAAACCGGAGGAAGGTGGGGATGACGTCAGGTCCTCATGGCCCTTATGGGTAGGGCTTCACACGTCATACAATGGTCGGGACAGAGGGCCGCCAACCCGCGAGGGGGAGCCAATCCCAGAAACCCGATCGTAGTCCGGATTGCAGTCTGCAACTCGACTGCATGAAGTCGGAATCGCTAGTAATCGCGGATCAGCATGTCGCGGTGAATACGTTCCCGGGTCTTGTACACACCGCCCGTCACACCATGGGAGTGGGTTCTACCAGAAGTAGGTAGCCTAACCGCAAGGAGGGCGCTTACCACGGTAGGGTTCATGACTGGGGTGAAGTCGTAACAAGGTAGCCGTATCGGAAGGTGCGGCTGGATCACCTCCTTTCAGAGCGAAGCGCGTACCGCCAAGCGTCCACTCTTATCGGTTGTTGCAGTGCTGGATCGGGGCGGAGCGATCTGTTCCGTGAGCGGATCCTGTAGGAATATGGGTCTGTAGCTCAGCTGGTTAGAGCACCGTCTTGATAAGGCGGGGGTCGTTGGTTCGAGTCCAACCAGACCCACCAGAGATGGCCCCCCCCTACGCGCTGACGCGCGCCCCCCAGGGGGCGGTGCTGGCGGACCGGCAAAGCCGGATCCGCTGCACCCTGGGTGGGGCGGTGTGGTGGTGCAGGGTCGGGGTTCTTATGGGGGCTTAGCTCAGCTGGGAGAGCATCTGCTTTGCAAGCAGAGGGTCGTCGGTTCGATCCCGTCAGCCTCCACCAATTATCTGGCATCTGGTTCAGAACCTAGGCTTGAGCGCGGCGAGTCCGTGTTGAAGGCTGGGCTTTGGCTTGGCAATCGTAGTACCGGCAGTACGCATTACCGAATTGGCTGTTTTTGTTCTTTAACAATCTGGAAGAAGCACAACAGTAACAGTGTCCGGGACACGTGGGCGAGAGCCCGTGTGTGTTGGATACGGGTTGTGATTGCATTTATCAGTCCCAGGAAGTCATGTCCCTGGGACGGCACAAACGCTAGAGTAAACCAGAGTTCTATAGCCGCTACGGTTATAGGATCAAGCGACTAAGTGCATGTGGTGGATGCCTTGGCGATCACAGGCGATGAAGGACGTAGTAGCCTGCGAAAAGCTGCGGGGAGCTGGCAAACGAGCTTTGATCCGCAGATATCCGAATGGGGAAACCCACCGCTTCGGCGGTATCGCATACTGAATACATAGGTATGCGAGGCGAACCGGGTGAACTGAAACATCTCAGTAGCTCGAGGAACAGAAATCAACCGAGATTCCGAAAGTAGTGGCGAGCGAAATCGGAACAGCCTGTGCGTTTTAGCTTCGGTGATAGGGGAACGGTCTGGAAAGGCCGGCCATAGCGGGTGATAGCCCCGTACTCGAAATCCCTGAGGTGGAACTAGGCGCACGATAAGTAGGGCGGGACACGTGAAATCCTGTCTGAAGATGGGGGGACCATCCTCCAAGGCTAAATACTCGTGATCGACCGATAGTGAACCAGTACCGTGAGGGAAAGGCGAAAAGAACCCCGGAAGGGGAGTGAAATAGATCCTGAAACCGCATGCATACAAACAGTCGGAGCCTCCTTGTGGGGTGACGGCGTACCTTTTGTATAATGGGTCAGCGACTTACATTCAGTGGCAAGCTTAACCGGATAGGGGAGGCGTAGCGAAAGCGAGTCCGAATAGGGCGTTCAGTCGCTGGGTGTAGACCCGAAACCAGACGATCTATCCATGGCCAGGTTGAAGGCACGGTAACACGTGCTGGAGGACCGAACCCACTAGTGTTGAAAAACTAGGGGATGAGCTGTGGATAGGGGTGAAAGGCTAAACAAGTCTGGAAATAGCTGGTTCTCCCCGAAAACTATTTAGGTAGTGCCTCGAGTATTACTCCAGGGGGTAGAGCACTGTTATGGCTAGGGGGTCATGGCGACTTACCAAACCATTGCAAACTCCGAATACCTGGAAGTACAGCTCGGGAGACAGAGCACCGGGTGCTAACGTCCGGACTCAAGAGGGAAACAACCCAGACCGCCAGCTAAGGTCCCCAAATATCGCTAAGTGGGAAACGAAGTGGGAAGGCATAGACAGTCAGGAAGTTGGCTTAGAAGCAGCCATCCTTTAAAGAAAGCGTAATAGCTCACTGATCGAGTCGTCCTGCGCGGAAGATGTAACGGGGCTAAGCGATATACCGAAGCTGCGGATGCGTGGATTTATCCATGCGTGGTAGGGGAGCGTTCTGTAAGCCTGCGAAGGTGGCTTGTAAAGGCTGCTGGAGGTATCAGAAGTGCGAATGCTGACATGAGTAGCGATAAAGAGGGTGAAAGGCCCTCTCGCCGTAAGTCCAAGGTTTCCTACGCAACGTTCATCGGCGTAGGGTGAGTCGGCCCCTAAGGCGAGGCAGAGATGCGTAGCTGATGGGAAGCTGGTTAATATTCCAGCACCGTCGTTCAGTGCGATGGGGGGACGGATCGCGGAAGATCATCGGGGTGTTGGACGTCCCCGTTGCTGCATCGAAGAAGGCGCTCAGGCAAATCCGGGCGCGCAATTCAAGGGTGTGGCGCGAGCGAGCTTGTCTCGCGAAGTGATTGGAAGTGGTTCCAGGAAAAGCCTCTAAGCTTCAGCTGAACGAGACCGTACCGCAAACCGACACAGGTGGACGGGATGAATATTCTCAGGCGCTTGAGAGAACTCAGGAGAAGGAACTCGGCAAATTGATACCGTAACTTCGGGAGAAGGTATGCCCCGGTAGGGTGAAGTGCCTGCGCACGGAGCCTGATGGGGTCGCAGAGAATCGGTGGCTGCGACTGTTTAATAAAAACACAGCACTCTGCAAACACGAAAGTGGACGTATAGGGTGTGACGCCTGCCCGGTGCCGGAAGGTTAAGTGATGGGGTGCAAGCTCTTGATCGAAGCCCCGGTAAACGGCGGCCGTAACTATAACGGTCCTAAGGTAGCGAAATTCCTTGTCGGGTAAGTTCCGACCTGCACGAATGGCGTAACGATGGCCACACTGTCTCCTCCTGAGACTCAGCGAAGTTGAAATGTTTGTGATGATGCAATCTACCCGCGGCTAGACGGAAAGACCCCATGAACCTTTACTGTAGCTTTGCATTGGACTGTGAACCGGTCTGTGTAGGATAGGTGGGAGGCGCTGAAGCGAGGTCGCTAGATCTCGTGGAGCCGTCCTTGAAATACCACCCTGATTTGTTTGCGGTTCTAACCTTGGCCCGTTATCCGGGTCGGGGACAGTGCATGGTGGGCAGTTTGACTGGGGCGGTCTCCTCCTAAAGGGTAACGGAGGAGTTCGAAGGTACGCTAGGTACGGTCGGAAATCGTGCTGATAGTGCAATGGCATAAGCGTGCTTAACTGTGAGACTGACAAGTCGAACAGGTGCGAAAGCAGGACATAGTGATCCGGTGGTTCTGAATGGAAGGGCCATCGCTCAACGGATAAAAGGTACTCTGGGGATAACAGGCTGATACCGCCCAAGAGTTCATATCGACGGCGGTGTTTGGCACCTCGATGTCGGCTCATCTCATCCTGGGGCTGTAGCCGGTCCCAAGGGTATGGCTGTTCGCCATTTAAAGAGGTACGTGAGCTGGGTTTAAAACGTCGTGAGACAGTTTGGTCCCTATCTGCCGTGGGCGCTGGAAATTTGACGGAGCCTGTTCCTAGTACGAGAGGACCGGAATGGACGTACCTCTGGTGTACCGGTTGTCATGCCAATGGCATTGCCGGGTAGCTATGTACGGAAGAGATAACCGCTGAAGGCATCTAAGCGGGAAACTCGTCTGAAGATAAGATTTCCCGGGGGCTTGACCCCCCTGAAGGGCCGTTCGAGACCAGGACGTTGATAGGTCGGGTGTGGAAGCGCAGTAATGCGTTGAGCTAACCGATACTAATTGCCCGTGCGGCTTGATCCTATAACCCTGGCGGTTGTAGCGAGTGCCGCAAAGCAGTCACTCCCATACGAATACGCTGTTGAGCTTCTTCCCAGATTGGATGGTGCGCGCGGTTCCCGCAAGGAACCTGCGACCCGTCGACAAGTCATGCCTGACGACCATAGCAAGGTGGTCCCACCCCTTCCCATCCCGAACAGGACCGTGAAACGCCTTCGCGCCGATGATAGTGGACATTCGTCTGTGAAAGTAGGTCATCGTCAGGCTAATACCCCCCAGAACCCCTCGTGC
>NZ_BAABFO010000050.1:0-2200 GCF_039541095.1 Pigmentiphaga soli
CTGCGGGTGCGGCGCTCCAGGCCAGGACGCGACCAGACGTCGCCCCAGCAGTACTGGGTGACGAGTTCCTGCATCGGCTGGCTGAATTCGTCGGCGTTCTTCAGCGAGGCGTCGACGTAGGCGTCGCCCACGACCGCGCGGCGGACCTTGAGTCCCTGCTCGTAGAGTTCTTTGTTGAAGGCCATGGAAAAGTCTCCTTGAAAGCTTGAAAGTTGTGGCGATCAGGGCCGCAGGCGCAATCGCCGGCGGCCGCCGGGTGTCATGATGCCAGCCATCCGCCCTCCACCGGCAGCACGGCGCCGGTGATGTCGCGGCTGGCGGGCCCGCACAGGAACACGACCATCGCGGCCACGTCCTGCGGCTCGACGAAGCGACCCGAGGGCTGCTTGCCGACCATGAAACGGCGCATCGCGGTATCGCGGTCGATGTTCTGCTCGGCCATCATACGTTCGACGCGCACTTCGCTGCCAGGCGTGTAGACGGCGCCCGGGCAGATGGCGTTGCAGGTGATGCCGCCGGTCACGTTCTCCAGGGCCACCGCGCGCGTCATGCCGATCAGCGCGGTCTTGGTGGTGACGTAGTCGATCCGGTTGGGCGTGGCGCGAAAGCCGTACACCGAAGTCATGTTGAAGATCCGGCCCCAGCCGCGCTGCCGCATGCCGGGCAGCGTCAGGCGGATGGCGTGGAAGGCGGCCGACAGGTTGACGGCCAGCGCCATGTTCCAGGCGTCGACCGGAAATTCCTCGACCCGCCCGAAGTTGCGGACCACGGCATTGTTGACCAGGATGTCGACCGGCCCCAGGCCGTCGCGCGCCTGGCCGATCATCGATTCGATCGCGGCGGGATCGGCCAGGTCGGCCTGCAGGTACAGCGCCTTGACGCCATGCCGGCGCTCCAGCTCGCTGCGCTGCGATTCCATGTCCGCGGCCGGCTCGAGCCCGTGCAGGACGATATTGCAGCCGGCGCCGGCCAGGCCTTCTGCCACGGCATAGCCCAGTCCGCCTGAGGAGCCGGTGATAAGCGCGGTCTTGCCCTTCATTCGATTTCCCTTTGATTTTTCGATCGGCCCAGCCGGGCCGTGTCTCCCGTTGAAGCGCGGTGCCCAGGCTGCCACAGCGGCACGACCGGGCTGGGCCGCATGATAGCGTTAACACACGCGAAACGCAACGCCCGGCCCGTCGCCGAGGCGAACCGGACGGTTTGTTATGATAGCGCTATCTCAACCTCCGGCGCACCGCAGTGCAGCACGGCACGCCGGGCGCCGTCCGGGCGCTGGAACTAGAATAGCCTGCGCCTGCGACGCCGGTCCAACGCCGGCTCAACCTACGGAGGAGAACCCTCGGATGAACGCCCCGCTCGAAACCTATCGCATCTACGCCATCAAGTACGCCTACCACAACCGCAAGGCGGCGGACAATTTCATCGGGGGCGATCCGCACGATGTTCCGATGCCGCTGGATTACTTCGTATGGGCGGTGGTGGGCGAGTCGCGCACCTTCGTGGTCGACACCGGCTTCGACGACGAACAGGCGCAGAAGCGCGGCCGCGTCATCACCCATTCGGTGGAAGAAGGCCTGCGCGCGATCGGCATCGAGACCGACAAGGTCGAGGACATCATCCTGACCCACATGCACTACGACCACGCCGGCAACCGCCATCTGTTCCCGCGCGCCCGCTACCACTTGCAGGACCGCGAGATGGCCTACTGTACCGGCCGCTGCATGTGCCATGGGGCGCTGAACCATCCGTTCGAGGCCAAGGACGTGGCCGAGATGGTGCACAAGGTGTTCGCCGGCCGCGCCGAGTTCCACGACGGCGACGAGCAGATCGCGCCGGGCCTGTCGGTGCACCTGGTGGGCGGGCACACCAACGGCCTGCAGATCGTGCGGGTGCATTCCCAGCGCGGCTGGGTGGTGCTGGCGTCCGACGCCTCGCACCTGTATGCCAACATGGAGCAGCACCGCCCCTTCCCGGCGGTCTACAACGTGGGCGACATGCTGGAGGGCTATCGCAAGGCCTACAGCCTGGCCGACTCGCCGCAGCACGTCATTCCCGGCCACGACCCCGCGGTGCTCAAGCGCTTCCCGCCGGCCGGCCCGGAATTCAAGGACTGGATCGTCCGGCTCGACCTGCCGCCGGTCTGAAACCCACCCCTACGCGCTTCGCGCGCCCTGTAGAGGCTCCCCCCTACGCGCTTCGC
>NZ_BAABFO010000051.1:0-1166 GCF_039541095.1 Pigmentiphaga soli
CTAGTGTTCTGTCCCGTTAATTCGCCCACACAAGCGGGCGAGTTTTTGTAGGATCGAGTCGGCGGTGGCAGTCCAGGTGAAGGGCTTGCAGTTCTCGTTGTAGTGGCTGATGAACGTGTCGATCTTGGTGGTCAGTTCCTTGACGCTTTTGAACGAACCGCGACGTATGGCCTTGTCGGTAATGATGGCAAAAAATCGTTCGACCTGATTGAGCCAACTGGAATAAGTCGGCACGAAGTGCATATGCCAGCGTGGCCGCTGCGACAGCCATGCGCGCACCTTGGGATGCTTATGGCTGGCATAGTTGTCTGCGATGCAGTGCACGTCCAATTCCGGGGGAACCGCCCGATCGATGGCTCGCAGGAAGTCCAGGAATTCCTGGTGCCTGTGCCGCGGGCGGCACTGCGCCAGCACTTGGCCGTTCATCACGTTCAACGCGGCAAACAGCGTCGTCGTGCCGTGGCGCACGTAGTCGTGGGTGACACCTTCGGCGTAACCCAAACCCATCGGCAGCATAGGCTGCGTGCGCTCGAGCGCCTGGCATTGGCTCTTCTCATCGACACATAGCACCAGCGCGTTCTCAGGCGGACTCAGGTAGAGCCCGACCACATCGCGCAACTTCTCGATGAACAGCGGATCGGTCGACAGCTTGAAACTCTCCACACGATGCGGCTTGATCTGGAACGCCTTCAGATAGCGGGCCACCGTCGTCTTGCTGATGCCCGTCTCCCCGGCAAGCCCTCGCGTGCTCCAGTGCGTTGCACCATCGGCCGGCTTGCTGTGCAGTGTCTTGGTGATCAACTCGGCCACCCGCTCGTCGTCCACCGTACGCGGCCGTCCTGGACGCAGCTCGTCATAAAGTCCGTTGATCCGATCTCGTACGTACCGCCCGCGCCACTTGTTCACCGTGCTGCGATCGACACCCAAGGTCTTGGCGACTTCCGTGCTTGCCGCCTCAGGCCCTTCGCATGCCAACACAATCCGGGCCCGAAGCGCCAGCGCCGCCGGCAGCGATCGCGAGCGCGCCATCGCAGTCAGCTCCGCGCGCTCGACTTCAGTCAACTCCACCACATGGTTGCGTGTGTAGGCGTTCGGCATCGACCTCTCCCTGAAGGCCTTATCCTAACCATATCTTGTGACGGCGAATTTACGGGACAGAACACTAG
>NZ_BAABFO010000052.1:0-1132 GCF_039541095.1 Pigmentiphaga soli
AGTACTGCTGGGGCGACGTCTGGTCGCGTCCTGGCCTGGAGCGCCGCACCCGCAGCCTGATCAACCTGGCGATGATCGCCGCGCTCAACCGGGCCGACGAACTGCACGTGCACGTGCGCGGGGCGATCAACAACGGCGTGACCAAGGAAGAGATCCAGGAAGTGTTCCTGCAGGTGGCGATCTACTGCGGCATGCCGGCCGGCCTGGGCAGCTTCAAGGTGGCCCGCGCGGTGTTCAAGGACATGGGGATCTGAGGCGCGCCATGGCGGAACAATCGAAACTGAAACTGGGCTTCGTCGGGGTCGGGGTGATGGGCCGGCCGATGGCGCGGCGGCTGATCGAGGCGGGCTACGACCTGACGGTGTTCGACGTCAACCCGCAGGCGGTGGCCGAGCTGACGGCGATCGGGGCGCAGGGCGCGGCCAGCGCCAAGGGGGTGGCCGACGTGGCCTCGATCGTGTTCACCAGCATGCCGACGGTGGCGGTGTTCAAGGCGGTGCTGGCCGGGGCGGGCAACATTGTCGACGGCACGGCGGTCAAGCTGGTGGTGGACCTGTCGACGGTGGGCTCGGCGGCCACGGCCGAAGTGGCGGCGGCGCTGCAGAACAAGGGCATCGACATGGTCGATGCGCCGATCAGCGGCGGGGCGGCCGGGGCCAAGGCGGGCACGCTGGCGATCATGCTGGCGGGCAAGAGCGAGGCGCTGGAACGGCTGGCGCCGATGTTCCAGGTGCTGGGCAAGACCTTCGTGGTGGGCGACAAGCCGGGGCAGGGTCAGCTGATGAAGCTGCTCAACAACATGCTGTCGTCGACGGCGTTCGCGGTGACGGCCGAGGCGTACGTGGCCGGGATCCGGGGCGGGCTGGCGCCGGAAACGATGATGAACGTGTTCAACGCGGGCAGCGGGCGCAACAACGCGACGTCGGACAAGTTCCCGAAGTACGTGCTGCCGGGCACCTTCGACTTCGGCTTCCCGATCTCCAGCGTGTGCAAGGACATCGGGCTGGCGGTGGAAGAGATCCGGGCGCTGGGGGTGCCGAACTGGGTGGGCGCGCAGTCGCGCCAGCTGTGGGATTCGGCCTACCGGCAGGACGGCGCCGCGAAAGACATGACCTCGATGGTGCAGTTCATC
>NZ_BAABFO010000053.1:0-588 GCF_039541095.1 Pigmentiphaga soli
CCTTCCTCCAGGCCCTGCTGTTTCCACTGCCTGGTCCAGTCGATGACGCGTTCGGCGAGCATGGTTCGTATCTCCTGAATGTCTTCGAGCCCTTGAATCGTAGCACCGGGCAGCCGCGCCGGCAGCAGCACCTGGCGCAGCCATGCCGTGAAGGCCCGGCGCACCTCCGTCATCGCCGGCGAGGCCGCGATGCGGTTCAGATCGCCCAGCGCCTCCACCAGTCCGGCTGGATCGCGGCTGCGCTCCAGCCGGAAGAACGTGGCCGCCAGATTGTCCACCGGCAGGGCCGCCTCGCCAAGTTCCGCCTGGTCTAACAGCAAGTAGCGCAGTTCAGGCCGGTAGCGCGCCAATCCGCGGTGGACGCTGTCGATGAGCCCGCTCATCTCGCGCGGAGCGGTCCAGCGCCCAGGGCCGTTGTACAGCACCATCGGCAGCACCGGCGGCAAAGCGCGCCCGTCGCCGGGTTTCTGGCGCAGCAGATCCTGATAGAGCAACGACAGATAGGACATCAGGCGCAGCGCCATGTAGCGATCGCTACGCGACTGGAATTCCAGCAGCAGGTAGACGTAGACCCACCGAGCACGGCTG
>NZ_BAABFO010000054.1:0-573 GCF_039541095.1 Pigmentiphaga soli
CAAGCCGGCTACTGATCGTCGCCTTGGTGAGCCATTACCTCACCAACTAGCTAATCAGACGCGGGTCCATCTTATACCGATAAATCTTTTCACACTGTACCATGCGGCACTGTATGCTTATGCGGTATTAGCAACCGTTTCCGGCTGTTATCCCCCTGTATAAGGCAGGTTACCCACGCGTTACTCACCCGTCCGCCACTAAGTTAGTAAGCTTCCATCCGAAGACTTCTACTTATTAACTCCGTTCGACTTGCATGTGTTAAGCACGCCGCCAGCGTTCATCCTGAGCCAGGATCAAACTCTCAAATTAAAGTTTAATCGTTCAGAATTAACATTGGCTTGTTTTAAGAATTAAAACAAACGTTAAATCCTTACTGTTTTTAAGGTTGTATCTATATTAGATACGGTTCGTTATAAATTAGTCATCGAATCAAGTTCAACGCTTCATTTATAATATGAAAATTTATTAGAATTTTCAAGGTTGTTTCACTGTTCAGTTATCAATGTTCAACGGCATTGAATCAATTTATTAATTGAATTCTTTTGGTGCCGACAAGAAAAGATTATATCATA
>NZ_BAABFO010000055.1:0-546 GCF_039541095.1 Pigmentiphaga soli
CTTAACACGCACTTTGGGACCTTAGCTGGTGGTCTGGGCTCTTTCCCTTTTGACTACCCAACTTATCTCGTGTAGTCTGACTCCTGATGAACATCTGTATGGCATTCGGAGTTTGATAATCTTCGGTAAGCTTTGACGCCCCCTAGGATATTCAGTGCTCTACCTCCATCAGACTTTCTCTCAAGGCTAGCCCTAAAGCTATTTCGAGGAGAACCAGCTATCTCCGGGTTCGATTGGAATTTCTCCCCTACCCACACCTCATCACCACCCTTTTCAACGGATGTGTGTTCGGTCCTCCATCACCTTTTACGGTAACTTCAACCTGGACATGGGTAGATCACCCGGTTTCGGGTCTACTCTTACTGACTGTTATTCTTCGCCCTATTCAGACTTGGTTTGCCTTCGGCTTCAAACTTTTCGTTCTTAACCTTGCCAGTAAAAGTAACTCGCCGGACCGTTCTACAAAAAGTACGCGGTTCACCACATAAGGGTGTTCCACAGCTTGTAAACACAGGGTTTCAGGTTCTCTTTCACTCCCCTGCCGGG
>NZ_BAABFO010000056.1:0-513 GCF_039541095.1 Pigmentiphaga soli
AATCTTGTTCAACACATACAGGTTTATCTCCTGTGAAGTTTTCTATTTTTAATGTAGACTTTATTTCTTTGTATTTTGTTTCTATACCCCACCTCAAGAAATAGAGTTCTTTAAAATCATCTTCTGTAAAATCGATTGAAAAGATATTCGTTGCGATGGTTTCGATTTCTCCAGTATCTAAAGGAAATTTTACAACTCTTACTTTAGATACTTTTTTCTCCCATTCATACTCAATTATGTGATCCCCCAAAGGAGCTTGTGATATTACCTTTAAAACACCATTTTTTTGACCGCTTCTCATTACAAAATAACCTTCATTTTCTTCAAAAAGACGATATATTTTTCTGGAACTATATCCTCTATCAAAAATAATTAGATTTTTATGCTTTTTAAACCCTTCCGTTTGAATAAAACTACTTATCAACTTTTCGGCCTGCGGTTTTTCACCAATTCCTCTATTCTCAAAGAGGACATCAATAATTAAATCATTTAATACATCATATAAAGCGGATG